>CAZUPH010000133.1:0-11719 GCA_964621995.1 uncultured Rubrivivax sp. | reverse complement strand
CCACCGCCGGTGGCCGTCGCGCCGGCACCGGCCCCGGCGGCGCCGGCACCCGCGCCGGCACCGGCGCCGACGCCCGGCCCGGTGCCGACCGCGGTCGCCGGGCCCGAGGCACGGTGCGCCGGCCGCAACATCTTCAGCCATTTCGCCTGCATGGAGCGCGAGTGCCTGCGCTCGCAGTTCCAGGGCCATGCGGACTGCCTGGCCTGGCGCAGGAGCGCGATCAACGACCCGGCGACGCGCAGGTGACAGGGTCGCTGCGGGTAAGGCGCGATGACAGCGCGCCACGCAGGCCTTACACCCGGGGCTGACCACCCAGCCGCTGCGGCCCCAGGCGCCGCGGCCATGCCGATGTCCGCCACCGACGACCCCCGACCCCACGCGGCCGCCTGGCCGGCGCGCCTGCCCCCGGCGCTGTGCATCCCCGAGACCACGCTGTGGTTCAACCTCGAGGTCAGCGCGCGCCGCTATCCGCACAAGGCCGCCTACCGCTTCCTCGGCCGCAGCCTGAGCTTCGCGGAACTGCATGCGCAGGCGCTGGCGCTGGCCGGCTGGCTGCAGGCCCGGGGCGTCGAGCGCGGCGACCGCGTGCTGCTGTTCCTGCAGAACTGCCCGCAGTTCGTCGTCGCCTTCTACGCGGTGCAGCGCGCCGACGCGGTGGTGGTGCCCGTCAACCCGATGAACCGCGCCGACGAGTTCGGCCACTACATCACCGATGCCGGCGCGCGGGTGGCGATCTGCAGCGCCGACGGGGCCGCCATCGTGGCCGAGGCGGATGGCCGGCTGTCGGCGGCGCAGCGGCTGCGCGAGCTGCTGGTCACGCGCTATGCCGACGCGATGCCCGAGCAGGTCGACCCCGACGAGGCCCCGGTGCCGGCGATCCTCGACTGGCTGCGCGCCGACCCGCCGCTGCCCGCCGGCCTGGACGCCGCCGTGACGCGCTGGCCCGACGCGCTGGCCGCCGGCCACGCCCCCGGCCCGCACACCGCGCTGCCCGACGACCTGGCGCTGCTGCCCTACACCAGCGGCACCACCGGCCTGCCCAAGGGGTGCATGCACACGCACCGCACGCTGATGCCCAATACCGTGGGCGGCGGCCTGTGGGGCCACGGCAGCGCAGAGAGCGTGAGCCTGGGCGTGGTGCCGATGTTCCACATCACCGGCATGCTCTACGGCGTGCTGTCGCCGATCTACGGCGGCAGCACCGTGGTGCTGATGCCGCGCTGGGACCGCGAACTGGCCGGGCGGCTGATCAGCCGCCACCGCGTCACGCACTGGACCTGCATCCCGACGATGATCATCGACCTCTTCGGCAGCCCCAGCTACCGCAGCTTCGACCTGAGCAGCCTGCGCTACCTGTCCGGCGGCGGCGCGGCGATGCCGCAGGCGGTGGCCGAGCGGCTGCAGCAGGAGTTCGGCATCACCTTCGCCGAGGGCTACGGCCTGACCGAGACGGCCGCGCCCAGCCATGCCAACCCGCCGGAGCGCGCCAAGCTGCAGTGCCTGGGCATCCCGATCTTCGGCGTCGACAGCCGCATCGTCGACCCCGAGACGCTGCGCGAGCTGCCCGCCGGCGAGACCGGCGAGATCGTCACCCACGGGCCGATGGTCTTCAAGGGCTACTGGGGCCACCCGGAGGCCACGCGCGCGGCCTTCGTCGAGATCGACGGCAAGCCCTTCTTCCGCACCGGCGACCTCGGCCGCCGCGACGACGAGGGCTACTTCTTCATCACCGACCGCCTCAAGCGCATGATCAACGCCAGCGGCTTCAAGGTCTGGCCCAGCGAGGTCGAGCTGCTGCTGTTCAAGTGCCCGATCGTGCAGGAGGCCTGCGTGATCTCGGCGCAGGACGCCTACCGCGGCGAGACCGTCAAGGCGGTGGTCGTGCCGCGCGCCGAGGCGCGGGCCGGCGCCACGCCGCAGGACGTGATCGACTGGGCGCGCGAGCACATGGCGGCCTACAAGGTGCCGCGCATCGTCGAGTTTGCCGACAGCCTGCCCAAGAGCGGCTCGGGCAAGGTGATGTGGCGGCTGCTGCAGGAGAAGGAGCGCGGCGGCTGAGGCGCGTCGCCCGCCGCAGGGCCGCTCCGCTCAGCGCGGCGCCTCTCCCGCCGCCACCCAAGCCAGCGCGCGCTGCAGCGCCCGGGCATCGTTGCTGGCGCGGTGGCGCGTGAGCCCCAGCTCGGCGCGAGCACGGCGTTGCGCGGCGTCCAGCTGCGCCAGCCGGGTTTCGGGCAGCAGTGCGCTGGCCGACTCCAGCCGGAATTGCGCCGTCAGCGCCGCCTCTTCGAACAGCGCGGCCAGCCAGGGGTAGTCGTGCGCCCAGCCGTCGCAGTAGACGGTGTGGCCGCCGAGCTCGTCGTTGAGCCAGTGCGCGACCTCGCTCACCGCACGGCCATGCGCGAGCAGCGTCGCGCGCGCGATGCCGTGCACGCGTTCGGCCGCAAGGTCCCAGTGCGTCCAGTGCGCGGCGGGGCGCACCAGCGTGCAGCGCGCGCGGCCGTCGGGCAGCACCCAGCCGACCTCGATCGGGTAGCTGGCGCGGCCGAAGCCCGAGGCCTCGATGTCCAGCACGCAGGGCAGGGCGGTGGCGGCCTCCGGGGTGTGCATGCTGCGGCCGATTCTGCCGTGGGACACTGGCGCCATGTCCACGAGCCCTGCAGAGACCTTCGACGTCGTCATCGTCGGCGGCGCCGCCGTCGGCAGCGCCGCGGCCTATTTCCTGGCCAGCGACCCGGCCTACACGGGCCGCGTGCTGGTGCTGGAGCGCGACCCGAGCTACCGCGACAGCGCCACCGCGCGCTCGGCGGCGTCGATCCGCCACCAGTTCAGCACGCCGGGCAACATCCGCATGTCGATGTTCGGCACCGCCTTCCTGCGCCAGGCCGCCGAACGGCTGGCGCTGGACGGCGAGGCGCCGGCGATCGGCTTCCGCGAAGGCGGCTACCTGTTCCTGGCCAGTGCGGCGGGCCTGCCGGTGCTGGAGGCCAACCACCGCACGCAGCGCGCCGAGGGCGCCGACGTGCGGCTGCTCGCGCCGCAGGCGCTGGCAGCGCGTTTTCCCTGGCTCGCGACGGCCGACCTGGCCGGCGGCTCGCTGGGCGAGAGCGGCGAAGGCTGGCTGGACGCCTACGCGCTGATGCAGGGCCTGCGGCGCAAGGCGCAGTCGCTCGGCGTGGCCTACCGCGCGGTGGCGGCCGGCGGGCTGCGCCGCGCCGGCCGGCGCGTCGTCGGCGTGGAACTCGCCGACGGCGGCTACGTCGCCGCCGGCACCGTGATCAACGCCGCCGGCACCGGCGCCACCGCGCTGGCGCGCGCCGCCGGCATCGAGCTGCCGGTGCGCGCCCGCAAGCGCTGCGTCTTCCACTTCCGCAGCCCGGCGCGGCTGCCGGGCTGCCCGCTGGTCATCGACCCCAGCGGGCTGTACTTCCGGCCCGAGGGCGACGGCTACATCGGCGGCATCGCGCCGGGCGCGCACGAGGACCCGGACAGCGAGGACTTCGACGTGCCGCTGGACTGGTGGGAGGACCGCCTGTGGCCCGCGCTGGCGGCGCGCGTGCCGGGCTTCGAGGCGGCGCGGCTCGTCTCGGCCTGGGCCGGCCACTACGACATGAACCTGCTGGACCACAACCTGATCCTCGGCGCGCACCCGGCGCTGGACGGGCTGCTGTTCGCCAACGGCTTCAGCGGCCACGGGCTGCAGCAGGCGCCGGCGGTGGGCCGCGCGCTGGCCGAGCTGGTGGTGCACGGCGGCTTCCGCACGCTGGACCTGTCGGAGTTCGGCTGGGCGCGTGTGCTGGCGGGCCGGCCGCTGCGCGAGCTGAACGTGGTCTGAGCCGCCGCCTTCGGTCCCGGGGCGACGCTCAGTCCGCGAGCTCGTCGCGCTCGCGCAGGTGCGCGTCGGCGTCGTGCCGGTGCTGGTGCGCCTTGGCCGCCTGCTGCATGGCGCGGCGCAGCGCGCTCAGGCGGCGCAGCGCGGCTTCCATCGGCGCGATCGCCATCCCGCCGCCGGCTGCCGCGGCCAGCAGCGTGGCCTTCAGCGCCTGGTAGGCCGACTCCGCGGCGGCTAGCGCAGCGGCCACCTCGCCGGCGGTGGGCGGCGCGGCCGGCGTGGCGAGCGGATCGCACAGCGCCAGCAGTGCATCGGCGCGCTGCACGAAGGCCTGCCACTCCGGCGCGGCCGTCGCCGGCAGCGCCGGCACCGCGATGGCCGCCGCCAGCAGCGCCTGCTCGGCCGTGCTGCGGTGGTAGCGCTGCACGCGCAGCGTGGCGGCCAGCCGGGCCGCGGACTCGCGCGTCATCGCGCCGCGGTTGACGCGCTCGGCGAAGCGGTCCGCCGCCTCGGCGAGGCGGCCGACGACGAAGTCGTCGCGCGCCAGCGCCCCGGCCTGGGCGCCGGCGAGCGCGGCGCGCGCCATGCGCACCGCGGCATGCCCGATGCGCGCCACCTCCTGCACCAGCGCTTCCACGGCCAGCGAGGGCACCGCCAGCGCGTTGTCGTCCAGGTGGCGCGGCTGCGCCTCGTCCTCCTCGCGGGCGCGAAAGCGCTGCTGCAGCCAGCGCGTCAGCCGTGCCGCCAGCGGCCACATCAGCAGCACGCCCAGCACGTTGAAGATGGTGTGGAACAGCGCCAGCTTGGCCGCCGGGTCCGCCGGCAGGCCGAGCCAGGTGCGCATCGCGGCGATGGCGTCGATCAGCCAGGGCAGCAGCAGCAGCGCCACGACGCCGGTCAGCGCGTTGAAGATGACGTGCGCCGCCGCGGCGCGCCGTGCATTCGGCGTCGCGCCGATGGCCGCCAGCATGGCCTTGAAGGTGGTGCCGATGTTGGCGCCGATGACCATCGCGGCCGCGCCCTGCGGCGTGAGCAGGCCGCCCTGCGCCGCGGTCAGCGCCACGGTCATCGAGGCGCTCGAGGACTGCATCAGCACCGTCAGCAGCGCGCCGATGCCCAGCTGCGCCATCGCCGCGAGCACGCCCTCGCCGGCGGGCGGGCGCACCGTCTCCGCCAGGCCGCCGAAGGCCTGCTGCAGCATCGCGATGCCCAGGAACAGCAGGCCCAGGCCGGCGCCGGCCGAGCCCAGCGCGCCGCGCCGCGTGCCCTCGCCGGTGAGCCGCAGCACGACGCCGATGCCGATCATCGGCAGCGCCAGCGCCTCGATCTTGAACTTGAGCCCGACCAGCGCGACGAGCCAGCCGGTCATCGTGGTGCCGACGTTGGCGCCGAACAGCACCCACAGCGCCGGGCCCAGCGACATCAGCCCGGCATTGACGAAGCCGATGGTGGCCACCGTGACGGCGCTGGAGGACTGCACGACCGCGGTGACCAGCGCGCCCGAGGCCAGCGCATGCCCGCGCGTGCGGGTGGCGCCGCCCAGGATGCGCTCCAGCGCCGGGCCGGCGGCCAGCTTCAGGCCGTCGGTCATCATCGACATGCCGAGCAGGAACAGGCCCACGCCGCCGGCCGCCGTGGCGGCGATGGTCCAGGCATTCATGCGCGGTGGCCGGCGCGCGGCGCGCTTGCCGGCGCGGCGGGTCGGGTCGTCAAGGTGCGGGGCTGGGGCATCCGGGTGCGGCCGATTGTGAGGCCGGCGCGCGGGCACGATGCCGCGGCGCCGCGCGCCGAACCGCGCTGTCGCGGGCTCAAGTCGGCGCCGGCGTGGCCGATGAAAGGCAGAGCAATGATCGCATCAGGAGCGGGCGGGTAGTCGACGTCGGCGAGCGTCGTCGCAGGCTGTCGCCGGGGCCGGGAGGCCCGTCGGCGGCGTTTCCCGAACCCCGTGCAAGAGAGCACCCCGCCATGAACCGCTTTCGCATCGGCGCCCGCCTGGCGCTGTCCTTCGGCATCGTGCTGGCCATCACCGCGCTGATCGCGGTGGTCGGCATCGCCCAGCTGGGCCAGGCCCGCGACGTCAGCCGCGAGATCGCCACCGTCAACCTGCAGCGCAGCCTGCTGGCGCAGCGCTGGGCCTCGCAGATCGGGCTGAACTGGGAGCGCGCCTCGGCCGCGCTGCACACGCAGGACGCGGGCGTCCAGCAGCGGCTGCAGACGGAGATGGCCGCCACCTCCAAGGCCATCAGCGAGGACCAGAAGCAGCTCGAGGCGCTGGTCGACGACGAGGTCACGAAGGCCCTGATGGCCACCGTGGCGCAGCACCGCAGGACCTACGTCGATGCGCGCGCAGCGCTGATCCAGCGCCGCCAGCAGGGCGCGGACATCGCCGCTGCGGTCGACGGCGAGCTGCGCCCGCTGGCACAGACCTACCTGAAGTCGGTCGACGAGGTGGCCGCGCGCGCGGCCAGGCTGCTGGCCGAGGTGCAGTCCGACGCCGATGCCGCGGCGCGTGCGAGCCAGATCGGCCTGGGCATCGGCGCGCTCGTCGCGCTGCTGGCCGGCGTGGGGCTGGCCTGGGCCGTCGGCCGTTCGATCGTGCAGCCGCTGCAAGCCGCGGTGGCGGCGGCGACGCGCATCGCCGGTGGTGACCTGAGCGGGCAGCTGCAGGCGCGCGGCCGCGACGACCGCGACGAGGCGGCCGAGCTGCTGCGCGCGCTGAGCACGATGCAGGCGAACCTGGTGGGCCTGGTCTCGCGCGTCCGCCAGGGCTCGGACACGGTGGCCGTGGCGAGCACGCAGATCGCGCAGGGCAACCAGGACCTCAGCGCGCGCACCGAGGGCCAGGCCAGCGCGCTGCAGCAGACCGCGGCGTCGATGGAGCAGCTCGGTTCCACCGTGCGGCAGAACGCCGACAACGCGCGCCAGGCCGACCAGCTGGCACAGGGCGCCAGCGCGGTGGCGGCGCAGGGCGGTCAGGTCGTGGCCCAGGTCGTGCAGACGATGAAGGGCATCAGCGAGTCCAGCCGCCGCATCGCCGACATCATCAACGTCATCGACGGCATCGCCTTCCAGACCAACATCCTGGCGCTGAATGCCGCGGTGGAGGCGGCGCGCGCCGGCGAACAGGGCCGCGGCTTTGCCGTCGTCGCCGGCGAGGTGCGCACGCTGGCCGGCCGCGCAGCCGAGGCGGCGCGCCAGATCAAGGGCCTGATCGGCGAGAGCGTGCAGCGCGTCGAGCAGGGTTCGCAGCTGGTGGACCGCGCCGGCACGACGATGAACGAGGTCGTCACCAGCATCCGGCGCGTGACGGACCTGATGGCCGAGATCAGCGCTGCCAGCGCCGAGCAGAGCGCCGGCGTCGGGCAGGTCGGCGAGGCGGTGACGCAGATGGACCAGAACACCCAGCGCAACGCCGCGCTGGTGGAGGAGATGGCTGCCGCGGCGACCAGCCTCAGCGCGCAGGCGCAGGAACTGGTCGCGACCGTGGGCGCGTTCCGCATCGACGCGCGCGCCGCCGCGGCCTGAGCGGCGCGGCCGCGCGCCGCTCAGCGCCGCGGCAGCAGCAGCTGCTGCAGCGCGGCGCCGGCCAGCATCGCCGGCACGATCCACAGCGCCTCGGCATTGGCCAGGCCGATGGATGCGAAGGCGGGCCCCGGGCAGTAGCCGGCCAGGCCCCAGCCGACGCCGAACAGCGCCGAGCCGGCGAGCAGCCGCGCGTCCACCGCCGTCACCTCCGGCAGGTGAAAGCGTGTGTCGAACAGCGGCATGGGCCGCCGCAGCACGAAGCGGAAGGCCAGCATCGCCAGCCCGGTGGCACCGCCCAGCACGAACAGCAGGCTCGGGTCCCAGGTGCCCGCGAGGTCCAGGAAGTTGAGCACCTTGCGCGGGTCGGTCATCTGCGCCAGCGTCAGCCCGGCCCCGAAGACCATGCCGGCGCCCAGCGCGGCCAGGCCCGGCAGCCAGGCAGCACCCGGGCGGGCCGTCACGCCACCCCCGGCAGGTGGCGCAGCACGTAGACGGTGGCGATGCCGCAGCCCAGGAAGACGAACACCGCGACCAGCGAGCGCAGCGACAGCCGCGCCAACCCGCACACGCCATGGCCGCTGGTGCAGCCCCCGGCCAGTGCGGTGCCGAAGCCGACCAGCAGGCCGGCGGTGATCAGCACCGCGGCGCCAGGTGGGGGGCGCAGCGTCGGCAGCTCGCCGCCGAGCGCCGCCGACAGCAGCGAGTACAGCGCCGCGCCCAGGGGCAGGCCGAGCAGGAACAGCAGCCGCCAGCCGCGCTGCGCGCCGGCGCGCGGCGCGAAGAGCCCGGCGGCGATGCCGCTGACGCCGGCGATGCGGCCATTGAGCGCCATCAGCATCACGGCCGCCAGGCCGACGAGCAGGCCGCCGAGCAGGGCGGGGACGGGGGTGAATTCGGTCATGGTGTGCACGCGGGGCCGCGAGGGGGGTCGGGGCCCCGATTCTGGACGCTGTCGGCCGGCGGTCTGCTGCCCCCCCGGGGCGGGCTGGCGGTCCTGCGCACTTGCGGGCTCGGCCGGCTATCGCAGCCATTGCGAGGATGCAAGCCGCCCCAGCCGATGCAACTCGACAATGCGCCCGCCCCGTCACCGCCCGGCCACCGCCGCCCAACCCGTCATGCTGCCCGTCACGCTCGCCGTCCTGCTGCTCCTGCCCTCCGCCGCGGCACTCGCGGGCCCCGCGGCGCGCAGCGCGTCCTGCGCCTGGAACCAGCCCGGCCACGACCCGTACCGCGGCACGCTGGCGGCCGCCGTGGACCGTTACGAGGACATCCCCGCGCCGGTGCGGGCGCGGCTCAAGGAGCGCATGGTCGCCTTCCGCTACGACGAGATCGCGGCGATCCGGCGCGACAGCATCACCGGCAGCGCCCGCTACGCGCCGGAGATCCGGGACATGCACTTCGGCGCCGGCCGCGTCTGCGCCCAGGTGGACCGCTCGCGCTGGAGCGACGCGATGGTCGAGCGTGGTCTCGTGTACTGCGAGTCCGGGCACTGCCTGATCGTGCCCACCGTGTGCCGCAACGTCAGCCGCGTGACGCGGCTGGCCCCGGCGGTCGCCGCGCTGCCGGCCCTGCCCGGGGCGGCTGCTCCGGCGGCCGCGACGGCCGGCGACCATGCGGCCGAGGCTGCGCCCGATGGCGCGGCCTGGCGGGCCGGTGCGCCGGGACCGAGCTTCGATGCGCTGCGCGGCGCCGATCCCGCGGCGGCCGTGTCGGCGGACCCGGCCGGCCCCGCGCTGCCGGCCCTGGCGCTCGACCTCCCTCGTGCCGGGGCGGCGGCGCCGGGCCACGGCGGCCCCGGGGCCACCTGGCCCGTGGCCGGCGGCGGGGCGGGTTCGCCGGGTGTCGCCTGGCTCGGCGGCCGCCCGCCGGCGGCCAGCGCGATCGGGGTCGCCGATGCGGAGCTGGCGGCCCCACCGGCCGCCTGGGCGGTCCGCGACGGCGTCGTGCTGCCCGGCGGATTCGTGCCGGTGCCGTCGCTGCCGCCGACGGTGGTCGCGGCCGCCGCCGCTGTGGCCGTGGTGCCCGAGCCCGGCACGCTGTGGCTGGGTCTGCTCGGGCTGCTGGGCGTGGCGGGCCGCGCCCGGCGGCGGCGCCGGGCTGCGGCGTCGGCGTGACCGCGCACCGCACGCCCTGCCGCAGCGGCCTCAGCGCGCGGCGCCGCCGGTGAGCAGCTCGAAGAACTTCGGGCCCGGCAGCGGGCGGCTGAACAGGTAGCCCTGCACGAGGTCGCAGCCGAGCTCGCGCAGGCAGGCCAGCTGCTCCGGCGTCTCCACGCCCTCGGCGGTGACCGACATGCCCAGGCTGTGGCCGAGGCGGATCACCGAGTCGACGATGGCGCGGTCGGCGTCGCGGCCGGGCAGGTCGTTGACGAAGGACCGGTCGATCTTCAGCTCGTCCAGCGGGAAGGTCTTCAGGTAGCTCAGCGACGAGTAGCCGGTGCCGAAGTCGTCGATCGACAGCGTCACGCCCAGCTCCTTGAGCTCGTGCATCAGCGCCACGCCGGACTTCACGTCGTCCATCAGCATGCTCTCGGTCAGCTCGATGACGATGCGCCGCGCGGGCAGGCCGCTGTCGAACATGGCCTGGCGGATCGTCGCCACCAGGTCGCCGGCGGCGAACTGCGGCTTGGCGACGTTGATCGCGATCTTCGGCTCGCCCAGGCCGGCGCGTGTCCACTCGGCGGCGTCGGCGCAGGCCTGCGCCATCACCCAGCGGCCGATGTCGCCGATCAGCCCCAGCTCCTCGGCCAGCGGGATGAACTGGCCCGGCGGCACGAGGCCGCGCTCGGGGTGCTGCCAGCGCACCAGCGCCTCGGCGCCGAGCACGCGGCGCCCGGTGATGTCCATCTTTGGCTGGTAGTGCAGCCGCAGCTCGCCGCGCTGCGCTGCGCCGCGCAGCTGCAGGCCCAGCGCCAGGCGCTCGTAGGCATGCGCGCCCAGCGCCGGCGACGCGAAGCCGTACTGCAGCGTGCCGAGCTGGCGCGTGCGCGACAGCGCCTGCTCCGCGGCCTGGCGCAGGGTCTCGGCGTCCTCGCCGTCCGACGGCGCCAGCGCGATGCCGATCCAGGCGCTGGGCACGACCTCGTGCACGCCCAGCGTGACCGCCGCCGAGACGGCGGCGATCAAGGCCCGCACGCGGTCCTCCACCGCGGCGACGTCGGCCAGGCCCTCCAGCACGAGCCCGAAGCGCTCCGGTCCCAGCCGCGCCGCGCGCGACGCGCGGTCGGCGCCGCCCCAGGCGTCGCCGGCATCGGCCGCGAAGCGCTCCAGCCGCCGCCCGAACTCGCGCGCCAGCCGGTCGGCCGCACCCTGGCCGAAACTCTCGCGCAGCGTCTGCAGCTCGGGCACCGCGATCACGAACAGCGCCGTCTGCCCGCCGGACAGCGGCCGCCTTGCGATGGCCTCGCCCACCGCCTGGTCGAGCAGCGGCGTGTTGGGCAGCCCGGTCACCGCGTCGTAGTTGACCTGGCGCTCGTGGTACTGGCGGAAGGCCAGCGTGTTGCGCACGCGCAGCACCAGCTCGCTGGCGTCCACCGGCTTGCTCAGGAAGTCGGTGGCGCCCAGCTGCAGCGCGCGCAGCTTGGAGTCGGCGCCGGTCGCGGCGGTCAGCACGATGACCGGCAGGTAGCGCAGCGCGCGGTCGCGGCGCAGCGCCGCGAGCAGGTCGAAGCCCGAGAGCTGCGGCATCATCAGGTCCAGCAGCAGCACGCCGGGACGCTCGCGGTGCAGCATCGCGAGCGCCTCGCGGGGGTCGTTGGTGACGACGAAGTTGCTGTAGCCGGCGTCCTCCAGGTGGGTCTGGATCAGGTCGGTCATCAGCGGCTCGTCGTCCACCATCATGACCTTGGCGTCGAGCAGCGGCGAGCGCGCGGCGGCGCCTTCTGCCGGCCCGGCGGTCTCCTCCTCGAGACCGCCCGGGCGCGTCAGTGCCCAGATGTCGTCGTGCTTCATGCGGGGACCCCGGCGGTTTCGGGAGCCGGCGCGTCGGCACCGGCGGCGATGCGGCGCTCCAGCGCGTGGATCAGCTGCATCGTGGCGGCCGCGGCGGCGGCGTCGCCGGCCTTGGCGGCATCCTCCAGGGCCTTCGAGGGCTCGAAGAGCTCGTCGAAGCCCATGCTGCCGCCGGCGCCCTTGAGCCAATGCGCCAGCGCCGCCAGTGCCGCCAGGTCGCCGGCCTGCACCGCGGCGTCCATCTCGGCCAGCTTGGCCGGCAGCTGGGCGACGAAGCGCGCGACGATGCGGCCGAGCTTGGCGTGGCCGGCCAGGCGCGAGCGCAGCGGCGGGCCCGGCAGCGTCGCGTCGGCCGCGGCTTCGCCCGGGCCGTCGGCCGGCGGCACCGCTGCCGCCGCCGCACCGCTGACGTCCG
>CAZUPH010000132.1:11274-11937 GCA_964621995.1 uncultured Rubrivivax sp. | reverse complement strand
ACAACTACGGCAGCTCGGGCAACTACGGCACGATGCACGTGCCGATGGAGATGCTCAAGGCCAGCGCCGGCTTCAGCATGGTGCACATCCCCTACACCGGCGCCGGGCCGGCGGTGCAGGCGCTGCTGGGCGGCCAGGTCGACGCGCTGTCCACCGGGCCGGCCAGCGTGCTGGCGCACATCCGCTCCGGCCGCCTGCGCGCGCTGGCGCACTGGGGCGACAAGCCGCTGCAGTCGCTGCCCGAGATCCCGGCGCTGAAGACCGCCGGCTACCCGGTGCAGTTTGCGCAGTGGTCGGCGCTGTTCGTGCCCGCCGGCACGCCCGAGCCCATCGTGCAGCGCCTGCGCGAGGCGGCGCGCAAGGCCGCGGCCGATCCGGCCGTGGTGCAGGTCATCACGCGCGCCGGCAGCCCGATCGAATACCTGGACGCGCCGGAGTTTCAGCGCTACTGGGACGCCGACGCGAAGGTGATGACGGAGGCGGTGCGGCGCATCGGCAGGATCGAGTGACGACGGCCTGCCCACGTGCCAACGGCAACCTGCGTTCGCGCTGAGGCCTTCGGCCCCTTCGGGACCGGCCTGTCCAGGTCCCCGACCCACCACCGTTCAGGCTGAGCCCTTCGACGAGTGCAGGACAGGCCTGTCGAAGCGAACAGGCTCCTCG
>CAZUPH010000132.1:7344-11174 GCA_964621995.1 uncultured Rubrivivax sp. | reverse complement strand
TCGCGCTGAGCCTGTCGAAGCGCGCAAGGCCCCCGGGGGCTGGGCAGGCCTGTCCAGGTCCCCGACCCACCACCGTTCGGGCTGAGCCCTTCGACGAGTGCAGGACAGGCCTGTCGAAGCGAACAGGCTCCTCGGGGCTTCGACAAGCTCAGCCCGAACGGTCCTCGGAAGTCCGCTCGCGCTGAGCCTGTCGAAGCGCGCAAGGCCCCCGGGGGCTGGGCAGGCCTGTCCTGGGCTGGTCGAAGGGCTCGTCGCGAACGGAGGCTTCCAGCGCCAGGCACACGACTGCAGGCCGCGCTCGCCCTTCGGCAGGCGACGTTCAGTCCGCGGGGACTGAACGACGTCCGGCCTCAGCGCCCGCCCAGCAGGCTGCGGGCGACGATCTCCTTCATGACCTCGGTCGTGCCGCCGTAGATGCGCTGCACGCGTGCGTCGGCCCAGGCGCGCGCGATCGGGTATTCGCGCATGTAGCCGTAGCCGCCGAAGAGCTGCAGGCAGTGGTCCAGCACCTGGAACTGCATCTCGGTGCACCAGTATTTGGCGATGGACGCAGTGGCGGTGTCGAGTTCGCCGCGCAGGTGCCGGCGCAGGCAGTCGTCGAGGAACGCACGCGCCACCAGCGTATTCGCATGCGCCTCGGCCAGCCGGTGGCGGATGGTCTGCTTGTCCGAAAGCGGCGCGCCGAAGGCCCGGCGCTGCAGCACGTGCTCGCGCGTCCAGACCACCGCCGCCTCCATCGCCGCGACCGCGGTGATGGCCACCAGCAGCCGCTCCTGAGGCAGCTCCTGCATCATCAGCGCGAAGCCGCGGCCGGCCTCGCCCAGCAGGTGGTCGGCCGGCACGCGCAGGCCGTCGAAGAAGAGTTCGCTGGTGTCCTGCGCGTGCATGCCCAGCTTGTCCAGCCGGCGGCCGCGGCCGAAGCCCGGGCGGTCGGTGGGCACCAGCAGCAGGCTCACCCCCTTGGCGCCGCGGCTGGCGTCGGGGTCGGTGCGCGCGGCCAGCAGCAGCAGGTCGCAGAGCTGGCCGTTGCTGATGAAGATCTTCTGGCCGTCCACGCGCCACTCGGCCGCCGCGCCCTCGCCTTCGAGCACCGCGCGCGTGCGCAGCGAGGCCAGGTCGCTGCCGGCGCCGGGCTCGGTCATGCCGATCGCGGCGATGACCTCGCCGCGCGCCATGCGCGGCAGCCAGTGGCGCTTCTGCGCCTCGCTGCCGTGGTGCACGAGGTAGGGCGCGACGATGTCGCTGTGCAGGTAGAACAGCGGCCCGGTCGCGCCGGCGCGCGCCATCTCCTCGACGACGATGGCGCTGTAGCCGAAGTCCACGCCGGCGCCGCCGTAGTCCTCCGGCACGGTCAGGCACAGCAGGCCCAGCTCACCGGCGCGGCGCCACAGCGCACGCGGCACCTGGCCTTCCCGTTCCCACTGCGCGTGGTGGGGCACGACTTCCTCGGCGACGAAGCGGCGCACCGTCTCGCGGAAGGCCCGGTGCTCGGGCGTGTCCAGCGGCGGCGTCGGCGGGTACAGCGTGTCCAGGGCCTCGGTCATGGCGTCTCCGGTGCAGTGCCCACGCCGCGCTGCAGCTGCCGCGTCATCGTGTGCGCGATCGTCGCCGGCGTGCGCCGGCCGTCGGGCCGGTACCACAGCGGCACGTGGTTGAGCGCGCCGATCAGCTGCAGCCGCAGCAGCCGGCGGTCGGTGCCGCGCACCAGCGGCAGCGCGGCCAGCAGGCGGCGGAAGCGGTCCTCGTAGCCGTTGCGCAGCGCGATCAGCGCGTCGAAATGCTCGGGCGGAAAGTCGTGCGGCTGCACCTGCACGAAGACGCCGGCGAAGTCGGCGTCCTCGCGCCGCGTGCCCAGCAGCATCGCCAGGTGCGCCGCCGCGCCGCGTTCCAGCCGCTGCCAGGGCGTGCCGGCTCGCGCCGCCGCGGCGTCGAAGGCCGCCCCGAGCAGCGCGGCGTGGCGGTTGTGCGCCCGCGGCGCGCCGCGACGCGCCGGCGCAGCCTCGGCAGCGGGGCCCGTCGGCGCCGTCGAGCCCGCGGCAGCGCCGGCCGCGTCCTTCACGGCTGCGGCGGCGGCCCGAAGGCGCCTTCCAGCGCGGCCACCGCATGCTCGAAGGGGCGTGCACCCTCGCCGGCCGCGATGCGGTCCCAGTGGGCGGCGACGAACTCCGGCGAAACCTCGTCGGCCGCGGCATGCACGCCCAGGCCTTCGACGATGCGCACGGTGGAGAAGTAGCCCGCGCCCGCGGCCAGCACGACGCCGCTCAGCGTGCAGGCCTCCGAGGCCAGGAAGGCCACGCCGGCGGCCACGCGCTCGGGCGTGGCGTCCTTCATCAGGTTGGCCAGCGGCAGGCCCTCGGTCATGCGCGTCAGCGCCACCGGCGCCACCGTGTTGACCAGGATGCCGTGCCGCGCGGCCTCCAGCTTGAGCGAATTCATCAGCCCGACGATGCCCAGCTTGGCCGCGCCGTAGTTGCTCTGGCCGAAGTTGCCGTACAGCCCGGCCGCCGAGGTCGTCATCACGATGCGGCCGTACTGCTGCCGCTGCATCGCCGGCAGCACCGCGCGGCTGCACCAGGCCGAGCCCAGCAGGTGCACGCGCACGACGGCCTCGAAGTCCGCCGGCTCCATCTTGGCCAGCGTCTTGTCGCGCAGGATGCCGGCGTTGTTGACGAGCACGTCGATGCGGCCGAACTGCGCCAGCGCCGCTTCGGCCAGGCGCTGCGCACCGGCCGGGGTGGCGATGTCGTCGTGGCTGGCCAGGGCCTGGCCGCCGGTGGCCGTGATCTCGGCCACCACGCGCTCGGCGGCGCTGGCGTCGCCGCCCCCCGCCACGACCCCGGCGACGTTGCCGCCGAGGTCGTTGACGACGACCGCGGCGCCGCGTGCGGCCAGCAGCAGCGCATGCGCGCGGCCCAGGCCGCCGCCGGCGCCGGTGATCACGGCCACGCGGCCGTCGAAGCGGATCGGGGTGCCGGTGGGGCTCATGCGGGCTGCTCCTCGGGCCGCGGCACGCGGGCGCCGTACAGCGCCTCGATCTCGGCGGCATATTTCTCGGCGATGCTCCTGCGCTTGACCTTCATCGTCGCCGTGACCTCGCCGTCGTCGTGGTCCAGCTCCTTGGTCAGCAGGTGGAAGCGGCGCACCTGCTGCACCTGCGGCATGCGCGCGTTGACGCGGTCCACCTCGGCCTGCACCAGCTCGCGCACGCGCTCGTGCTCGGCCAGGCTGCGGAAGTGCGTGTAGGCCAGGCCCTGCTCCTCGGCCCACTTGCCCACGGTGTCCAGGTCGATCTGGATCAGCGCCGCCACGAAGGGCCGGCGGTCGGCGACGACGATGGCCTCCTTGACGTAGGCGCTGAACTTCAGCGCATTCTCGATCTCGCTCGGCGTGATGTTCTTGCCGCCGGCGGTGATCATGATGTCCTTCTTGCGGTCGACGATGCGGACCTCGTCGCCCTCGGGCCCGGGCAGCACCTGCACCACGTCGCCGGTGTGCAGCCAGCCCTCGGCGTCGATGGCCTCGCGCGTGGCCGCCTCGTTGCGGTAGTAGCCCTTGAAGACGGTGGGCCCGCGCACCAGCAGCTCGCCGTCGTCGGCGACGCGCAGTTCCACGCCGGGGATGGCCGCGCCCACGGTGCCCACCGGCGAGGCCGCGCTGCGCTGCACCGCCACCACGCCGGCGGTCTCGGTCATGCCGTAGCCCTCGCGGATGGGCACGCCCAGCGCGCGGAAGAAGCGCAGCATGTCCGGCGCGATCGGCGCCGCGCCGGACAGCGCCAGCCGGCAGCGGCGCAGGCCGATGAAATTGGTCAGCGCACGCAGCACCAGCCA
>CAZUPH010000132.1:0-7334 GCA_964621995.1 uncultured Rubrivivax sp. | reverse complement strand
AGCGCTCGCGCGGCAGGTCGGCGAAGGGCAGCACCGCGGCCAGCGCGCGGCGGTACAACGCCAGGCGCAGGCCGCCGGCCTCGCGCGACTTGATCTCGATGCTGGCGTGCAGCTTCTCCCAGATGCGCGGCACGCCCAGGAACAGCGTCGGCGCGATCTCGCGCAGGTCGCCCTGCACGGTGCGCAGGCTCTCGGCGAAGTTGACCACCGCGCCGCTGCGCAGCGGCAGGTAGACGGTATAGATCTGCTCGGCCACGTGGCACAGCGGCAGGTACGAGACCATGCTGTCCGCCGGCGTGCAGCGGTAGATGGCGTCGGTGCCGGCGGCCATCGCGGCGATGTTGCCGTAGCTGATCATCGCCGCCTTCGGGCGGCCGGTGGAGCCGCTGGTGAAGATCATCAGCGCGGTGTCGTCCATGGCCTGGCGTGCCAGCGCCTCGTCCACGATGCGCGGGCGTTCGTGCTCGAAGGCGGCGCCCAGCGCGCAGACCTCCTCGAAGGTGAGCAGGTTCTCCACGCGGTAGTGGCGCAGCCCGCGCGGGTCGATGACGACCAGGTGCGTCAGCGCGGGCAGCCGCTCGCGCACCTCGAGCACCTTGTCGAGCTGCTCCTGGTCCTCGCAGACGACGATGCGGGCGTCGGCCGCCTGCAGCAGGTATTCCACCTCGGCCGCCGGCGAGGTGGGGTAGACACCCACCGTGACCGCGCCCACCAGCCCGCAGCCGAGCTGCGTGTAGACCCACTCCTGGCGGTTCTCGCTGACGACGGCGCAGTGCCCGCCCGCGGGCAGGCCGAGCTTGACGAGGCCGAGGCCGAACTGCCGCGCCGCGCGCTCGTAGCCGGCCCAGGTGACCGGCGCCCAGATGCCGTAGTCCTTCTGGCGCAGCGCCACCGCGTCCGGGCGCACGCGCGCCCAGTGGCGCAGCTGCTGCGGCAGCGTGAGGCTGCCGATGTCCACGCCGGCGCTCACGACAGCCACCTCTTGCGGCGCTTGTAGTGCTTGACGTCGCGGAAGCTGGCCAGCGCGTCGCCGGCCTCGCCGTAGCCGAGGTAGAAGCGCTGCACGTCGGGGTCGTTCATCAGCCGCGCGGTCGGGCCGTCGATGACGATGCGGCCGGTCTCCATGATGTAGCCGTAGTGCGCGATGCCGAAGGCCGCCATCGCGTTCTGCTCCACCAGCAGCATCGCGACACCCTGCTCGCGGTTGATGCGCGCGATGATCTGGAAGATGTCGTGCACGACCAGCGGCGCCAGGCCCAGCGAGGGTTCGTCCAGCAGCATCAGCGAAGGCCGGCCCAGCAGCGCGCGGCCGATCGCCAGCATCTGCTGCTCGCCGCCGGAGAGGTAGCCGGCCCGCTGCGCGCGGCGCTCCTTCAGGCGCGGGAAGTACTCGTAGATCAGCGCCGGGTCGGCCTTCGCTTCACCGCCGGGGCGGCCGATCAGCGCATTGCCGGCGGCCACCAGGTTCTCGTCGACCGTCAGGTCCTCGAAGACATGCCGGCCCTCGCGCACATGCGCGATGCCGCGCCGCGCCAGCAGGTGCGGCGCCACCGCGTCGATGCGCTCGCCGCGGTAGCGGATGGCGCCGCTGCGCAGCGCGCCGTTCTCCAGCGGCAGCAGGCCGGAGACGGCCTTCAGCGTGGTCGTCTTGCCGGCGCCGTTGCTGCCCAGCAGCGCGACGATCTGCCCCGCCGGCACGCTCAGCGAGAGCCCGCGCAGCACCTGCACCGTGTGGTGGTAGACGACCTCGATGTTCTCCACCGCGAGCACGGGCGCCGCCGCCACCGGGGCGGCGGTGGCGGCGCCGTGCTCGGCGGCGGTGGCGGTGCTCACGCGGTGCGGATCCAGTCGCTGGCCGGCTGGAAGAGCTTGGTGCCGGCGTCGTAGGCGTAGATGCGGCCGATCGGGATCTGGTGCCCCTTCAGCGAGACCGGCATGCCGACGATGCCGCCGGTATTCCAGTTGTCGATGGACTCCAGCGCCGCCTTCATGTTCGGGCCCGTCAGCGCCTGGTTGGCCTTCAGGCAGCGGTCCAGGACCTCGGCGAAGATCGAGCCGACCAGCCAGCCGTGCGTGTAGAAGAGCGGGATGTAGGCCATGTTCGGCCGCGCCCTGGCCGCGAAGTCCTTGATCGCCTGCATCGCCGGCGCGCCGGCGGTGTCGTAGCTGTAGCGGTAGGGCATCACGCCCATCCAGCCCTGGCCGGCCTCGCCCATCGCGTCGACCGTGGTCTTGTCCATGCTCCAGATGGTGCCCATGGACTTGGTCGCCATGCCGGCTTCCTTCATCTGCTTCATGAACTCGGGAATGGGCGCCAGCACGTAGCCGTGGAAGATCACGTAGTCGGGCCGCGCACGGCGCAGCCGCGCGACCTCGGCGGAGACGTCCACCGCGCCGGGCTTGGTGACGATCTCCATCGCCACCGGGATGCCCAGCTTCTGCGCATGCGCCTTGCCGCCGGCGATGGGGTCGCGGCCGAACTCGGTGTCGCTGTAGACGAAGGCCACCGAGGGCTTGCTGCCGCCGCTGGCCTGGCGGTTGATGAACTCGAGCAGGATCTCGATCATCGCCTGGTAGGTGGGCCCGGCCATGAAGTAGTAGGGCACCCGGGCCGGGTCGGCCAGGTCGGAGGCGAACGAGGGGCTGCTGACCAGCGTGGTGCCGAGCTGGCTGACCTCCTGCGCCGCGGCCTTGGCCCAGGCCGTGGAGTCGCCGTAGAAGACCGGCGGGTTGTGCGCGCCCATGATCTTCTTGAAGACCGACATCGCCTGGTCCATCTTGTAGCCCGAGTCCTCGCCGATGTAGCGCAGCCGCCGGCCGCCGCCGACGCCGCCGTTGGCGTTGCGCCATTCGCAGTAGTCGCCCAGGCCCTGGTGCAGGCCGACGCCGGCGAAGGCGAAGACGCCGGTGATCGGCGGCGCGGCGCCGACGACGATGTCGCCGCTCTGGGCGATGGCCGTGCGCAGCGGCAGCGCGGCCAGGCCGGCGGCGCCCAGGCCGGCCTGCACGAGGCGGCGGCGCGAAACGTCGTGCTGTGTGACGGGATGCTTGCTCATCGTCGTGTCTCCTGGGTGGCGTTGGCAGTGGTCGGGGGCGGGCGTTCACCCGCGGCTTCAGGAACGGAAGGGCCAGAGGTGGAAGAAGCGGCGCACGCGGCGCCAGATCTCGAGCAGCCCGTGCGGCTCGAAGACCAGGAAGCCGATGATCAGCAGGCCGAAGACCACCTGCTGCACGGGGCTGAGGATCTCCACCGCGCGCGGCGCCCACTGCGCGATGAACGAGACCCCGGCGCGCAGCACCTCGGGCACCAGGGTCATGAAGATCGCGCCGAGGATGCTGCCCAGCGTGCTGCCCAGGCCGCCGACGATGATGGCCGCCAGGTAGAAGATGGACAGCTGCAGCGTGAAGTACTCCGGCGTCATCGCGCGGTAGTAGTAGGCCAGCAGCGCGCCGGCGACGCCGGCGTAGAAGGAGCCGATCGCGAAGGCCGCGAGCTTGTAGCGCAGCAGGTCGATGCCCAGCACCTCGGCCGAGATGTCCTTGTCGCGGATCGCGATGAAGGCGCGGCCCACGCGCGTGCGGAACAGGTTGCGCGCGGCCAGCAGCAGCGCCACCGCGCAGGCGCCGATCAGCCAGGCCATGCGCTGGTCGGTGTCCAGCTTCACGCCCAGCAGCTCGGCCGGCGGCACGTTGACGCCGCGCACGCCGCCGGTGACGCTGTCCCACTCGCGGAAGACGTAGACCAGCAGGAACTGCATCGCCAGCGTGGCCACCGCCAGGTACAGGCCCTTGATGCGCAGGCTGGGCATGCCCACCACGACGCCCAGCGCCGCCGCGAACAGCCCGGCGAGCGGCAGCGTCAGCACGAAGGGCAGCCCGCGCTGCGCGAAGTAGGCCGCGGTGTAGCAGCCCACGCCCATGAAGGCGGCGTGGCCCAGCGAGATCAGCCCGGTGTAGCCGGTCATGATGTTGAGCCCGGCCGAGGCGATGACGTGGATGCCCAGCACGCAGGCCAGCCCCACCAGGTAGCCGCTGCCCAGCAGCGGAAACAGCGCCAGCGCCACCAGCAGCAGCACGAACCAGGCGCGCGCCACCGGGGTGGCGAACAGCGCCTCGTCGTGGCGGTAGCTCTCGCGGAAGTCGCCGATGCGCATGCGCTGCCCTTGTTCCGCTACAGCCGCTCGATCTGGCGCGTGCCGAACAGCCCGTAGGGCCGCACCAGCAGGATCACCAGCACCACCACGTAGGGCACGATGTCGCGCACCTTGCCGCCCAGGTAGCCGGCGGTCAGGCTCTCGAGCAGCCCGATCACGAGCCCGGCGACGATGGCCCCGGCGATGCTGTCCAGCCCGCCGAGGATGATGACCGCCAGCACCCCCAGCGCCGCGCCGCCGAGCGCCGGCGACAGGCTGGTCATCGAGGCGACCACGATGCCGGCCACCGCGCCGACGAGCCCGGCGAAGACCCAGGTCAGCCGCTGCGTGCGCCGCACGTCGATGCCCAGCACGTAGGCGGTGACGGGGTCGCTGGCCGCGGCGCGCATCGCGATGCCGGTGCGCGAGTAGCGGAAGTACAGCGTGAAGACGGTGATGACCACCGCGGCGAGCAGGAAGCTCCACAGCAGCTGGCCCGGGATCAGCACGTCGCCGACGATCAGCGGCTTGCGCGGCAGCAGCGCCGGCATCTCGTAGTTGCGGCCGCCCCAGACCGCCTCGGCGCCGCCGTGCAGTGCGCTGGCCAGGCCGATGGTGGCCATCAGCACCGAGATCACCGGCTGCCCCGACAGCGGGCGCAGGATCGCGCGCTCCACCAGCGCCGCCGCCAGCGCCACCGCCGCCAGCGTGGCGGGCAGCGCCAGCCAGAGGTCCAGGCCCCACATCACGTGGGCCGTGTAGAAGAAGTACGCGCCCAGCATCATGAACTCGCCCATCGCGAAGTTGATGACGCCGGTGCCCTTGTAGATGAGCACGAAGCCCAGCGCGATCAGCGCCAGCAGGCCGCCGGAGAGCAGCCCGATGGCCGCGAACTCGACCAGCACGATCCAGTCGAAGCCGGCGTTCATGCCGGGGCTCCGGCCGGTGCGCCCGGCGCGACCGCGGTGTCGCCGAGGTAGGCGCGCACGACCTCGGGGTTGGCGCGCACCTCGGCCGGCGTGCCCTGGCCGATGACCTCGCCGAAGTTGAGCACCACCACGTGGTTGGCGATGTCCATCACCAGCCCCATGTCGTGCTCGATCAGCAGCACCGTGATGCCGCGCTCCTCCTGGATGTCCAGGATGAAGCGCGCCATGTCCTCGGTCTCCTCGCGGTTCATGCCGGCCACCGGCTCGTCCAGCATCAGCACGCGCGGGCGCATGGCCAGCGCGCGCGCCAGCTCCACGCGCTTCTGCAGCCCGTAGGGCAGCGCGGCCACGCCCTGGTGGCGCACGTGGTCGATCTCGAGGAAGTCGATGACTTCGCGCTCGATCTCCTGGCGCAGCGCCATCTCCTCGCGCCGTGCGGCGCCCAGGTACCACATCGCCGACAGCGGGTTGGTCGCCAGCCGCGTGTGGCCGCCGAGCTTGATGTTGTCCAGCACCGTCATGCCGCGGAACAGCGCCACGTTCTGGAAGGTGCGCGCCAGCCCCAGCGCGGCGCGCCTCGAGGCGCCCAGCGCGCTGATGTCGGCACCCTCGAAGAGCACGCGGCCGCGCTGCGGCTTGTAGAAGCCGGAGATGGCGTTGAACAGGCTCGTCTTGCCGGCGCCGTTGGGGCCGATGACGGCGGTGATCTGCCCCTCGCGCGCGGCCAGCGACACGCCGGCCAGCGCCTTGATGCCGCCGAAGGCCAGGTGCAGGTCCTCGACCTGCAGCAGCGGGGGGGCGGGCGGGGTGGGCGGGCTCATCGTGCGCGGGCGTCGGCCGCCGCATTGTTCGAAGCGCCGCGGTCCGGGGCCATCGGCGTTATTCCCGAGCGCGCTGCCGCCTCAGGCATGCTGCCGCCGCGTCAGGTAGACGGTGCCGGTGAAGCTGGACACGGCCAGCCCGTCCTCGCGCTGCACGTCGACGCGGTAGACGGCCAGCCGCCGCGTGCGCGAGACCTCCTGCGCGCGCGCCACCAGCGTGTCGCCCGCCTGCGCCGCGTGCTGGTACGTGATGTGCGCGTCGATGCCCGCGGCCTGCGTGCCGTGCGAATTGGCGGCCAGCCCGAAGGCGGTGTCCGCGAGCGCGAAGACCACGCCGCCGTGGCAGCTGCCCATGAAGTTCATGTGCTCTTCGCGCAGCTGCAGCCGCACCTCGGCATGGCCGGCGCCGGCCTGCGTGCAGCGCATGCCGGTGGCGCCGACGAAGGGGTCGGCGGCAGCCAGGCACCGCACGCGTTCGGCCTCGGCCGACGGCGCCAAGGCGCCGGGCGGCGGCAGGGCCGCGACCGGCTGCAGGCGGCGCCCGCGGCCGGCGACGGCGGCGTGCGCGGCGATGCCGTCCAGCAGCGCGCCCAGGCCCTCGCCCTTGGCGGCGCTGACCGCCAGCACCGGCACCTTCCAGGCGCCGGCCGGCGCGGCGGCGCGCAGCGGCAGCATCTCGCGCAGGTCGCGCGCGGTGACGGCGGCACCGGGCAGGTCGGCCTTGGTCACGACCAGCAGGTCGGCGATCTCCAGGATGCCGGCCTTCAGCGCCTGCACCTCGTCGCCCAGCCCCGGCGGGCAGGCGACCAGCCGCGTGTCGGCCAGGCGCATGACCTCCACCTCGGACTGCCCGGCGCCGACCGTCTCGACGATGACGGTGCCGAATCCCGCGGCGTCGAAGACGTCGACGATGTCGCGCGTGGTCGGCGACAGCCCGCCCAGGTGCCCGCGCGAGGCCACCGAGCGGATGAACACCGCCGGGTGCGCGCCATGCTCACCCATGCGCACGCGGTCGCCGAGCACCGCGCCGCCGCTCAGGGGGCTGGACGGGTCGACGGCGACGACGGCGATGCCGCGGCCGCGGTGGGGCTCGCTGTGCAGCAGCGCGCCCAGCAGCGCGTGCACCAGCGTGGACTTGCCCGCGCCGGGCGCGCCGGTGACACCGATCACGTGCGCGCGCCCGAGGTGCGGCGTCAGCGCGGCACGCAGCGCCGGCGCGCCGGCCGCGCCCTGCTCGAGCCGGCTGATCGCGCGCGCCACCGCGCGCCGCTCGCCCTGCAGCAGGCCGGCGGGCAAGGCGCCGGGCGCGGCGCCGGGCGGGGCCGGGGGCACCCGGGTCACACGATGGCCTGCACGTGGCCGAAGCCCAGCTCGCGGCGCAGCGTGGCGCAGATCTCGCCATGCGTGGCGCCGGCACCGGCGGCCTCGACGACGCGGCCGAAGACGTTGTC
>CAZUPH010000131.1:0-12013 GCA_964621995.1 uncultured Rubrivivax sp. | reverse complement strand
TGACCGCGTCGTAGTCGGCCTGCGTGATGAGCCCGGCGTCGAGCATCTGCTTGGCGCGGGTCAGACGGGCGACGGGGTCGTCTGCCGCCGGCGCGGGCGCGGCCTGCGGTGCCGGCACGACCGCCGGCGCCTGGGCCGCCGGCTGCTGCAGCCCGGCCAGGCCCCCCAGGCCGCCGGTGGCGATGCCCATGCCCAGGATGCCGCCCACGCCGGCGTTCTCGCCCGCGGCCTGCACGCCCGCCGCCACCGAGGCCTGCAGGTTGCTGTTGCCGCGCGTACCGGCCAGGGCATCGGCCCGCTGCACCGTCTTGAGCAGCTCGCGGGTATGCGCGTCGTACTCGATGGCGACGATCGCGGTCTTCACGATGACGAGGCCGCGGTCGGTCTTCCAGCGGTAGGCCCGTTCCACCGCGTCCGACAGGCTGCTGGCGAAGCCGAGGGAGTCCTGCTGGATGCGCGTGATGCGGTTGCCCTTGGCCGGGTCGTTGGTGTAGAGGCTGAAGGCCGGCGCGAGCGAACTGACGACTTCGTTGAACAGCTGGCCGGCCGCCGCGTTGTCCAGGTCGGTGAAGTCGAACACCCGCCCGGGCTGCAGGAAGCTGGCGGGCACGAAGCTCTTCACGAAGCGGATCGGGTCCACGATCTGCAGCGTGTAGCTGCCGCGCGTGATGGCGCCGACCTGCGCGTTCAGGTAGCCGTCGTCCCAGTAGATTTCCGACTGCGTGCCGAAGCGGTTGTCCGGCAGTTCCTTGAGCGAGACGAAGAATGCCGCCTGCTGCGCACCAGGCATGCCGCCGAACTTGAAGCGCTCCCAGCTCTGCAGCACGAGCGACTCGAACAGCCCGCCGCCGCTGAAGATCGATTTCGACTGCAGGTCGCCGGACTGCCACTCGTAGCCGCCGGCCTCGGCGACGAAGGCGGTGATGGCGCCGTCCTGCATCAGCAGCAGGCCGTAGCCCTCGGGCACGACGATGCGCGAGCCGTTGGTGATGATGTTCGAGGAACCCCGCGTGTTGGACCCGCGCCCGGCGTTGGTGCCGCGCGGCACCGCGGCGAACAGCGCGGCCGTCGCCGGCAGGCCGTCGGGCACGGTGTAGAAGTCCTTCCACTGGTCGGCCAGCGCGCCGCCGACCGCTCCCACCGCTGCCTGGATCAGACCCATGATGCGTTCCCCTTGTGAGTGGCTGGCCGGGTGTGGCGCCGCCCGCGTGCAGCGGGCCCGGGGAAAGCATAGCCGACCGGGGCCGCCTGGACGGCGCCGCGACGGTCCTGACCTACCATCGCGGGCGCCATGTCCACCCCCTCCCCCACCGCCGGCCCGCCGGCCGGCGACCTCTCCGCCCACACGCCGATGATGGCGCAGTACCTGCGCATCAAGGCCGAGCATCCGGACATCCTGGTCTTCTACCGGATGGGCGACTTCTACGAGCTCTTCTACGACGACGCGCGCAAGGCCCACCGCCTGCTGGACATCACGCTGACGACGCGCGGCCAGAGCGCCGGCGAGCCCGTGGTGATGGCCGGCGTGCCGGTGCATTCGGTGGAGAGCTACCTGGCGCGGCTGATCAGGCTGGGCGAGGCGGTGGCGGTGGCCGAGCAGGTGGGCGACGTGGCCACCGCCAAGGGCCCGGTCGAGCGCAAGGTGGTGCGCGTGGTCACGCCGGGCACGGTGACCGACGGCGAGCTGATGGCCGAGCGCGCCGACACCCGGCTGCTGGCGGTCAAGCTGCAGCGCGTGCGCGGCACGCTGCGCTGCGGCCTGGCCTGGCTGGGCCTGGCCAGCGGCGAGCTCGGCGTGACCGAGTGCGACGAGGCCGGGCTGCCCGGCTGGCTGGCGCGGCTGGAGCCGGCCGAGGTGCTGCACGAAGGCGGCGACGGCGCGAACGGCCTGCCCGCGGCGCTGCTGCAGCACCGCGCCGCGCGCACGGCGCGCCCACCCTGGCAGTTCGACGCCGCGCTGGGCGAACGCAAGCTGCGCACGCAGCTGCAGGTGGCCACGCTGGCCGGCTTCGGTGCGCAGGACCTCGCGCTGGCGCATGGCGCCGCGGCCGCGCTGCTGAGCTACGCCGAGCACACGCAGGGCCGCGCGCTCGCGCATGTGCGCGCCCTCGCCGCCCCGCGCGAGAGCGAGCTGCTGGAGCTGCCGCCCTCCACGCACCGCAACCTGGAGCTGGTGCAGACGCTGCGCGGCGAGTCGGGCCCCGGCGCGACGACGCTGCTGGCGCTGCTGGACAGCTGCCGCACCGGCATGGGCAGCCGGCTGCTGCGCGCCTGGCTGACCCAGCCCCGCCGCGATCGCCGTGACGCGGCCGAGCGGCACGAGGCCATCGCCGCGCTGGTCGCCGCCGGCTTCGAGCCGCTGCGCGAGCTGCTGCGCGGCGTCAGCGACGTGGAGCGCATCACCGCGCGCACCGCGCTGCGCCAGGTGCGCCCGCGCGAGCTCGCCGGGCTGCGCGCCACGCTGGCGCTGCTGCCGGCGCTGGCGGCGGCGGCGCCGCGCGATGCCCGGCTGCTCGATCGCCTGCACGCCGCGCTGCAGCCCGACCCCGCGCTGGCCGACGCGCTCACCGCGATCGCCGAGGACCCGGCCGCGCTGCTGCGCGACGGCGGCGTGATCGCCCCCGGCGTCGACGCCGAGCTCGACGAGCTGCGCGGCATAAACCAGCACTGCGACGCCTTCCTGCTGGACCTGGAGCAGCGCGAGCGCGCGCGCACCGGCATCCCCAACCTGCGCGTGCAGTTCAACAAGGTGCACGGCTTCCACATCGAGGTCACCGGCTCGCACCTGGACAAGGTGCCGGCCGACTACCAGCGCCGGCAGACGCTGAAGAGCGCCGAGCGCTTCATCACCCCCGAGCTCAAGGCCTTCGAGGACAAGGCGCTGTCGGCGCAGGAGCGTGCGCTGGCGCGCGAGAAGTGGCTGTACGAGCAGCTGCTGGACCACCTGCAGCGCCACCTGGGCACGCTGGCGGCGCTGGCGCGCGCGCTGGCCGCGCTGGACGCGCTGGCCGCGCTGGCCGAGCGTGCGGCCACGCTGGGCTGGTGCCGGCCGGAATTCGTGCCCTACCCCTGCATCGAGATCGAGGCCGGCCGCCACCCGGTGGTGGAGGCGCGGCTGGCCGAGACCGGCGCCGGCCCCTTCATCGCGAACCACTGCCGCATGGACGCGAAGACCAGGCTGCTCGTCATCACCGGCCCCAACATGGGCGGCAAGAGCACCTTCATGCGCCAGGTGGCGATCATCGTGCTGCTGGCCGCGATGGGCTCCTTCGTGCCCGCGGCGGCCTGCCGGCTGGGGCCGGTGGACGCGATCCACACCCGCATCGGCGCCGCCGACGACCTGGCCAATGCGCAGAGCACCTTCATGCTCGAGATGACCGAGGCGGCGGCCATCGTGCACGGCGCCACCGAGCTGAGTCTCGTGCTGATGGACGAGATCGGGCGGGGGACCAGCACCTTCGACGGCCTGGCGCTGGCCGCGGCCATCGCGACCCACCTGCACGACCGCAACCGCAGCTTCACCCTCTTCGCCACGCACTATTTCGAGCTGACGGAGTTTCCGGCGAAGCACGAGCGTGCGCTCAATCTGCACGTGGGTGCGGTGGAGAGCGGGCACGACATCGTCTTCCTGCACCAGATCGAGCCCGGCCCGGCCAGCCGCAGCTACGGCGTGCAGGTGGCGCGGCTGGCCGGCATGCCGGCGGCGCTGGTCCGCCAGGCGCAGGCCACGCTGCAGGCGCTGGAGGCCAAGGCGCAGCAGGGCCAGGCGCAGGTGGACCTGTTCGCGCCGCCGCCGCCTGCCCAGGCGCCGGAACCCTCGCCGCTGCAGGCCGCGCTGCGGGCGGTGGACCCTGATACGCTGACGCCCCGGGAAGCGCTGGACACCCTGTACCGGCTGCGCGCCCTCCTCACGAAAGACTCCCCATGACCTACTGCGTCGGCATCCGCCTGAACGCCGGCCTCGTCTTCCTGTCCGACAGCCGCACCAACGCCGGCCTGGACCAGATCAGCACCTACCGCAAGATGATGATCTACGAGCGGCCGGGCGACCGCTTCATGGTGCTGCTGTCGGCCGGCAACCTGAGCATCAGCCAGAGCGTGCGCGAGATCCTGCAGGTCGAGAAGATCGACACCGGCTCGGACGCCATCGGCCGCGAGCCGACGACGATCTGGAACGCCACCAGCATGTTCGACGCCGCACGCGTGCTGGGCAGCGCGGTGCGCCGGGTCTGGGACCAGGACGGCCCCTCGCTGAAGGCCAGCGGCATCGACTTCAACGCCAGCATGATCTTCGGCGGCCAGATCCGCGGCGAGGCGATGCGCCTGTTCCTCGTCTACTCGGCCGGCAACTTCATCGAGGCCACGCGCGAGACCTGCTTCTTCCAGATCGGCGAGAGCAAGTACGGCAAGCCCATCCTAGACCGCGTGCTCACGCCCGCCACGCCGCTGGACACCGCGGCCAAGTGCGCGCTGGTGTCGATGGACAGCACGCTGAAGTCCAACCTGACGGTCGGGCTGCCGCTGGACCTGCTGGTCTACCGCGAGGGCGCGCTGCGCAGCGACGAGCATGTCTGCGTCGACGAGCACAACCCCTACTTCCGCATGATCCGCAGCACCTGGGGCCAGCGCCTGCGCGAGGTCTTCGACGGCATCGACGACCCGCGCTGGGACGGCGGCGACGCCACCCACCCGCTGATGACGGCCGCCGCGCGCTACGAGCCGATGCGCAAGATCACGAACCCGTCGGAGCGCATCGTCTGAAGTCCGGGCACCGTCCGTCGCCCGAGGGCGGCCCGCGCGGCACGATCGTCTTCGGCCACGCCAACGGCTTCCCGGCCGGCACCTACCGCATGCTGTTCGAGGCCTGGCGCGGCGCCGGCTGGCGCATCGTCGCGCCGGAGAAGTTCGGCCACGACCCCCGCTTCGCGGTCAGCTCGAACTGGCCGCAGCTGCGCGAGCAGCTGCTGCACGAGATCGACGCGCAGGTCGATGCGCAGCCCGGCGCCGGCGCGGCGCCGGTGCACCTGGTCGGCCACTCGCTGGGTGGCTACCTGGCGCTGATGGCGGCCTGCCGGCGGCCCGGGCGCTTCGCCAGCGTGCTGCTGCTGGATGCGCCGCTGTTCGACGGCTGGCGCGCGCACAGCGTGCACGCCATGAAGCTGGCCGGGCTGATGCGCCGCGTCTCGCCGGGTCGCGTCTCGCGCACGCGCCGCTGGCAGTGGCCCTCGCGCGAGGCCGCGCGCGCGCACTTCGCGGCGAAGAGCGCCTTCGCCCGCTGGCACCCGGCGGTGCTCGACGACTACATCGCCGCCGGGCTCGAGGCGGACCCGGAGCAGCCTGCCGGCGGCGTGCGCCTGGCCTTCCGCCGCGAGGTCGAGACCGCGATCTACAACCAGCTGCCGCACACGCTGGCCGCCGTCGCGCGCCGCCACCCGCCGCGCTGCCCGGTGGGCTTCGTCGCCGGCACGCGCTCGGCCGAGCTGCACCAGACCGGCCTGGCGGCGACGCGGGCGCTGACACGCGGCCACCTGCGCTGGATCGACGGCAGCCACCTGTTTCCGATGGAGCGCCCAGACGAGACGGCCGCCGCCGTGCTGCAGTGGCTGGCGGCGCCGGGCGACGAGGGCTGGCGCCAGGCGGTGGACCACCCCGGCCCGCCGGTGCCCGCGCGCGCGCCGGGCTGAGCGCGCGACCGCGCCAGCAGCACCTGCGGCTCCTGCGGCCCCCGTTGGGCCCCGGCGGCGCCAGGGGCTCAGCGCGACGGCGACGGCGCGGCCTGGTACACGCGCACGTAGTCGACCTCCATCGCGGCCGGGAAGATCGTGTCGTCCACCGGCCCGCCGAGGTCGCCGCCGATCGCCAGGTTCAGCAGCAGGAACTGCGGCCGGTCGAAGGGCCAGACGTCGCGGCCTCCCTCCATGCGCGGGAAGTGCAGGTGCGCGACGCCGTCCACGCCGAAGCTCACGCCGTCGCGCGTCCAGTGCATCTGGTAGCGGTGGAAGGCGCCGCAGGCGGTGGGCAGCGGCGTCGAGCCGTGCACGCTGCGCCCGGCATGGCCGGCCTTCACGTGCACCGCGCTGGATACGCGCCCGGGCACGCGGCCGAAGTGCTCGAGGATGTCGAGCTCGCCGTCGTCGGGCCAGCGCCCGCCGCTGCCCAGCGTCCAGATCGCCGGCCAGGTGCCGCGGCCGCAGGGCATGCGCGCGCTGACCTCGAAGAAGCCGTAGGTCCAGTCCTGGCGGCCGCGCGTCAGCAGCCGCGCCGAGGTGTAGCGCTGGCCGCCCCAGTCGGCCGCCGACGACAGCGACTCCAGGCGCGCGGTGATCACCAGCCTGCCGCCGCGCACGACGGCATTCTCGGCGCGCGGCCCGGCGTAGTACTGCAGTTCGTTGTTGTACCAGCCCTCGCCGTTGCGGTGCGTGTCGTGCGCCCACTTCGCCGGGTCGGGCGGGCCGTCGGCGTCGAACTCGTCGGCCCACACCAGCCGGTAGCCCGGCGGCACGCCCAGCGCCGGCGCGGGGGCCGGCGCCGCCAGCAGGCAGGCGGCGGCCAGCCCGGCCAGCAGGACCGCACCGGGGCGCTTCATGCCGCGGCCCCCCGGTCCAGCCGCCGGCCGGCGGCGTCGAAGGCCAGCACCCGCGCGGCGTCGGGCTGCAGCACGACGCCGCGGCCGGCCTCCCAGTGGCCGCTGCCGGCGGCCAGCCGCGCATGCAGCAGCGCCGGCGCGCCGTCCAGCCGCAGGTGCACGATGGTGGCGTCGCCCAGGTGCTCGGCGAGCACCACCTCGGCGGCGACGCCGTCGCCCTCGGCCGCCACCGGCAGGTGCTCGGGCCTCAGGCCCAGCGCCTGCGTGCCGGCGGGGGCGGCGGCGCCCAGCCGCTGCCACAGCGCGCGCAGCGGCGCCGGCGCGCCGTCGGCCGGCCGCTCGACGAGGTTGATGCGCGGCGCGCCCAGGAAGGACGCGACGAAGCGGTTGACCGGTTGCTCGTACAGCGCGAGCGGCGGGCCGACCTGCTCGAGCCGCCCCTCGTGGATGACGGCGATGCGGTCGCCCAGCGTCATCGCCTCGACCTGGTCGTGCGTCACGTAGATCATCGTCGTGCCGAGTTCGCGGTGCAGCCGCGCCAGCTCGATGCGCATGCTCACGCGCAGCGCGGCGTCGAGGTTGGACAGCGGCTCGTCGAACAGGAAGACCTTGGGCTGGCGCACGATGGCGCGGCCGATGGCCACGCGCTGGCGCTGGCCGCCGGACAGCTCGCGCGGGTAGCGGCCCAGCAGCTCGGCGATGTGCAGCGCGTCGGCGGCGCGGCGCACCTGCTCGTCGCGCCGCGCACGCGGCACGCCGGCCATGCGCAGCGCGAAGCCCATGTTCTCGGCCACCGTCATGTGCGGGTACAGCGCATAGCTCTGGAACACCATCGCCGCGCCGCGCTCGGAGGGGTGCAGCGCGTTGGCCTCGCGGCCGTCGAGCAGCAGCGAGCCGGCGCTGATCGTCTCCAGCCCGGCGATCATGCGCAGCAGCGTGGACTTGCCGCAGCCGGAGGGCCCGACGAGCACCAGGAACTCGCCGTCGGCTACCTCCAGGTCGATGCCGCGGATGACCTCGACCTCGCCGTAGCGCTTGTGCACGCCGCGCAGGCTCAGCCCGGCCATCTCAGCGCCCCGCCCCGCGCAGCGCGCGGCAGCGCTGCAGGAAGTCGCGGAACCACAGCGCGCTCGCCTTGGGCGTGCGCCGCTGCGTCGCATAGTCGACGTGGAAGATGCCGAAGCGCTTGGCGTAGCCGCTGGCCCACTCGAAGTTGTCCATCAGGCTCCACACCATGTAGCCGGCCATCGGTACGCCACGGTCGATCGCGTCGGCCACCGCGGCGATGTGCGTGCGCAGGTAGTCGATGCGGTCGGCGTCGTGCACCACGCCCTCGGCGCCGGGCGCATCCGGGAAGGCGCCGCCGTTCTCGGTGACGTAGGTCGGCGGCAGCCGGTACTCGCGGTGCAGCGTCAGCAGCAGCTCGGTGAGCCCTCGCGGGTAGACCTCCCAGCCCATCTCGGTCAGCGGCAGGCCGGACCGTCTGACGTCGAAGCTGCCGTCGGCGCTGCACACGCCGCGCGAGTAGTAGTTGACGCCGAGGAAGTCCATCGGCGTGCAGATCGCGGTCATGTCGCCGGCCCGCACGGCGGGCGCGTCGGCGCCCAGCTCGTCCAGCACCTCGGCCGGGTAGACCCCCTTGAACAGCGCGTCGGTGTACCAGCGCCGGTCGCGCGCCTCGACCCGCCGCACCAGCGCCAGGTCCTCGGCCGAGGCGGTGGCCGGCTCCAGGTGCGCGAGGTTGAGCACGATGCCCAGCCGCGCACGCACGCCGTCGGCGCGCAGTGCCTGCAGCGCCAGCCCGTGGCTGAGCAGCAGGTGGTGCGACACCTGCACCGCGGTCGCGCGGTTCTTCAGGCCCGGCGCGAAGATGCCGTCGCGGTGGCCCAGCACCGCGACGATCCAGGGCTCGTTGTGCGTGACCAGCATGCCGACGCGGTCGCCCAGGCGGCGCATCACGCCGCGCGCATAGTCGACGAAGCGGTCCACCGTGTCGCGCGCGGCCCAGCCGCCGCCGTCCTGCAGCGCCTGCGGCAGGTCCCAGTGGTTCAGCGTCAGGCTGGGCTGCACGCCGCGCGCGAGCAGGCCGTCGACCAGCCGCTCGTAGAACGCGAGACCCTCCTCGTTCCAGGCGCCTCGCCCCAGCGGCTGCACGCGCGGCCACGACACCGAGAAGCGGTACTGGTCCACGCCCAGCCAGGCGATGAGGTCCAGGTCGGCGTCCAGCCGGTGGTAGTGGTCGCAGGCCACGTCGCCGTTGCTGGCGTCGGCGATCGCGCCGGGCAGGCGGCAGAAGCGGTCCCAGATCGACTCGCCCTTGCCGTCCTCGCGGGCGGCGCCCTCGATCTGGAAGGCGCTGGTGGCCACGCCCCAGCGGAAGTCGGGCGGAAAGCGGCGGTGCAGGTCGGCGTCGGTCGGCATGGTCGGCTCAGGACTGCGGCGTCACTTCACGGCGCCGGCGGTGAGGCCCGCGACGAGCTGGCGCGAGGAGATCGCGAACAGGATCAGCAGCGGGATGGTGGCGATCGCGGAGCCGGTCATCAGCGCGCCCCACTCGGTGTTCAGCGTCGTCTGCAGGCTGCGCAGCGCCAGCGGCAGCGTGTAGTTCTCGGCGCTGCGCATCACGATCAGCGGGCCGATGAAGTTGTTCCACGACGCGATGAAGCTGATCAGCCCCAGCGTGCCCAGCGCCGGGCGCAGCAGCGGCAGCACGATGCGCCAGTAGATGCCCAGCTCGCCGCAGCCGTCCATGCGCGCCGCCTCGATCAGCTCGCGCGGCACCGCGCTCGTGGCGTACTGCCGCATCAGGAAGATGCCGAAGGCGCTGGCTGCGCCGGGGATGTACAGCGCGCGGTGGGTGTCTATCCAGCCCAGCGCGTCCATGATCAGGAAGGTCGGGATCATGTTCATGAACGAGGGCAGTAGCAGCGTCGCCATCACGAGCAGGAACAGCGGGCGCTTGAAGCGGAACTCCATCAGCGCGAAGGCGTAGCCGCCCATCGAGCAGAACAGCAGCGTCAGCGCCGTGGACATCAGCGCGACGTACAGGCTCCAGCCCAGGTTGCGCCAGAAGGGCAGCCGCTCGGTCAGGATCTGCAGGTTGGCCAGCAGGTCGTCGCCGAACCACAGCGGCGGCGGCAGGTTGAAGATCTCGCCGCGCGACTGCGTCGCGAAGACGAACATGAAGTAGAACGGCGCCAGCATGAACAGCGCGCCGACGGCGACGATCGTGTAGGCGGCCCAGGTGGCGGTGCGCGCGCCCGTGCGCGGCGTCGGGTTCATGCGCCCTCCCCGCGCGGGCGCAGCGCCCGGTTGGTCAGCCAGGTCATCAGCGCGACGACGACGAACAGCAGCCACGACATCGCGCTGGCGCCGCCGAAGTCGTTGAAGTCGAAGGCCATGCGGTACAGGTAGACGGCCGAGGTCATGCCCGCCTGGTCGGGCCCGCCGCTGCCTCCGGTCAGGATGAAGGGTTCCTCGAAGAGCTGCAGCCCGCCGATCACCGTCAGCGTGACGCCGAAGAAGATCATCGGCCGCAGGCCCGGCAGCGTGATGTGCAGGAACTGCCTGAAGCGGCTGGCGCCGTCCATCGTCGCGGCCTCGTACAGGTCGCGCGGGATGGTCTGCAGCGCCGCCAGGTACAGCACGACGTTGAAGCCCAGGTAGCGCCAGAAGACGACCAGCGCGATCGCCGGCTTGACCATCTCGGGCTGGCCCAGCCAGTCGATCGCCTCGGCGCCGAACAGCGCGCCCAGCGCGGCGTTGATGAGCCCGAAGTCGGTCGAGAACAGCGAGCTGAACAGGATCGCGATCGCCACCGTCGAGGTGATGTAGGGCACGAAGTACACGCCGACGACGCCGTCGCGCCCGCGCAGGAAGGCGTTGTGGATGAAGACCGCCAGCGGGATCGCCACCAGGTGCTGCGGCACGCCCGAGGCCACGGCCAGCCAGGCCGTGTTGCCCAGCGCCTTCCAGAACCAGGCATCCTGCAGCGCGAAGGCGAAGTTCTCCAGCCCCACCGGCTGCATCGCCTGCAGCCCGCTGGTCGGCTCCCAGGACTGGAAGGCCAGGTACAGCGAGAAGGCGAGCGGGAAGACGCCGAACACCGCGAACAGCACCAGAAAGGGGCTGATCAGCACGTAGGGCGCCCAGGCGGTCGGCAGGCGCGGCAGGAGGCGGGACAGGGGGCGCATCGTCGGGGCGTCAGGGTGGCGCCGGCCTCAGCGGTGCGCACGGCGGCGCAGCAGCCGCTCGGCGTCGCCCAGGGCCTCGGCGATCGGCTTGCCGCGGTTCATCACGTTGTCCAGCTCGGTGGCCACCACCTCGTCGGCGAAGTTGTTCTGCTTGTGCACCTGGGTCGCGGCGATGCGGCGGGCCGCCTCGCGCCACAGCCGGCGCGCGCGCTGGCCGCCGAGGAAGGGCAGCGGGTCGTCGAAGAAAGGGTCGTCGTGCGTGGACAGCAGCGCCGGGAAGGCGTCCTGCGACTTGAAGGCCGCCAGCTGCAGCGCGGGGTCCATCGTCAGCAGGCGGATCAGGTCCCAGGCCAGCGGCTTGTTCGCCTCGGTGGCACGGCGCGGGATCGCATACGAGGTGCCGCCGTAGCCGACGAAGGTGTCGCCCGGCAGGTGCGCGGCGCGCCACAGCCCGCTCGTGCCCGGCGCCACCCAGTTGGCCATCTGGCCGACCATCCACGCCCCCGACAGCTCGGTGGCCAGCGTGCCGCGGCGGAAGCCCTCGGCCCATTCGTTGGACCAGGCGAAGACGCGGGCGTCCAGGCGCTGGCGGCGCACCTCGCGCGCCAGCTCGAAGGCGCGCACGAAGCGCGGCGAGCTGACGAGCACGCGCGACTCGCGGTCGAAGTACAGGCCTTCGCCGGGGGCGATGTCGCGCCGGATCAGGATGTCCTTGAGCTGCTGCGCGTTGGCCATCAGGTAGGCGCCGGTGGCGGCCTTCAGGCGCACGCCGGCCTGCACATAGGCCTCCCACGACGGCGTCAGGTCCGACTCGGCCAGGCCGGCGCGCTGCAGCAGGTCCTGCCGGTACAGCATGGTCCCGGGCCCGACGTCGGTGGGCAGCGCCAGCACCTGGCCGCTGCGCGACACCGCCTGGTCGAAGGCATAGCCGACGAAGTGCCTGCGCAGCCGCTCGGCCTGGTACGGCGGCTGCGACAGGTTCTCCAGGCCCTGGCCGGCGGCGAAGCGGCCGACGTAGCTGGCCTCCAGCGCCATCACGTCGGGCAGCCGCACCGAGGTCGACAGCGCGGTCGTCATCGCGGTGTGGTGGTCGGCATACTGGCGGCTGACCACCTCGACCTCGACCTCCGGGTGCAGCTCGCGCCAGCGCGGCAGCGCCGCCTGCACGATGCGGTCGACCAACGGGTAGGCCGCCACCGACAGCCGGCGCGGCGCCGCCGCCGCGCCGCGAGGC
>CAZUPH010000130.1:0-12043 GCA_964621995.1 uncultured Rubrivivax sp. | reverse complement strand
AACAGCCGGTAGCTGCCGTCGGGCTGGGGCTCGGCGCGCGTGCGCACCAGGCTCAGGTCGCTGCCGGCCTGCGGCTCGGTCAGGTTCATCGTGCCGGTCCACTCGCCGGAGATCATCTTCGGGATGCAGGTCTGCTGCTGCTCGCGCGTGCCGGCGGTCAGCAGCGCCTCGATCGCGCCGTCGGTCAGCAGCGGGCACAGCGCGAAGCTGAGGTTGGCGCTGTTGACGATCTCGTTGCACGCCGCGCCGATCAGCTTGGGCAGGCCCTGGCCGCCGAAGGCCACCGGGTGCTGCAGGCCCTGCCAGCCGCCCTCGGCAAACTGGCGGAAGGCCTGCCGGAAGCCCGGGGTCGTCGTGACCTTGCCGTCGTGGAACGACGACGGGTGCTTGTCGCCCTCCCAGTTCAGCGGCGCGACGACGCCCTCGTTGAACCTCGCGCACTCCTCCAGCACGGCGGCGGCGGTGTCGTAGCCGGCGTCCTCGTGCCCGGGCAGCGCCGCGACGGCGTCGATGCCGGCGAGCTCCTTCATGACGAACAGCATGTCCTGGACGGGGGCGCGGTAACTCATCGGAAGTCCTCTGTCGAAAGAACGAGGGCGCCGCGATGGGCGCCCTCGGGCAGGCAGGTGCTCAGAGCTTCTCGACCAGCTCCGGCACCGCCGTGAACAGGTCGGCCTCCAGGCCGTAGTCGGCGACGCTGAAGATCGGCGCCTCCGGGTCCTTGTTGATCGCGACGATGACCTTGCTGTCCTTCATGCCGGCCAGGTGCTGGATCGCGCCGCTGATGCCGGCGGCGATGTACAGCTGCGGCGCCACGATCTTGCCGGTCTGCCCGACCTGCCAGTCGTTGGGCGCGTAGCCGGCGTCCACCGCGGCGCGGCTGGCCCCGAGCGCGGCGCCGAGCTTGTCGGCCAGCGGCACGAGGACCTCGTTGAACCTGTCGCTGCTGCCCAGCGCCCGGCCGCCGCTGACGATGATCTTCGCCGCGGTGAGCTCCGGGCGGTCGAGCTTGGCGATCTCCGAGCCGACGAAGCGCGAGCTGCCGGCGTCGGCCACCGCGGGCACGGTCTCGACCGGGGCGCTGCCGCCCGTGGCCGCGGCGGCGTCGAAGCCGGTGGTGCGCACCGTGATCACCTTCGTCGGGTCCGTGCTCTGCACGGTGGCGATGGCGTTGCCGGCGTAGATGGGGCGCTCGAAGGTGTCCGCGCCGAGCACCTTGCTGGCGTCGCTGATCTGCGCCACGTCCAGCAGCGCGGCCACGCGCGGGGCGGCGTTCTTGCCGCCGGCGGTGGCGGGGAACAGGATGTGGCCGTAGCCCTTCGCGACGGCGAGCACCTGCGCGGCGAGGTTCTCCGCCAGGGCATGCGCCAGCGCCGGGCCGTCGGCGTGCAGCACCTTGGCGACACCGGCGATCTGCGCGGCGGCCTGCGCGGCGGCGCCGGCGTTCTCGCCGGCGACCAGCACGTGCACTTCGGCGTCGCAGGCCAGCGCGGCGGTGGCGGTGTTGAGCGTGACGCCCTTGACGGACGCATTGTCGTGTTCGGCGATGACGAGGGCCGGCATGGTCAGATCACCTTCGCTTCGTTCTTGAGCTTGTCCACCAGCGTGGCGACGTCGGGCACCTTGACGCCGGCACCGCGCTTGGGCGGCTCGCTGACCTTCAGGGTCTTGATGCGCGGCGCGACGTCCACGCCCAGGTCGGCCGGCTTGAGCACGTCCAGCGTCTTCTTCTTGGCCTTCATGATGTTGGGCAGCGTCACGTAGCGCGGCTCGTTCAGGCGCAGGTCGGTGGTGACGACGGCCGGCAGCGTGAGCTCCAGCGTCTCCAGGCCGCCGTCGACCTCGCGCGTGACCTTGGCCTGGCCGTCGGCCACCTCGACCTTGCTGGCGAAGGTGGCCTGCGGCAGGCCGGCCAGCGCGGCGAGCATCTGCCCGGTCTGGTTGCAGTCGTCGTCGATGGCCTGCTTGCCCAGGATGACGAGGCCGGGCTGTTCCTTGTCGACCAGCGCCTTCAGCAGCTTGGCCACCGCCAGCGGCTGCAGTTCGTCGGCGCACTCGACCAGGATGGCGCGGTCGGCGCCGATGGCCATCGCGGTGCGCAGCGTCTCCTGGCACTGCGTGACACCGCAGGAGACGGCGATCACCTCGGTGGCCACGCCCTTCTCCTTGAGCCGCACGGCCTCCTCGACGGCGATCTCGTCGAAGGGGTTCATGCTCATCTTGACGTTGGCCGTGTCCACGCCGCTGCCGTCGCTCTTGACGCGGACCTTGACGTTGTAGTCGACGACCCGCTTCACGGGGACCAGCACCTTCATGCCTGCTGCACTCCTCTGGTTCGAATTGACGTGAACGTGAACCGGCGCATTCTAGGCGCCGGTCCCGCCGCGGCGGCCCGGGCAGGGCCAAAAATAGAACGGTCGTTCTATTTTAGCCCGCAGCCTGGGCGGCCGCCGTCCCGCGGGCGACATCCACGCGGCGCAGCACCACCAGCCCGGCCAGGAAGAACAGGCCGGTGGTCAGGATCGCGATGCGGTGGTTGCCGCCGGTGACCAGCGTCACCAGCCCGTAGGTGATGGGGCCGACGATGGCCGACAGCCGCACCGCGAACGTCCACAGCCCGAAGAACTCGGCCAGCCGGTCCGGCGGCGCGAACAGCCCCACCATCGCGCGGCCGGCGGACTGGCTGCTGCCCATGCACAGCCCCGCGACCACCGCGGCGGCCCAGAAGACCGCGTGCGTGGTGGCCAGCACCGCCAGCACCGTCATCAGCACCCAGCCCCACAGCGTCAGCGCCAGCGCCGGCCGGTGGCCGATGCGGTCCTGCAGGTAGCCGAAGCCGAAGGCACCGAGGGCCGATGCGATGTTGACGAGGAAGACCAGCATCATCGTCTGCTGCTGCTGGAAGCCCAGCACCTGCTCGGCATAGACCGCCGCCAGCGCGATCACCACCGCGATGCCGGCCATGTAGAACACCGAGCACAGCAGCAGCCAGGAGAAGTCCTGGTAGCGGCGCGACTCGTGCCAGGTCTGCGACAGCCGCAGCCAGGCGCGCCGAGCGACCAGCCTCGCACCCACCTCCTGCGGCACCGCGCGCTCGCGCAGCAGCACGAAGGTGCCCAGCGCCGCCAGCGCGTAGACCGACGCGGTGATCAGCATCGTCACCGGCACGAACTGCGCCGCGCTCTGGCCCTGGCCCTGGGCCCAGATCACGTAGGCCAGGCTCAGGCCCAGCGTCAGCATGCCGCCGAAGTAGCCGAAGCTCCAGCCCCAGCCGCTGACGCGGCCCATGGCCTCGCGGCGCGCCAGTTCGGGCAGGAAGGCGGCGATCAGCGACTCGCCCCAGGCGTAGCAGATGTTGGACGCCACGATGGCCGCCACCGCCAGCCACAGGTCGCCGGGCCCGGCCAGCGCCAGCAGCGCGGTCGCCAGCACGCAGCCGGCGGTGGCCATCACGAGCAGCTTCTTCTTCGCCGCGCGCAGGTCGGCCCAGGCGCCCAGCACCGGCATCGTGACCATCACGATGGCGTTGGACAGGCCCAGCGCCAGCGTCCACGCGAAGGTGCCCCAGCTCGCGCCGCCGGCCACCACGCCCACGAAGTAGGCGTTGAATACCGCCGTCAGCACGACGGTCGTGTAGCCGGAGTTGGCGAAGTCGTACAGCGCCCAGCCGAAGACCTCGCGTCGCCTGACGCCGTAGTTCAGCGATTGCTTCGGACTGGGCAGCATGCGGGCACCTGGTGGAGTGGAGGCGGCCGCCGGCGGCGGCCTGGTGCCCGGAACGGGAATCGAACCCGTATGCCCCGCGAAGGGCGGCGGATTTTAAGTCCGCTGCGTCTGCCGATTTCGCCATCCGGGCGCGCGCGCCGCCATCATAGGGGCCGAAGCGCGCGCCGCTGCGCGCCAGCCGCTGCGGGCGCAGCCGGTCTAGGACGACTGCAGCCGCTCGATCGCGATGTCCACCCCGAACCAGACGAACAGGTCGTCGCCCAGGCGGTCGCGCGCGTCGCGCAGCGCCGGCACATGCTGCGGTCCGCCCACCACGGCCAGCACATCGACCGCCGCGGCGACGATGGCGGGCATCGGCTCCCGTGCCAGTACCTGCAGCAGCCAGGGCAGCCGCTGCGCGTGCTGCAGTTCCCGCAGCAGGCCGACGGCGAACAGCCGCATCCCGGGCTCGGGGTCGGCGAGCATCGCCGCCATGTGCGCCGCCACCGCATCGGGCGTTCGCTCCAGCGCGTCGAGCGCGGCCTTGCCTTGCGACGGTTCATCGCCGCGCAACGGCGGCGGCCGCAGTGCTTCGGGATGGACGGTGTCGCCGGGCGCCGTGGCCGGGAGCGGCGTGTCCGGCAGGTCGACGTTGGTCGGGCTCGTCATGGGGCGTTCCTGGTCATGCTTGGGTTGGGCACAGGGCTGCAGCCGGCCGCACGCGCGTGGCGCCGGGACGGGGCGCGAGGACAGCGCGCCCGCGCGACACCCGGGCCGCCGCAGCTGCCGCGCGTCAGGCGCCCGGCAAGACTTGCCGGATGACCTTGACGAGGTCCGCGCCGCCCACCGGCTTGACCAGCCAGCCGGTGGCGCCCAGCTTGCGCGCCTCGTCGCGCTTGGCCTGCTGGCTCTCGGTGGTCAGCGCCAGGATGGGCATGAAGCGGTGCAGCTTGCGCGTGTGGCCGATCAGCTCCAGCCCGTCCATGCGCGGCATGTTGATGTCGGTGATCATCAGGTCGGGCTTGACGCCGGCCCTGAGCTTGTCCAGCGCCAGCTGGCCGTCGGCGGCAGTCTCCACCTTGAAGCCGGAGATCTCGAGCGAGCTCTTCAGGCTCATCACCATCGTCGAGGAATCGTCGACGACCAGGATCGTTTTCATGTCGGTTCACCCAGGATTGAGGGAGGGGTCGGGTACGGCGGCGGGTCGGCCAGCGGCAGGTAGACGCTGAAGGTGCTGCCGCGCCCGGGCGGGCCGGTGGGGCTGGCGGCCTGCACCGCGCCGCCATGGGCGCTGACGATGCCGTGCACCGACGCCAGCCCGAGCCCGGTGCCCTGCCCCACCGGCTTGGTGGTGAAGAAGGGCTCGAACAGCCTGGGCAGCAGCGCGGGCGCGATGCCGCAGCCGTGGTCGACGACGCGCAGCCGCAGGTGGCCGCGGGCGGGTCGCAGCCCCGCGGGCGCAGCCGCAGGCAGCAGCGGCGGCTCGGCGTGGTCGACGGTGACCAGCACCTCGCCGCCGTCGTCGGTCGCGTCGGCCGCGTTGCGCACCAGGTTCAACAGCACCTGGTCGAGTTGCCCCGGGTCGACGTGCAGCCAGCCGTCCTGCCGCAACTCGCACGCCACGCGTGCGCGGCCGAGCACCGCCGCCTGCAGCAGCGGGTGCATGCGCGCCAGCCAGGCGCTGGCCTGCAGCGGCTGCAGCGCGGCCGGCGAGCGGCGCGAGAAGTCGAGCAGCTGGCGCACCAGGGCGGCGGCCCTCTCGCCGGCCTGGCCGATGCGGCCCAGGTTGCGGGCCAGGCGGGTGCCGGGCGGTGCCTCCAGCGCGCCCAGCTCGGCCAGCCCGATGATGGAGCCGAGCAGGTTGTTGAAGTCGTGCGCGATGCCCCCGGCCAGCGCGGCCACGGCGCGCAGCCTGTCGTTCTCGCGCAGGCCCTGCTCGACCTGCTCGGCGCGGGTGACGTCGCGCCCGATGCAGACGTGGCCGATCAGTCCGCCCTGCCGGCTGCGGATCGCCGAGGCGGACCACTCGACCAGGAAACTGCCGCCGTCGCGCCGGCGCTGCGGGCAGCGGCGCGGCGCACCGACCGCGGTCTGCGGATCCAGCGCCCATACCTGCGCCGGCGCCGTCGCCGCCTCCAGCGGCGACCAGCCCGTGGCGCGCACGAAGGCCGGATTGACGTCGTCGACCAGCCCATCCGCGTCGAGCACCACGATGAGCTGCTCGGTCTGCTCGAACATCGCCGCCAGGGTCTCGTGCTCGCGCTGCCAGCGGCGCTCGTGGTGGGCCAGCTGCGCCAGCTCGTGCGGCAGCATCAGCGCCAGCAGCAGCGCGGTGCCCGCGCCATGCGCGAGGGCCTCGCGCGCGGCCGCCGCCGGGTCGCCGAGGGCGGCGCCGCGCCAGGCCTGGGCGAGACCGGCCTGCGTGTCGTGGTGCAGGGCCACCATGCGGTCCAGCGCCGGACCGTCGGCCAGGGCCCGCTTGCCCAGTTCCCCGGCCTCCAGCAGGGCCTGCTCGCGTCCCAACTCGTCGGCTGCGAAGGCGTAGCGCTCGAAGACGGCGCGGTAGGCCCGCCGCAGTGGCAGTTCGCCCACCGCGGCACCCGCCGGCATGACGGGGGCCTCGGCCCGAACGGCCATCGGATCCGGGCTCACGGGGTGGCCCAGCGGCGCGCCGCCGGCCAGTGCCAGGCCAGCACACCGACGTCGTCGGCGCCCTGCCGCCACGCGGCCGCCAACCGGCTGCACAGCAGCGCCGGGTCGCGCTGCCACTCGGGCAGCGGTCCCGGCAACACCAGGCGCTCGTCCAGGCCGTCGCTGAACATCAACACCCAGTCGCCGGGCGCCAGGTCCAGCACCTGCACCGCCACGGGCTGCGGCAGCCCGGCACCGACGATGCCGTACTGCGAGGCCAGGCGCTGCTGCAGCGCGCCGCGCGAGCGCAGCGCCCGCGTGTTGCCCACGCCCGCGAAGGACAGCTCGCCACCCTGCGGGCCGGCCTGCACGCGCAGCAGGCCGACCGCGGCGCCGCGCGTGCGGCTCAGGGCCTCGTCCAGGGTGCCCAGCAGCTGCGGCAGCGGCAGCTGCCGGTGTGCCGAGACGGTGGCCAGCGCACGTTGCGCGGCCTCGGCCGCCGGCGGCCCGTGGCCCAGGCCGTCGACCAGCACCAGCAGCGCCGCGCCGGCTGCGCCTTCGATCGCAAAGACCGCGGCCGCGTCGCCGCAGGGCTCGGCCTCGTGCAGCGGCTGGCACAGCCGTGCCCACCGTGCACCGGCGAACGCACCCGGCTCAGCCATGGGACCACCACTTGCGGGCCAGCACCCGGGTGCCACGGCCGGGTGCGGAGTCCAGCTCGAACTCGTCCATCAGGCGGCGCACCCCGGGCAGGCCGCAGCCCAGTCCGCCGGCGGTGCTGTAGCCCTCGCTCATCGCCAGCGCGACATCGGCGATGCCCGGGCCGTCGTCCTGCACGAGCACCTCCACGCCGACGCTGCCCGGCGCGGCCAGCGCCCGCAGCACGACATGGCCGCCGCCGCAGCTGTGCATCCACAGGTTGTTGGCGAGCTCGGAGACCGCCGTGGCCACGTGCGCCGCGCACACCGGCGTGGCGCCGAGCCCGGCGCAGAAGTGGCGCGCGCCCATCACCGCGGCGGCCACGTCGAACTCCCCGCCCACGTGCAGTCGCACCGGCGGCGGCGGCATGCCGGTCTTCGGGCGCGCGTTCATGGCCGTCGCGGCCTCGCGATCTGCACCGTCACCACCGTGCCGGCGGGCGAGGAGCGGATGTCGAAGACGTCGACCAGCCGGCGTGCCCCGGGCAGTCCGGCGCCCAGGCTGCCGCCGGTCGAGTAGCCGTCCTGCATCGCCAGCCCGAGGTCGGCGATGCCCGGCCCGCGGTCGCTGACCCGGGCCTGCAGCCGGAGATGGCGCGCGTCGCTCAGGTCGCTGAACTCGCACTGGCCGTCGCGCCCGTAGCGCACGGCGTTGCGCGCGAGCTCGGAGACGGCGGTGGCGAAGCGCGTCTGGTCCATCACGCCCAGCCCGGCGCCGCGCACCAGCTCGCGTGCGGCCACGCGCGCGCGCAGCACGTCCTCGCTGACCCGCAGCTCATGCATCTTGCCCTCGGGGGGACGGCGGGGTCTGGTCGGCGGCGTTCATCAGCTCGGTCAGGCGCACCAGCGCCCGCTCCAGCGTGAAGGCCGTGGCCACGTCGACGAGGTTGCGGCCCATCTCCACCAGCGTCAGCGCCACCGCCGGCTGTACGCCGCAGACCACGACCTCGGCGCCGAGCAGGCGCAGCATGCGCGCGCAGTCGTTGAGCACACGCGCCATGAAGGAGTCCACGAGGTCCAGCGCCGAGACGTCGATGACCACGCCGCGCGCCTGCATCGCGGCGGCGCGTTCGCCGAGATCGGCCTGGAAGCCCAGCACGTCCTCGTCGGTGATGTCGGCCGACAGCGCCACCACCAGGGTGCGCGCATTCAGCCGCAGGATGGGCACGCGGGTCGCCATTCAGGCCTCCCCGCCGGCGCCCGGCGCGGACGGCCCGGCCGGCGCCGTCTGCACGATCGCGCGCCGCGTCAGCGTCAGCGCCAGCGCCACCCCGCTCTTCAGCGAGGCGCGCGTCGGCACGCCGGACATGTCGATGCCCAGCTTGACCATGGTCTGCGCCGTGCTCGGCCCGATGCCGGTGAGGATCACGCGCGTGCCCAGCATCTCGGCCGCGGCCACGGTCTTCAGGATGTGGCGCGCGACGCTGGTGTCCATCACCGGCACGCCGGTGACGTCGATCAGCGTCACCTCGGCCTCGCTGCGGCTGATCGCCGCCAGCAGCGTCTCGGAGATCTGCTGCGCGCGCACCGAGTCGACGATGCCGACCAGCGGCAGCAGCAGCATCGAGTCCCACAGCGTGATGACCGGCGTGGAGGCCTCGCGCAGCGACTCGCCCTGGCGCCGGATGACGTCCTCGCGTGCGGCGGCGAAGGAACCCACGAGCACGGCCACGCAATGGTCCATCAGGCCGTCGATGCGCGCGGCGGCGGCCGCCGCCTCGGCCCGGTCGTCCAGCGCGCCGTGCAGCACCGAGAGCAGCGCCCGCTTGCAGGCCTGCAGGTAGCCCAGGGACTCCTCGGCCGTGAAGCCCCGCGTCGCGCGCAGGCTGCTGGCGGCGCACAGCGCACGCGCCAGAGGGTGCCCGGACGCCAGCCCGGGCAAAGCCTCGTCCTCGTCCAGGGTCGCCAGCACGGCGGCGAGGAGCTCGCGCATCTCGGCGTCGAGCTCGGTGCGCGGCGTCAGACCGCGGGCGTGGTTGCCGCCCAGGGCCTGCAGACGCGCATGCCAGTCCGAGAGTATGGCCGGCTGCAGGCCCTGCAGCAGGGCGCCCGGGGTGGTGTCGCCTCGCCGGCTCATCGCAGCGCCTCCTCGCCGGCGGCCGCACGCAGCGCCGCCTGCACGGCCGACTGCAGTGCGGCACGCGTGAAGGGCTTGCCCAGCTGCGCGTTGGCGCCGGCCAGGCTGGCGCTCTGCAGGTTGAAGTCGGGCGAGAGCACGCGGCGCCCGCCGGAGATCGCGAGCACCGGGATGTCCGGTCGCCGGCGCCGCAGCTCGACGATCACCCGCGTGCCGTCCATGCCCGGCATCAGCACGTCGGTGATCACGAGGTCGTGGCCGCGGCCGTCGCCGAAGCGCTGCAGGCCACGCTCGCCGTCGACGGCCTCCGTGACCTGGTGGTGGTCGAGTTCCAGCATCTGCAGCAGCGTGTCGCGCAGGATGTCGTCGTCGTCTATGAGCAGGATGCGGGCCATTCGGGAGACCTTCAGAAGAGTTCGATGCGGGCGGCGGGCTTGCCCTCGGCGGCGTCGGCGGGCGCTTCGGGGTCGCGGTGCAAGGCCTCCCGCGCGAGGTACTGCGCCTTCAGCGCCTGGGCCCGCGCCTCCAGGTCGCTGGTGTCGGTGCCGGGGCGGCTGCCGGCGCGCAGCCGGGCGATCAGCTCGGCGGCCAAGTCGTGGCGCTGGCCCAGCGCCGGCTGCACGCGGTCGACGATCTGCTTGAACACGTCCTGGTACTGCGCGGTGTCCAGCAGCAGGCCGATGCCGCGGTCGATCTCGGTGTTGTGCTGCGTCACCGCGGTCATCAGCATCTCGTAGAACTGGCGCATGTCGACGTAGCTCTCGTCGAGCTGCCTGGTCATGCGGCCCAGGCGCTCGGCCTCGGCCTCGTTGTGGCGGGTGCGCGCCTCGAAGTCGCTGTTGTAGGTGACCTCCACCGTCTGCACCAGGCGCGTGATGTCGCCGTTGATCTGCGCCGCCGAGGCGTTGCTCTGCGTTGCCAGGCGCCGCACCTCGCCGGCCAGCACCGCGAAGCCGCGCCCGGCCTCGCCGGCGCGCGCCGCCTCGATCGCGGCGTTGATGGCCAGGATCTCGGTCTGGCGCGCGATGCCGCGGATGGTGTCGGTCATGTCCGACAGGCCCTTGACCGCCTGCAGCAGCAGCTTCATGTGCTCGCGCTCCTGCGCGATCTGCTGCGGCAGCGTCTGCACGAAGTTCGCGAGCTCGCCGATGATGCGGCCGTTCAGCTCGATGCCCTCCTGCATGGACTCGCTCTGCTGCTGGGCCGAGTGCAGGTACTGGATCAGGCGCGCCGACAGGGTGCGCAGCCCGTCGACGCGCTCGACCATGCCCAGCGCCGCGGTCTCCGACAGCGCCACCGCACGGCCGAGCTGGCTGCCCACCTCGTCGTCCAGCGCGCGCAGCCCGGCGACGGCCGCGCAGTCGCCCGCCGGCGGCACGGCCGCTGCCCCCGGCCGGCCCTGGCGCAGCGCCCTGAGCGACCGCAGGGCCGCGCCGGCCAGCCCGCGTAGCGGCTGCAGCAGGCTCATGCCGCGCTCCCGCCGGTGCCGGCCACGGCGGCCGCCAGCCAGGGGTCGGCCGGCGCGGCCACGATGCGCGGCCGCAGGGCCATCAGCACCTGCAGCGCGGCGGCGTGCAGGTGCTCGCAGCGCCCCAGGTGCACGGCGGGTCGCGGCTGCCGGCGCAGCCACTGCAGCAGCGTCTCGGCGTCCTCGACCGTCACCACGCCTTCCAGCGCGGCATGCTTCTTCAGGTAGCGTATGCCCATCAGAGCAGCTCCTTCGGGTTGAGCACCATCAGCACGCTGCCGTCGCCCATCAGCGCGGTGCCGGCGAAGCTGCTCAGCCCCGCGAGCACGCCCTCCAGCGGCTTCAGGATGATGTCGCTGACGCCGTGGAAGTGGTCCACCAGCAGGCCCACGTGGCCCGAGGGCACGCGCACGACCATCACCGCATGCTCGCCGTCGTCGTTGCGCTGCGCCTCGACCTCCAGCCCCAGCAGCTCGTTGAGCGGGCGCAGCGGCACGATGCGCCCGCGCAGCACCGTCGTGCGCGCCTGCTTGAAGTGGTGGATGTCGTCGGCGTGCACGCGCACGGTCTCGACGATCAGGTCCATCGGCACGCCCAGGCGGCGGCCCGCGCTCTCGATCACCATCACGTTGGTCACCGCCATCGACAGCGGCAGCGACAGCGTGATCGTGGTGCCCTGCCCGGCGCGGCTGTGCAGCGCCACCGCGCCGTTGATGCGCTCCACCGCGGTGCGCACCACGTCCATGCCGACGCCGCGGCCGGACAGGTCGGAGATGCTCTCGGCGGTGGAGAAGCCGGGCAGGAAGACGAGCTGCACCGCCTCGTCGTCGGACAGCGCGGCGGCCCGTTCGGCGCCGACCAGGCCGCGCTCGACGGCCTTGCGGCGCACGCGGGCGGCGTCGATGCCGGCCCCGTCGTCGCCGATCTCGATCACCACGCGGTCGCTCTCCTGGCGCGCGCGGATGCGGATCGTGCCGGCCGGGGCCTTGCCGGCGGCACGCCGCACCTCGGGCAGCTCGATGCCGTGGTCCAGGCTGTTGCGGAGGATGTGGATCAGCGGATCGGCCAGCGGCTCGATGACGTTCTTGTCGGCCTCGGTGTCCTCGCCCTCGACGACGAGGCTGACCTCCTTGCCGAGCTTGCGCGAGATGTCGCGCACCAGGCGGCTGAAGCGCTGGAACACCGTGCCCACCGGCAGCATGCGCACCTGCATCACCGCGTGCTGCATGTCCTCGGCGATGCGGTTGATGACCGCATACTGGGCCTTGATCTCGCGCGCCAGCTCGCGCTGGCCGTAGTGGTTCTCGGCGCGCTGGGCGAGGTAGGGCAGGCTGTTCTTGGCCACCACCATCTCGCCGACCAGGTCCATCAGGCGGTCGATCTTCTCCTGGCCGACCTTGAGCACCTTGCGCTCGGCCGCGGGATCGTCGGCCGCGCCGGCGCCACGCGCGCCGGCGCCGGCCG
>CAZUPH010000129.1:9459-12111 GCA_964621995.1 uncultured Rubrivivax sp. | reverse complement strand
GGCGCTGGACCTGCCGACGCTGCTGGAGCCCGCCTCCGGCGCGCCCGAGGCGGGCGCCGCCCCGGCCGCGGTCTGGCCGCCGCTGCCGCAGCACATCGACGTGGACGCGCTGCTGCCCACGCTGGACGTCTCGCTCGACGAGGTCGCCGCGCAGGGCCAGCCGACCGTGCCGCCGCCGCTGCCGCGCACCGACACCGTGCCCGGCGTCTTCGTGCCCCTGCCCGAGGTGGCGGCGCAGGACGCGGCGGAGAACGCCGCGGAGAAGGCAGGGAGTGCGGCGCCCGCCGCGTCCGCCGTTTCCGACCCACCACCGGCACCGGCCGGGAGCGCGCCGGCACAGACCGCGCGGGCCGCGCCGTCGCCGTCGCCCGCGACCGAGCTCGCGCCGGAGCTCGCGCCCGAGCCGCCGCCGGCCGTCGCCCCGCCGCCGGCCACGGCCGCACCGGCGCCACGCCGCCGCCGCCGCGGCCGCGGCATCGAGATCCCGTCCGGCCCGCCGCCGCGGGCGCTGCTGGTGGACGACAGCGAGCTCGCGCTGCGCTTCCTCGAACTCAAGCTGCGCCGCTTCGGCGTGCAGACCGAACGCGCCAGCAACAGCCGCCGCGCGATCGAGCTGCTGGCGCGCGGCGCCTACGACCTGGTCTTCGTGGACCTCGAGCTCGGCGACGACAGCGAACTCGACGGCCTGGCGCTGTGCCAGCACATCCGCCGCCACCAGAGCGCCGCGGCGGCGCTCACCTCGCAGGTGGTCATCGTCTCGGCGCACCACGCCGAGACCGACCGTGTGCGCGGCACGCTGGCCGGTGCCGACGCCTACCTGGGCAAGCCGCTCAACGACGCCGAGCTCGAGCGCCTGCTGGTGCGCCAGGGGCTGCAGCCGGTGGCGCAGGACGCCGCGTCCGGCCAGGCCACCGCCTGAGCGCCTGCGCCCGGCCGCTCACTGCCGCGACAGCAGCGACGCGCCGACGATCAGCGCGCCGCCCAGCGCCAGCGCCGGCGTCAGCTGCCCGGCGCCCAGCAGCACGGCGCTGACGCTGGCGAACAGCACCTCGCTGACCATCACCACCGCGGTCACGTTGGCCGGCAGCCGCGCGGCGCCGTACTGCAGCGCCAGGTTGCCCACCAGGAAGGCCAGCGTCAGCCCGGCGGCACCCGCCAGCCAGGCCGGCTGGGGCGCCGGCGGCAGCGCCAGCGAGCCGTGCAGCGCCAGCGCGCCGGCCAGCAGCGTGGCCACCAGCGCGCCGCCGAGGAACATCGCCAGCGCGCGCGCCGCCTCGGGCTGGCGTGCCTCGCGCCGCAGCATCACGTTGTTCAGCGCGAAGCTGAAGCCGCCGACCACGCCCAGCCATTCCGCCGGCGTGCGCGGCAGCGGCCAGCCGCCGCCCGCGGGCTGCAGCACGATGGCCGCGCCGGCCAGCGCCATCACGATGCGCAGCGCGGCCCAGGGCGTCAGCCGCTCGCCGAGCAGCAGGCGCGCGAGCAGCACCGCCCACAGTGGCATCAGGTAGAAGAGCAGCACCACGCGCACCACGTCGCCGATGGTCACCGCCCAGTTGAAGGTGGCATTGGTGGTGCCGGCCGCGGCCACCAGCACCCACAGCACCGGCGCCGCGAAGAGTTGCCGCCAGGCCTGGGGCCGCGCCAGCGTGATCGCCACCACCGCCGCCAGGTAGATCAGCGCGGTGGCCCACAGCGGGTGCAGGCCGTGCTGCTGCAGCCAGCGGAAGGGCCACCACGACACGCCCCAGGTGAAGGCGTTGAGCAGCAGCGCAAGGACGGGCAGCGCGCGGACCATCTCAGCCGCTCCGCCCGGTGCCGCGCGGCGCGACCGCGCCGCGCCCGGCGGCGCCGGAATGCCGACGCCGCGCCACTCAGTGCCCGTCCGTGCGCGCGATGGCCAGCAGGCGCTGCACCTCGTCGGGGTGGCGCACCAGGTTGCGCGCGTGCCAGCGGCGCACCAGCTCCATCGTGCCGGCGACGACGAGCCCGAAGATCGTGATCGCGCCGAAGGCACCGAGCCCGAACTTGGTCATGCCGGCGTAGAAGGCGCCCAGGAACAGGATGCAGGCCTGCTCGTTGAAGTTCTGCACCGCGATCGAGCGCCCGGCGCCCATCAGGTTGTGGCCGCGGTGCTGCAGCAGCGCATTCATCGGCACCACGAGGAAGCCGCCCAGCGCACCCAGCATCACCAGGAAGGGCGCCGCGATCCAGACGTCGCGGATGAAGATCATCAGGATCACCAGCACCCCCATGCCGGTGCCCAGCGGGATCACCGCGGTGGCGCGGTCCAGCCGCATCATCACCGCGGCCACCACCGCGCCGGCCGCGGTGCCGATGGCCACCACGCCCACCAGCGCCGAGGCCTGCGTCGTCGAGTAGCCCAGCGCCGCCGCGGCCCAGGCCAGCACGATGTAGCGCAGATTGCCGGCCACGCCCCAGAACAGCGTCGTCGTGGCCAGCGAGATCTGGCCGAGCTTGTCGCGCCACAGCCGCGCGTTGCACTCGCCGAATTCGCGCACCAGCGTCCACGGGTGGGCCGGGAAGGGCATCAGCGGCGCCTCGGTGCGCGGGATCCACAGGTTGAACAGCGCGGCGGCGACGTAGATGAAGACGATGACCGAGATCGCCGCCTCGGCCGGCTGGGTGATGCCG
>CAZUPH010000129.1:0-9449 GCA_964621995.1 uncultured Rubrivivax sp. | reverse complement strand
CCGGCAGCAGCTCGGTCAGGATGCCGTACTTGGCCGGCGAGTAGGCTGCCGCGCCGAGCCCGACCACCGCATAGGCCAGCAGCGGGTGGTGGCCGAACAGCATCATCAGGCAGCCGACGATCTTGATGCTGTTGCTGACGAACATCACCCGCCCCTTGGGCAGGCAGTCGGCGAAGGCGCCGACGAAGGGCGCGAGGATCACGTAGAACAGCGCGAACATCGGCACCAGGGCGGCACGCTGCCACTCCTCGGCGCCCGCGGTGCGCAGCAGCTCGACGGCGGCGACGAACAGCGCGTTGTCGGCCAGCGAGCTGAAGAACTGCGCCGACATGATGGTCGAAAAGCCCTTCTTCATCGGTCGCGCGCGCCGCGGCGGGCCCGCCGCGGCGGGCTCCGCTCGTTGTCTCCATGTCTCGGGGTGGCTGCCATGCCGTTCCCGAGGGGCGCCGGCCGGGGCGCGGGCGTTATAGCACGCGGGCCGTGACGGGCCCGACTGGCAGAATGCGCCGGCACTGCAGCACGTCACGCGCCGTTGCCGCCGGCGCCTCGCAAGGCCGCGCCATGCCCCGCCCCATCGAAGCCCTGATCCACGTCGACGCGCTGGCGCACAACCTGGCGCGTGCGCGGGCCGCGGCGCCGGGTGCGCGGCTGTGGGCGGTGGTCAAGGCCGACGCCTACGGCCACGGCATCGAACGCGTGTACGAGGGCCTGCGCGGCGCCGACGGCTTCGCGCTGCTGGACCTGGCCGAGGCCGAGCGCGTGCGCGCGCTGGGCTGGCGCGGCCCGGTGCTGCTGCTGGAAGGCTGCTTCGAGCCGCGCGACCTGGAGCTGTGCTCGCGGCTGGACCTGTGGCACGTGGTGCACTGCACCGAGCAGCTGGACTGGCTGGCCGCGCACAAGACCGAGCGGCCGCAGCGCGTATTCCTGAAGATGAACAGCGGCATGAACCGCCTGGGCTTCGTGCCCGGCGCCTACCGCGCCGCCTATGCGCGGCTGGCCGCGCTGCCGCAGGTGGACGAGATCTCGCTGATGACGCACTTCTCGGACGCGGACGGTGCGCGCGGCATCGCGCACCAGCTCGCCGCCTTCGAGGCCGCCGCCGCCGACCTGCCCGGCGAGCGCTGCCTGGCCAACAGCGCCGCCCTGCTGCGCCACGGCCTGCAGGCCGCGGTGCGCAACGACTGGGTGCGCGCCGGCATCCTGGCCTACGGCAGCGCGCCGGACTTCCCGGTGCACGACATCCGCCACTGGGGCCTGCGGCCGGCGATGACGCTGCGCTCACGCCTGATCGCCACCCAGCAGCTGCAGCCCGGCGACACGGTGGGCTATGGCAGCAGCTTCCGCGCCGAGCAGGCCATGCGCATCGGCATCGTCGCCTGCGGCTATGCCGACGGCTACCCGCGCCACGCCGGCACCGACACCCCGGTGCTGGTGGACGGCGTGCGCACCGGCACCGTGGGCCGCGTCTCGATGGACATGCTGGCGGTGGACCTGACGCCGGTGCCCGCGGCCGGCATCGGCAGCGAGGTCACGCTGTGGGGCCAAGGGCCGGGCGATGCGCTGCTGGCGATCGACGACGTGGCCCACGCGGCCGGCACCATCGGCTACGAGCTGATGTGCGCGGTGGCGCCGCGGGTGCCGGTGCGGGTGGCGGTGGAGGTGGCGATGGAGGCGGCGGACCGCGCGGCCTAGCGCTGCGCCGAGGCTTCCTTTCGCGCCCGCGCGGCGACGCTTCGCGACACGACGCGCCCAGCCGTCGCAAGGCGCTGGCCGGCGCGGCCGGCCGCCGCGAGCATGCGCTCCGTTCACCCACGGAGGCCCGCATGAAGACCCGAGTCCTGATCACCACCGCCGTCGCGCTGGCCGCCGCGGCCGGCATCGCCCGCGCCGAAACCGCCTGCGCCGACATCGAGGTGCACAACGTGCGCCCGCAGCAGGGCGTGCTGATGGTCGCCGCGTACAACAAGCCCGAAGGCTTCGGAAAGGAAGCGCTGGCCAGCCTGCGTGCGCCGGCCGGCGACGCGGTGACCACGCTGCGCCTGTGCGGCCTGGCGGGCACCGAGGTGGCGCTGACGCTGTTCCAGGACCTCGACGGCGACGGCCGCATGGGCCGCAACGCCTTCGGCATGCCCACCGAGCCCTGGGGCGCCAGCGGCAGCCCCGGCCTCATGGGCCCGAAGTGGGAGAGCACGCGCGTGCCGCTGGACGGCCGCGCCATCGTCGTCAGGCTGTCGGTGTGACGCCATGACGCTGCAACGTCGCTCGCTGCTGCGCGCGCTGGCCGGCGCTGCTGCCGCGCTGGCCCTGCCCGCCGCGCAGGCCCGCCCGGCGCGTGCCGCCGACTTCCACCGCAACGTCGCCGCGCATCCGCTGCTGCGCCCGTTCGCCGGCGTCGCCGACACCCCCGAGGGCCTGGCCAGCGACGCCCCGCTGCTGCGCGGCCGCTGGCCGGCCGAACTGCGCGGGCGGCTGCACCGCAACGGCCCGGCGCTGTTCGAGCGCGGCGCCGAGCGCTACCACCACTGGTTCGACGGCGACGGCATGGTGCAGCAGTTCGGCATCGAGGGCGGCCGCGTGCGCCACCGCGGCCGCCTGGTGCAGACGGCCAAGCTGCGCGCCGAACGCGCCGCCGGCCGCTTCGCGCTGCCGGCCTTCGGCACCACGGTCGAGCGGCCGCTGCCGATCGCCGGCGCCGACAGCGTCAACCCGGCCAATACCAGCGTGCTGGAACATGGCGGGCGGCTGCTGGCGCTGTGGGAGGGCGGCTCGGCCTGGGAACTGGACGCCGCGGACCTCTCCACCCGCGGCCCGGTCAGCTGGCGCAGCGACCTGCAGGGCCTGCCGTTCTCGGCCCACCCCAAGGTGGACGCGCAGGGCACGCTGTGGAATATCGGCACCGCCGGCGCGCACCTGGTGGTGTGGCAGATCGGTGCCGACGGCCGGCTGCAGCGCGCGCAGCTCGGCGCGCACCCCTACCCGCACGGCATGGTGCACGACTTCGCCATCACCGAGCGCTTCCTCGTCGTGCCGCTGCCGCCGCTGCGCTTCGTCTTCGACAACGCGCCCGGCGGCCCGCGCCGCTTCGCGATGGATGCCGGCGAGCCGCTGCGCGTGCTGGTCGCGCGCAAGGACGACCTGGCGCAGCAGCGCGTGCTGGAGCTGCCGCCGCAGTTCGTCTTCCACGTCGGCAACGCCCACGAGGAACGCGACGGCAGCATCGTGCTCAGCTACGTCGGCGCGGCGGACGCCGGCTTCCTGGACCGCGGCGCGGTGGCGCTGGCGCGCGGCGAGCCGCCGGCGCCTTCGACCGCCCAGGCCTGCATCGCGCGCCTGGACCCGCTGCGCGGCACGGCGCGCGTGCAGCTGCTGCCGGGCGACGTGGAGTTTCCGCGCGTGCACCCGGCCTTCGTGGGGCGGCGCGCACGCTGGCTGGTGACGGCCCGCGGCGAGCCCGGCGGCACCGGCCTGCTCAGCGGCGTGCAGGTGCTGGACACCGACAGCGGCCGCGCGCAGCACTTCGACTACGGCGAGCAGGCCATCGCGGAGGAGCACATCGTCGTGCCCCGGCCCGGCCGGCACGGCGAACGCGACGCCTGGCTGCTGGGCACCGTGTACGACGCGCGGCGCGACGCCACGGTGCTGAACCTGCTGGACATGGCGCATGTGCAGGACGGCCCGCTCGCGCAGGCCGTGCTGCCGTACCGGCTGCCGCTGGGCTTCCACGGCCACTTCCGCGCGGCCTGACCGGCGGGGCCGCCACGAGGGTGGCAGGAAAGGGCTGGTACAAAGAGGCCCGCGGCCGCCGGCCGCACCCACCCCGTGAGCGGAGGCCACCATGGGCATCCTCGGAACCATCCTCGTCGGCCTGATCGTCGGTGCACTGGCGCGCTGGCTGATGCCCGGCCCGCAGCCGATGGGTTGGATCATGACCATCCTGCTAGGCATCGGCGGTTCGCTGCTGGCCGGCTTCGTCGGCCAGGCGCTGGGCTTCTACCAGGTCGGGCACACGGCGGGCTGGATCGCCTCGGTGCTGGGTGCGCTGGTGCTGCTGTTCGTGGTCGGCAAGCTGCGCGGCTCGAAGTAGGGCGGGCCGGGCGTGCGGCGCGACGGCCCGGTCGTCGACCCGGCGCAGGTGGAGTTCACCGCCGTGCGCGCCCAGGGCGCCGGCGGGCAGAACGTCAACAAGGTGTCGAATGCGGCGATGCTGCGCTTCGACATCGGCGCCTCGTCGCTGCCCGAGGCCGTGAAGGCGCGGCTGCGCACGCTGCCCGACCGCCGCATCGGCGCCGACGGCGTGGTCGTCATCAAGGCGCAGACCCACCGCAGCCTGCCGCGCAACCAGGCCGACGCACTGGCGCGCCTGCAGGCGCTGGTGGACGCGGCGGCGGTGCCGGAGCTGCCGCGCATCGCGACGAAGCCGACCGCGGCCTCCAGGCGCCGGCGGCTGGAGGACAAGGCGCGGCTCGGCCAGCTGAAGGCGGCGCGGCGGCGCGTGGGCGACTGACGCCGGGTCGCCTTCGCTCGCCGAGCAGTCCGTTCGGGCCGGGTGCTTCGACGGGGTCAGGACAGACCTGTCGAAGGCCGAAGGACCACGGGCGCTTCGACAGGCTCAGCGCGAACGGCGGTGTCCAGACTGGCGAATACGTGGCCGCACGAGGCTTCACACCGGGCCTGGCGTCACCACCGTTCGCGCTGAGCTTGTGTCACCACCGTTCGCGCTGAGCCCTTCGACGGGCTCAGGACAGGCTTGTCCAGGCGCCGGCCAGGACGGGCTCCAGAACGATCTAAGGCCGCACCGCTTGCCCCGGCCCACCCTGAGCAGACCCTCAGGGCCGTGGCGCGGCGTCCATCGCGCGGCCGATCATCGCCAGCACATGCTCGGGCGTCGCGCGCGCCACGCCGGGCGCCAGCGCCAGGTGCTCCATCACCGGCGTGGACGTGATGGCCGCCAGGCCGTGCATCGTGGACCAGATGAACATCGCGTCGCGGTCCACCGTGGCGCGCTGACCGGCGCCGGCGCCGTGCACGCGACGCAGCACCTCGCGCAGCACGTCCAGCGCATGCGTGGCGTCGCGCACCAGCGCCGGGTGCTGCGCCGGCTCCGGCCAGGGGGTGCCGAACATCAGCCGGTATTCCAGCGGGTGCGCCGCGGCATAGGCCAGGTAGGCGCGGCCCAGCGCGCCCAGGTCGGCATGCGGGTCGGCCTGGCGCGGCCGTGCGTCCAGCGCGGCGGCGAAGTCCTCGAAGCAGCGGCGGATGACCTCGGCCAGCAGGTGGTCGCGGCTCGCGAAATGCTTGTACGGCGCCTGGTGCGACACGCCCAGCCGGCGCGCCACGTCGCGCAGGCTCAGCCGCTCCACGCCGTGCTCGGCGATGACCTCGTGCGCGGCGCGCACGCAGGCTTCCTTCAGCGGCAGGGCGGCGGCGTGGCTGGGCATCGCAGGGCGAAGGGTTGACGCTGTCAACCATGGAGCCTACAGTGCGCCGGGTTGACGCCGTCAACTTGCTGCCGACCCGTAGTCTCCGGAGTGCCCCATGCCCGACCCGCTGCCCCGCCGCACGCTGCTGAAGTCCCTGCTGGCGCTGCCGGCCACCGCGCTGGCGGGCTGCGCCGCCTTCGACTACCGCGCCGGCGACGCGCCGCAGGCCCTGGCCGCGGTGCCGCGGCTGGACCCCGCGCCGCGGCTCGCGCTGGTGCTGGGCAGCGGCGGGCCGCGCGGCTATGCGCACATCGGCGTGCTGCGCGTGCTGGAGGAAGCCGGCCTGGTGCCCGACCTGGTGGTGGGCAGCAGCGTCGGCGCGCTGCTCGGCGTGTTCTGGGCCAGCGGGCTGGATGCGCCGGAGATCGACCGCCGCAGCTGGCAGGGCGGGCCGCTGACGCTGTTCGACCCCAACCCCTTCGCCGACCGCGGCTGGATCGTCGGCCAGCGCCTGCAGGACTATGTAAACGCCGGCATCGGCGCGCGGCCGCTGGAGCGGCTGCCGCGCCGCGTGATCGTGGTCGCCGCCGAACGCACGAGCAAGGCGCCGCGCTACTTCATGGCCGGCAATGCCGGCGTGGCGGTGCGCGCCTCGGGCGCCATGCCGGGCATCGTCTCGCCGGTGGGCATCGCCGGCGTGGAGTACGAGGACGGCGACGAGGCCCACCCGGTGCCCGTCTCGGCCGCGCGCGCGGCCGGCGCCCGCTTCGTGATCGCGGTGGACGTGACGGCGCAGCGCACGCCCGACACCGCCAGCGCCGCGCAGCGCGAGCGCGACCGCCGCCGCCGCGCGCGCATCGTGCCCGAGGTGGCGCAGGCCGACTTCCTGATCCACCCTGACCTGCCCTACGACGCCGGCCCGTTCCGCCGCTACTTCGAGGCCGCGCGCAGCATAGGCGAGCAGACGGCGCGCGCGCAGCTGCCGGCGCTGCAGGCGCGGCTGGCGCAGGCCCGCGGCGCCGCCGGGCCCGCGCCGGGCTGACCCGCGCAGGCTCGCACCGGGGGGCGATGCCGCCGCGGCCGGGGCCATGGCCGCACGGCAGGCCCGCGCACGCCTGCCCCCACAATGCCGCGATGGCCAGCAAGACCGTCTACACCTGCCGCGAGTGCGGCGGCAGCAGCCCCAAGTGGCTGGGCCAATGCCCGCACTGCAAGGCCTGGAATACGCTGGACGAGGCGGTGGCCGAACCCGCCGGCGCCGCCAAGGCGCACCGCTACCAGGCGCTGGCCGGCGCGGCGCAGCCGGTGGCCACGCTGGCCGAGGTGGACGCCGCCGAGGTGTCGCGCACGCCCACCGGGCAGGAGGAACTGGACCGCGTGCTGGGCGGCGGCATCGTCGCCGGCGCGGTGGTGCTGATCGGCGGCGACCCCGGCATCGGCAAGAGCACGCTGCTGCTGCAGGCGCTGGATGCCCTCTCGACGCAGATGAAGGTGCTGTACGTGACCGGCGAGGAAAGCACCGCGCAGGTGGCGCTGCGCGCGCGCCGGCTGGGCCTGGCCGGCACGCGCGTGCGCGTGGCGGCCGAGATCCACCTGGAGAAGATCCTGGCCACCGTGCAGGCCGAGGCGCCGGACTTCTGCGTCATCGACTCCATCCAGACCCTGTGGAGCGAGCAGCTCAGCAGCGCGCCCGGCTCGGTGGCGCAGGTGCGCGAATGCGCCGCGCAGCTCACGCGCGTGGCCAAGGCGCGCGGCATGGCCACCGTGCTGGTGGGGCATGTCACGAAGGAAGGTGCGCTGGCCGGGCCGCGCGTGCTGGAGCACATCGTGGACACGGTGCTGTATTTCGAGGGCGACACGTACAGCAGCTTCCGGCTGGTGCGCGCCATCAAGAACCGCTTCGGCGCGGTCAACGAGATCGGCGTCTTCGCGATGACCGAGCGCGGCCTGAAGGGCGTGAGCAACCCCAGCGCGATCTTCCTCAGCACCCATGGCGAGCCGGTGCCCGGCAGCTGCGTGCTGGTGACGCTGGAAGGCACGCGCCCGCTGCTGGTGGAGGTGCAGGCGCTGGTGGACAGCGGCGGCCCCAGCCCGCGCCGGCTGAGCGTGGGCCTGGACCGCGACCGCCTGGCCATGCTGCTGGCCGTGCTGCACCGCCACGCCGGCGTGAGCTGCATGGACCAGGACGTCTTCGTCAACGCCGTGGGTGGCGTGCGCATCGCCGAGCCGGCCGCCGACCTGGCGGTGCTGCTGGCCATCCAGGGCAGCCTGCGCGGCCGCGCGCTGCCGCGCGGCTTCATCGCCTTCGGCGAGGTGGGCCTGGCCGGCGAGGTGCGGCCCGCGCCGCGCGGCCAGGAGCGGCTGAAGGAAGCGGCCAAGCTCGGCTTCAGCGTGGCCGTGGTGCCGAAGGCCAATGCGCCGAAGAAGCCGATAGAGGGGCTGACGGTGCACGCGGTGGGGCGGGTGGAGGAGGCGATCGAGGTGGTGCGGGGGCTGGCGTAGAGCCCCGGCGCCCCGGCGCGCCGCCACGGCATCCACCCGCGGCCAGCTGCCGACCCGGGGCCTGCTGCCCTAACCGTTAGGGCAGGGGGGCGCCGCCCGCCCGCCGGGGTGGCGCCCGCCGCGGCCGGCCGTTAGGATGCCGGCGACCATGGGCGGCGCCGCGGCACAGGCGGCAAGCGACGCGGCCCGTGCCGCCCCGGCGTGCAGGCCGCCTGCGCGCCGAACAGCCAAGGGAGCCCACGCGATGATCCACATCCGCGACCTGGACCACCTGGTCCTGCGCGTGCGCGACCTGGACACGATGCTGACCTTCTACGGCCGCGTGCTGGGCTGCACCGTGGAACGCCGGCGCGACGACCTGGGGCTGGTGCAGCTGCGCGCCGGCCGTGCGCTGCTGGACCTGGTGCCGGTGGATGGCCCGCTGGGCCGCGCCGGAGGCGCGCCGCCGGGCGCCGAGGCGCGCAACCTGGACCACTTCTGCTTTCGCGTGGAGCCCTGGGACGAGGCCGCGATCCGCGCGCATCTGGCGGCGCAGGGCGTCGAGACCGGGGCGACGGCGATGCGCTTCGGGGCGGAGGGCGAGGGGCCTTCGATCTACGTCACGGACCCGGAGGGGAATGTGGTGGAACTGAAAGGGCCGGCGACTCAGAGTGGGTGAGCGAACTTGCCGTGGCCGGCTGGACTTGCTGGCTCATTGCCATCGGTGGATATTCGCTGCCAACTGTAGCAATGGGGCATCGAAAATGAATTGCCATTGGTAGCCGTGGTACTCAAAGCACGTTAGGCGTCAAATATGCTTCCTGTCCCAGCCTTCTGCGATCAATGCGGTCTCGTCTTCCGGTCTGGGATTCGAGCCTCCGGGCACGGCATAACCTTGGAAGGAAACATCTCCCAGTGCCCGCGCTGTGGCCACGATGCACGCGCGCTGGAGGGCGTCTTCTCCTTTACAAAAGACACGATCACCGTTCTCGAGCAGTTTCAATCTACACCTGACGACCTACAAAGGCTTGCGGCGTCAATAGGCTCGGCCATTCGGCTCCGGCTGGACACACCAACCACGAGAGAACGACTCGAGGCGCGTTGGCCAGCACTTCGCACGGTTTTCAATTACCTACCGGAGGGCAAAGCGGAGTTCTATGCCTTCCTTGCACTGCTACTGGCCGCGATTCAGGCTGCGCAAGGATGCTCGACGCGTGAGCAACTTCGCGACGAACGTACTGTGACGAACATCATCAACAACATCTACGTTGAAGACCACCGCTCGGTCGCAAATCGGCTACTCATCGAAGCCGATCTGCCTGCGCGCAACGATCCCTGCCCCTGCAAGAGCGGGAAGAAGTTCAAGCAATGCTGCGGCAGGTTGAATTGACGCCTAACCACTCGCTCAAGCCGACGCGCTACGGCAGCCACCGCCTGGCCGCTCCAGGCCACAGTGGTCATTGTCCTTCCGCGGCCAGGCGGCACCTGCCTCCGCGCGCGGCTTAGCTCGAACTACAAGGGCTTCCCCCCGATTGCAAGCAGCATTCA
>CAZUPH010000128.1:0-12219 GCA_964621995.1 uncultured Rubrivivax sp. | reverse complement strand
CCTCGGCGACGCGATCTACCCGCCGCTGTTCGCCGCCCTGCTGGACTGGGTGGAGCGGGGCGCGAAGCCGACGCCGGCCGCGATCGTGCAGCGCTGCCGCACGATGGACCCGGCACGGGCCGAGGGCTGCCGCTTCGTCCCGGACCACGTGCCGCGGCCTCTTGCGGCACGGGTGCCGGCGCGCTGAGCGGCGCCGGCGGCTCCTGCGGCGCCCGGGGCGGCGGGCCCGCGCGGGCCGGCGCTTAAACTCCGGCGCCTTTCAGATGCCTGCGCGGGCGGCCCACACGCCGCCCGGCCCGTTTCCTTGGACAAGATCCTGCTGCAGATCGCCGCCGAACTGAAGGTCCGGCCGGCGCAGGTGGCGGCGGCCGTCGAACTGCTCGACGGCGGCGCCACGGTGCCCTTCATCGCCCGCTACCGCAAGGAGGCCACCGAGGGCCTCGACGACATCCAGCTGCGCGAGCTGGAGGCGCGGCTGGCCTACCTGCGCGAGCTCGAGGACCGCCGCGAGGCGGTGCTGCGCAGCATCGCCGAGCAGGGCAAGCTGACGCCCGAGCTGCAGGCCGCCATCGCCGCCGCGCCGACCAAGCAGGAGCTCGAGGACCTGTACGCGCCCTACAAGCCCCGGCGCCGCACCAAGGGCATGATCGCCCGCGAGGCCGGGCTGGAGCCGCTGGCCGAGCGGCTGTTCGCCGACCCGGCGCTGGACCCGCTGGCCGAGGCGGCCGGAATCGCGGACGCCCGCGAGGGCGGCTGGTCCGCCCTGGCCGAGGCCGGCTTCGCCGACGCATCCGCGGTGCTCGACGGCGTGCGCGACCTGCTTGCCGAACGCTGGGCCGAGGACGCCGCGCTGGTCGGGTCGCTGCGCGAGTGGCTGTGGAGCGAAGGCCTGCTGCGCAGCCGGCTCGTCGAAGGCAAGGACGGCACGCACCCCGACGCGGCGAAGTTCCGCGACTATTTCGACCACGCCGAGCCGATCGCGCGCATGCCCAGCCACCGCGCGCTGGCCGTCTTCCGCGGCCGCACGCAGGAGTGGCTGGACGTCCGGCTGGTGGTGGACGAGGACCTGGCGCCCGGGCAGCCCGGCCAGGCCGAAGGCCGCATCGCGCGGCACCTGGTCTGGTCGCATGCCGGCCGGCCGGGGGACGCGCTGATCCGCAAGACCATCGCCTGGACCTGGAAGGTCAAGCTCGGCCTGAGCCTGGAGCGCGACCTCTTCGCCCGCCTGCGCGAGCAGGCCGAGACCGTGGCGATCAAGGTCTTCGCCGACAACCTGCGCGACCTGCTGCTCGCCGCACCCGCCGGCAAGCGCGTCGTGATGGGGCTGGACCCGGGCATCCGCACCGGCGTCAAGGTCGCGGTGGTCAGCGACACCGGCCGCGTGCTGGCCACATCGACGGTCTATCCGCACGAGCCGCGCAACGACTGGGAAGGCGCGCTGCACGCGCTGGGCCGCCTGGTCGCCGCGCATGGCGTCAACCTGATCGCCATCGGCAACGGCACCGCCAGCCGCGAGACCGACCAGCTGGCCGCCGACCTGATCCAGCGCGTGCGCGGGGCGGCGCCCGAGCATGCGCTGGACAAGGTGGTGGTCAGCGAGGCCGGCGCCAGCGTTTACAGCGCCAGCGAATTCGCCAGCAAGGAGCTGCCGGAGCTCGACGTCAGCCTGCGCGGCGCGGTCAGCATCGCGCGGCGCGTGCAGGACCCGCTGGCCGAGCTGGTGAAGATCGACCCCAAGAGCATCGGCGTGGGCCAGTACCAGCACGACGTCAACCAGGGTGCGCTGGCGCGCACGCTGGATGCGGTGGTCGAGGACTGCGTCAACGCCGTCGGCGTGGACCTCAACACCGCGTCGGCGCCGCTGCTCGCGCGCGTCTCGGGGCTCAGCCCCGCGGTGGCGGCCAACGTGGTGCGCTGGCGCGACGAGCACGGCGCCTTCCGCAGCCGCCGGCAGCTGCTGGAGGTGACGGGCCTGGGGCCCAAGACCTTCGAGCAGGCCGCCGGCTTCCTGCGCATCCGCGACGGCGACGACCCGCTGGACATGACCGGCGTGCACCCCGAGACCTACCCGGTGGTGCAGCGGCTGCTGGCCGCCACCGGGCGCAGCGTGCGCGAGCTGATGGGCCGCGCCGAGGTGCTGCGCACGCTCCGGCCCGAGGCGATCGCCAGCGAGCTGGCCGACGCGCGCTTCGGCGTCATCACCGTCAAGGACATCCTGGCCGAGCTGGAGAAACCCGGCCGCGACCCGCGCCCGGACTTCCAGGTCGCGCGCTTCAACGAGGGTGTCACGGAGCTGAAGGACCTGCAGCCGGGCATGGTGCTGGAAGGCACGGTCAGCAACGTCGCGCAGTTCGGCGCCTTCGTCGACCTGGGCGTGCACCAGGACGGCCTGGTGCACGTCAGCCAGCTCGCGAACCGCTTCGTGGCCGATGCGCGCGAGGTGGTGCGCACCGGGCAGATCGTCAAGGTGCGCGTGCTGGAGGTCGACCTCGCGCGCAAGCGCATCGCGCTGACGATGAAGCTCGACGCCGCCGTGCCGCGCGAGCGCAGCGCTGGCGACAACCGTTTTCAGCCCGCCGGGCGGCAGGACCGGCCGCGGCCCGGGGCCGGCGGCGCCCCCGCCGCGCAGGGCGCGATGGCCGCGGCCTTCGCGAAGCTGCAGGCGCGGCGCTGACGGGGACACCGGCGTGCAGGCGCTGCAGATCTTCGCCGGCCCGCGGGCCCGCGAGCACCTGCGCCGGCAGGGCCTGGTTCCGGCAGACGTGGCCGCGATCCCCGGCGCCGCCGGCGGCGCCAAGGGGCTGGTGCTGAACCCGCTGGACCGTTTCCTCTTCGGACACTGGCTGGCGGACCGCCCGGCGTCCGCACCGCGGCTGCACCTGATCGGCGCCTCGATCGGCGCCTGGCGGCTGGCCTGCGCCTGCCTGCCCGATCCCGACGCGGCCCTGGCGGAGCTGTGCGAGGACTACATCACCCAGCGCTACGAGCGTGCGCCCGGCAAGGCGCCGACGGCGGCCACGGTCAGCCGCACCTTCGGCGACAAGCTGCAGCAGCGCATCGGCGCGCGGTCGGCGCAGGTGCTGTCGCACCCGCAGCGCCGGCTGCATGTCTTCACCAGCCGCGGCCGCAACCTGCTGCGCCGCGAGGGCCGCCTGCGCACGCCGCTGGGCTACCTGGGCGCCTTCGTCGCCAATGCGGCCAGCCGGCGCGCGCTGGGCGGCTGGCTGGAGCGTGTCGTCTTCTCCGACGCGCGCGACGCGCTGCCGGTGCCGCTGACGGACTTCCGCACCGTGCAGGCGCGGCTGGACGAGGCCAACCTGGTGCCGGCCATCCTGGCCAGCTGCTCGATCCCCTTCTGGCTGCAGGCGGTGCACGACGTGCCGGGCGGGCCGCGCGGTGCCTACTGGGACGGCGGCCTCACCGACTACCACCTGCACCTGCGCTATGCCGCGATGCCGCACGGGCCGGGGCAGGGCGCCGGGCTCGTGCTGTACCCTCACTTCCAGCCGCACATCGTGCCCGGCTGGCTGGACAAGGCGCTGAAGCACCGCCACCGCGCAAGCCGCTGGCTGGACAACGTGGTCGTGCTGGCCCCGGCGCCGGACTGGGTGCGCGCGCTGCCCGGCGGCAAGCTGCCCGACCGCAACGACTTCAGGACCTACGGCGAGGACGAGGCCACCCGCCAGCGCATCTGGCGTGGCGCGGTGGCCGAGAGTGCACGCCTGGCCGACGAGTTCGCCGCGCTGGTGCAGCGCGGCGGGCCGATCGAGGCGCTGCCGCTGCCCTGAGCCGGCGGCTGCGATAGAATCCCGTCTTCCTTCGACCCTGCAAGAGCGAGAAAGGCACGACGGGTTATGACACCGCGGACTACGTTCTTCTTCTTCACCGAGAACTGATCGGCCGCCCGCGTTCGTCCCTGTCCCGAACCCCTGAACGAAGCGCGGCCCCCACCGCGCTTCGTCGCTTTTGGAGGTCCAAGAACATGATCCAGATCACGCTGCCGGACGGCGCCCGGCGAGAGTTTCCCGCCCCGGTGACGGTGGCCGAGGTGGCTGCGTCCATCGGCGCCGGCCTGGCCAAGGCCGCGATCGCCGGCAAGGTGGACGGCCGCGTCGTCGACACGAGCCACCGCATCGATCGCGACGCGGCGCTCGCCATCCTCACGGACAAGGACCCGGAAGGCCTGGAGGTCGTCCGCCACAGCACGGCGCACCTGCTGGCCTATGCGGTCAAGGAGCTCTTCCCCGACGCGCAGGTGACGATCGGTCCGGTCATCGACAATGGCTTCTACTACGACTTCGCCTACAAGCGGCCGTTCACGCCCGAGGACCTGGCGGCGATCGAGCAGCGCATGGGCGAGCTGGCGGCGAAGAACGAGCCGGTCGAGCGCCGCGTGCTGCCGCGCGACGAGGCCGTGGCCCACTTCAAGGCCCAGGGCGAGCACTACAAGGCCGAGATCATCCAGAGCATCCCGGCCGGCGAGGACGTGAGCCTGTACCGCGAGGGCGGCTTCGAGGACCTGTGCCGCGGCCCGCACGTGCCCAGCACGGGGCGGCTGAAGCACTTCAAGCTGATGAAGGTGGCCGGCGCCTACTGGCGCGGCGACCACCGCAACGAGCAGCTGCAGCGCATCTACGGCACGGCCTGGGCCACGAAGGACGAGCTGCAGAAATACCTGACGATGCTCGAGGAGGCCGAGAAGCGGGACCACCGCCGCCTGGGCCGCGAGCTGGACCTGTTCCACCTGGACGAGCACAGCCCGGGCACGGTGTTCTGGCACCCCAAGGGCTGGCTGCTCTGGCAGGAGGTGGAGCAGTACATGCGCCGCGTCTACCGCGACAACGGCTACCAGGAGGTCAAGGGGCCGCAGATCCTGGACCGTGCGCTGTGGGAGAAGACGGGGCACTGGGACAAGTACCGCGACCACATGTTCGTCACGGAGTCGGAGAAGCGCGACTACGCGCTCAAGCCGATGAACTGCCCCGGCCACATCCTGATCTTCAAGCAGGGCATCAAGAGCTACCGCGACCTGCCGCTGCGCTACGGCGAGTTCGGCCAGTGCCACCGCAACGAGCCCACGGGCGGGCTGCACGGCATCATGCGCGTGCGCGGCTTCACGCAGGACGACGGCCACGTCTTCTGCACCGAGGACATGATCCTGTCCGAGTGCGTGGCCTACACGGCGCTGTTGCAGAAGGTGTACCGCGACTTCGGCTTCACGGAGATCGTCTACAAGGTCGCCACGCGCCCGGCGGCGCGCATCGGATCGGACGCCGTCTGGGACCAGGCCGAGCACGCGCTGATGGAGAGCCTGCGCCGCTCGGGCTGCGAATTCCAGATCGCGCCCGGCGACGGCGCCTTCTACGGCCCGAAGATCGAGTACACGCTGAAGGACGCCATCGGCCGCGAGTGGCAGTGCGGCACGATGCAGGTGGACTTCTCGATGGCCGAGCGCCTGGACGCCGAGTACGTCGCCGAGGACGGCAGCCGCCGCCACCCGGTGATGCTGCACCGGGCCATCGTCGGCAGCCTGGAGCGCTTCATCGGCATCCTGATCGAGCAGCATGCCGGCGCGCTGCCGGCCTGGCTGGCGCCGGTGCAGGCGGTGGTGTGTCCGATCACCGACGCGCAGGCCGATTACGCCGAAGAGGTGGCGAAAATGCTGCAAAAACAAGGAGTTAGAAACAGCCTCGATTTGCGCAACCAGAAGATCGGCTATAAAATCCGCGAGCATTCGTTGCAGAAGGTCCCGTTCATCCTCGTCGTGGGCGACAAGGAGAAGGCCAACGGGGCCGTTGCCGTGCGCGCCCGGGGCAACCAGGACCTGGGGGTGATGGCGCTGGCCGACTTCGCGCAGAAGATCGCCGCCGACATCGCCGCCAAGGTCTGAAGACCCCTGGCGCGCTCAATTCTTTGCATCGTGGCCCGCAGGTCTTCGGGCTGCATTGGGAGCTGGAACCATCGCTACCTTCATGGACCGCCGCGTGCCGAACGCGGAGCGCAAGCACAGACTGAACCGGGAGATCATGGCGCCGCAGGTGCGCCTCAACGGCGTCGACAACGAGCCGCTGGGCATCGTCCCGACGATGGAAGCGCTGCGCATGGCCGGGGAACTGGACGTCGATCTGGTCGAGATCGCTGCCACCGCGGATCCCCCCGTGTGCCGGTTGATGGACTACGGCAAGTTCAAGTACCAGGAACAGAAGAAGGCCGCCGAGGCCAAGGCCAAGCAGAAGGTCATCGAGGTCAAGGAAGTCAAGTTCCGCCCCGGCACCGACGAAGGCGACTACGCGATCAAGATGCGCAACCTGCGCCGCTTCATCGCCGAGGACGGTGACAAGGGCAAGGTCACGCTGCGCTTCCGCGGCCGCGAGATCACCCATCAGGACATCGGGATGCGGCTGCTGGAGCGCATCCGCGACGAGCTGGCCGACGTCTCGGTGGTGGAGCACATGCCCAAGCTGGAAGGGCGCCAGATGATCATGGTGCTGGCGCCCAAGCGGAAGTAGATCGGAAGCAGTCCGAAGGTTTTTTGAAGGATCTGGCTGCCGGGGTCTGGTCACCCCGGCGGCGAGAAACAAGCCGATGCAGGCCCCCAAGTGCACGGGCAATCCCGGGCCGCCTGCAGCCGGTGCACTTAGAAGGAGCAGTCATGCCCAAGATGAAGACCAAGAGCGGCGCGAAGAAGCGTTTTCGCGTCCGTCCGGGGGGGACCGTCAAGCGCGGTCAGGCGTTCAAGCGCCACATCCTCACGAAGAAGAGCACGACCCGCAAGCGCCACCTGCGCGCTTCGGCCAACGTGAACGAGCGCGACCTGGGCGGCATCGCGAAGATGATGCCCTTCGCCGGTCTCTGATTCACCGCTGACGGACGACAAGGAGAACACACATGCCTCGCGTCAAACGTGGTGTCACCGCCCACGCGCGCCACAAGAAGATCCTGGCCCTGGCCAAGGGCTTCCGCGGCCGCCGCAAGAACGTCTTCCGCATCGCCAAGCAGGCGGTGATGAAGGCCGGCCAGTACGCCTATCGCGACCGCCGCACCCGCAAGCGGGTGTTCCGCCAGCTCTGGATCGCGCGCATCAACGCCGCGAGCCGCGAGATGGGCGTCAGCTACAGCAAGTTCATGGCCGGGCTGAAGAAGGCGCAGATCGACATCGACCGCAAGGTCCTGGCCGACATGGCCGTCAACGACCCGGCTGCCTTCGGCAGCATCGTGGCGAAGGTGAAGGCCGAACTGGCTTGAGTCCGTTGCCGCCCGTGCCTCCTGACGGGGGCCGGGCGGCCGCTCAGCATTCGAAGGCCGTCACCTCGGGACGGCCTTTTTTCATTTTCTGCGCAGGCAGGCAGAGCCGACGTGAGCAACGAACTCGATTCCCTGGTGGTCGCCGCGCGCGCCGACTTCGACGCCGCGGCGACCGCCGCCGCGCTGGAGGACGCCAAGGCGCGCTACCTCGGCCGTGCCGGCCGCATCACCGAGCTGATGAAGGGCCTGGCGAAGCTCTCGCCCGACGAGAAGAAGGCGCGCGGCGCCGAGATCAACGCCGCCAAGGGCCAGGTCGAGCAGGCGCTCGAGGCGCGCCGCCGCGCCCTGGCCGAGGCCGAGCTGCAGGCGCAGCTGCGGGCCGAGGCGCTGGACGTGACGCTGCCCGGGCGCAGCCGCGGCACCGGCGGCCTGCACCCGGTGAGCCGCACGATCGAGCGCATCGAGGCCATCTTCGGCAGCATGGGCTTCGACGTCGCCGAGGGTCCCGAGATCGAGACCGACTGGATGAGCTTCACGGCGCTGAACAACCCGGAGAACCACCCGGCGCGCTCGATGCAGGACACCTTCTACGTGGACCTGAAGGACGCTGCGGGCCGCTGGCTCAACCTGCGCCCGCATACGAGTCCGATGCAGGTGCGCTACGCGCGCGCACATGCCGAGCGCCACGCCGGCGTGAAGCCGATGCCCGAGATCCGCGTCATCGCGCCGGGCCGCACCTACCGCGTGGACAGCGACGCCACGCACTCGCCGATGTTCCACCAGTGCGAGGGCCTGTGGATCGGCGAGAACGTCAGCTTCAAGGACCTGAAGGTGGTCTTCACGTCCTTCGTGCGCGAGTTCTTCGAGACCGACGACTTCGAGTTGCGCTTCCGCCCGAGCTTCTTCCCCTTCACCGAGCCCAGCGCGGAGATCGACATCGCGTTCCGCAGCGGCCCGCTGGCCGGCCGCTGGCTGGAGGTGGCGGGCTCCGGCCAGGTGCATCCGAACGTGGTGCGCAACTACGGGCTGGACCCGGAGCAGCACATCGGCTTCGCCTTCGGCATGGGCCCCGACCGCCTGGCGATGCTGCGCTACGGCATCGACGACCTGCGGCTGATGTTCGACGGCGACCTGCGTTTCCTGACCCAGTTCAACTGACGGCCCGCCAGAGCCCTGCGAGAGCGAGAAGATGCAATTCCCCGAGTCCTGGCTGCGCGAGTTCTGCGACCCGCCGCTGAGCACGCAGCAGCTGGCGGAGCTGCTGACGATGTCCGGCATGGAGGTCGAGGAGCTGCGCCCGGTGGCGCCGCCGTTCAGCGGCGTCGTGGTGGCGCAGATCCTGTCGGCCGAGCCGCACCCGCAGGCCGACCGGCTGCGCGTGTGCCTGGTCGATGCCGGCAGCGGCGAGCCGCTGCAGGTGGTCTGCGGCGCGCCGAACGCCCGCGCCGGGCTGAAGGCGCCGCTGGCGGTGGTCGGCGCCGAGCTGCCCCCGGGCGACGACGGCCGGCCGTTCACCATCGGCGTCGGCACGCTGCGCGGCGTCGAGAGCCGCGGCATGCTGTGCTCGGCGAAGGAGCTGAGGATCGCCGATGACCACGGCGGCCTGCTCGAGCTGGCCGAGGACGCGCCGGTGGGCCAGCCGCTGCGCCAGCACCTGGGCCTGGACGACACGGTCTTCACGCTCAAGCTGACGCCCAACCTGGCCCATGCGCTGAGCGTGTACGGCATCGCCCGCGAGGTCGCGGCGCTGACCGGCGCGCCGCTGAAGACCCCGCGCATCGAGCCGGTGCCGCCCACGCACGCGCAGAAGCTGCCGGTGCAGGTGCAGGCGCCGGACCTCTGCGGCCGCTTCAGCGGGCGCGTCGTGCGTGGCGTGGACACGAAGGCGAAGACGCCGGCCTGGATGGTGCAGCGCCTGGCGCGCTGCGGCCAGCGCAGCGTCAGCGCGCTGGTGGACATCTCGAACTACGTGATGTTCGAGGTTGGCCGGCCCTCGCACATCTTCGACCTCGACAAGATCCACGAGAAGCTCGTCGTGCGCTGGGCGCAGCCCGGCGAGACGCTCCAGCTGCTCAACGGCAGCACGGTGGAACTCGACGGCAGCGTCGGCGTCATCGCCGATGTGCAGGGCGTGGAGTCGCTCGCCGGCATCATGGGCGGCGAAGCCACCGCGGTGGGCGACGACACGCGCAACATCTACGTCGAGGCTGCCTTCTGGTGGCCCGAGGCGGTGCAGGGCCGCTCGCGCCGCTATGGCTTCGCCACCGACGCCGGCCACCGCTTCGAGCGCGGCGTGGACCCGGCGCTGACGGTGGAGCACATCGAGCGCATCACGGCGTTGGTGGTCGAGATCTGCGGCACGCCCGAGACGCAGGTCGGCCCGATGGACGACCAGGTGCTGCGCCTGCCCGAGGCGAAGCCGGTGACGCTGCGCACCGCGCGCGCGGCCAAGGTGGCCGGCATGTCGCTGACGCAGGCGCAGTGCGCCGAAGTCTTCCGCCGCCTGGGCCTGGAGTTCACCCAGGGCGAGGGCACGATCACCGTCAGGCCGCCGAGCTGGCGCTTCGACCTCGCGCTGGAGGAGGACCTGATCGAGGAGGTCATCCGCGTCGTCGGCTACGACAAGCTGCCGACCGCGCCGCCGCTGGCGCCGGTGGAGCCGCAGGTGCGCCAGGAGGGCCGCCGCGGCGCCTATGCGCTGCGCCGGCAGATCGCCGCGCTCGGCTACCAGGAGACGATCTCGTTCAGCTTCGTGCCCGAGCGCTGGGAGCACGAGCTGGCCGGCAACGCGGACCCGATTCGCGTGCTGAACCCCATCGCCGCGCCGCTGGCCGTGATGCGTTCCAGCCTCGTGGGCAGCCTGGTCGAGGCGCTGCGCCACAACCTGGCGCGCAAGGCCACCCGCGTGCGCCTGTTCGAGGTCGGGCGCGTCTTCCGGCGCGACGCGGGCGTGGCCGACGGGCCGCTGACGGTGGCCGGCGTGCACCAGCCGATGCGCGTCGCGGCACTGGCCTGGGGGCCGGCGCTGCCGCTGCAGTGGAGCGAACGCGAACGGGCTGCCGACTTCTACGACCTCAAGGGCGACGTGGAGGCGCTGCTGGCGCCGCGCCGGGCCCGCTTCGTCGCCGCCGCGCACCCGGCGCTGCACCCGGGGCGCTGCGCCGCGGTGGAGCTGGAAGGTCGTGTCGTCGGCCATGTCGGCGAGCTGCACCCGCGCTGGCGCCAGGCCTACGAGCTGCCGGCCTTCCAGGGGCATGCGCCGGTGCTGTTCGAGCTGGAGCTCGACGCCCTGCTCGAGCACCCGGTGCCGGCCTACATGCCGCTGCCGCGCCAGCAGCCCGTGCAGCGCGACGTGGCCCTCGTGGTCGGCGAGTCCGTGCGCCACGAGCCGCTGGTGGCCGCGCTGTGCGCCGACCCGGCCGGGCTCGTGCGCCGCGCCACGCTGTTCGACGTGTACGTGCCCGCGGCGCCGGTGGCCGGCATGGCCGCGGGCGAGCGCAGCCTGGCGCTGCGTCTGGAACTGCTGGATGCCGAGGCCACGCTGACCGAAGAACGCATCGAGGCCGCCGTTGCCGCGGCGGTGGCCCGTGCAGCCGCCGCCTGCGGCGCGCGGCTGCGCAGTTGATCGCCGGAGGGAGACCGAGCCCATGAACGACGCCACGAACGACCCCGTCAGGGACCGCGTGATCCTGCCCACCCTGGAGACGCCGACGCTGACCAAGGCCGAATTGGCCGAGCTGCTGTTCGACCGCCTGGGGCTCAACAAGCGCGAGTCCAAGGACATGGTCGAGGCCTTCTTCGAGATCGTGCACGCCAGCCTGGTCTCCGGGCAGGACGTCAAGCTCTCGGGCTTCGGCAACTTCAACATCCGGCGCAAGGCGCCGCGCCCGGGGCGCAACCCGCGCACCGGCGAGTCGATCCCGATCAAGGCGCGCAACGTGGTCACCTTCCACGCCAGTCACAAGCTGAAGTCACTCGTGCAAGGTGACACGCCGCCCGCGGAGGACTTCGAGTAGAGTCTAGCTTTCCTCTCCGATCCCATTGATTTCAATGGAGAAAGCGCTCCCCGCGATTCCGGCCAAGCGCTACTTCACCATCGGTGAGGTCAGCGAGCTGTGCGGGGTCAAGCCCTACGTGCTGCGCTACTGGGAGCAGGAGTTCACCCAGCTCAAGCCGATGAAGCGCCGCGGCAACCGGCGCTACTACCAGCATCACGAGGTGCTGCTGATCCGGCGCATCCGCGAGCTGCTCTACGACCAGGGCTTCACGATCAGCGGCGCACGCAACCGGCTGGCCGATTCGGCGGCGGCGCGGTCCGGGGCGGGCAACGGCGTCGATGCGGATGCGCTGGCAGACGCCGCGCCGGCCCCGCGCGCCAACGTCGGCCAGGCCCCGACGCCGCCGCCGGCGACCGCGATGCCTTCCGGCACCGCCACGGCCGCCACGGCCGCGCTGGCCGTGAGCCCGCCGCCGGTGCGCAGCGTGCTGCCGGCGCCGGGCCTCGGTCCCGAGCAGCTGCGCGCCGAGCTGCTGTCCATCCGCACGCTGCTCGGCGGCTGAAGCCGGCAGGGCAGGTTCGTCTGCCCCCTATAATGCAAGGCTTCGTCGGGGTGTAGCGCAGCCTGGTAGCGCACTTGCATGGGGTGCAAGGGGTCGCGAGTTCGAATCCCGCCACCCCGACCAAAGACAGCGAAGGCCCGGTACCGCAAGGTGCCGGGCCTTTTGCATGGAGTGCCGGGCGGCGGCCGCACCGCGGAAACGAAGCGGCCCGGCACCCTCGCGGGCCCGGGCCGGTGCAGTGCGCGCAGGCCGCGCTCAGCGTTGCAGCGTCGCCGCGGCCGTCGCGGGTGCGGCCACCGTCGCCACCACCGCCGGCGGGGCCTCGATCGCGGCCGCCGGCTTGGCCGCCGGCACCGGCAGCAGCGGCACGATCAGCAGCGCGACGATGTTGATGATCTTGATCAGCGGGTTGAC
>CAZUPH010000127.1:0-12284 GCA_964621995.1 uncultured Rubrivivax sp. | reverse complement strand
GCATCACCTCCACCAAGGTCGGCTCGATCACCTCGATCCAGGCCGTGTACGTGCCCGCGGACGACCTGACCGACCCCTCGCCGGCCACCACCTTCGCCCACCTGGACGCCACCGTGGTGCTCAGCCGCGACATCGCCTCGCTGGGCATCTACCCGGCCGTGGACCCGCTGGACAGCAACAGCCGCCAGGTCGACCCCAACGTCGTCGGCGAGGAGCACTACAGCACCACGCGCGCCGTGCAGGCCACGCTGCAGCGCTACAAGGAGCTGCGCGACATCATCGCCATCCTGGGCATGGACGAACTGAGCCCCGAGGACAAGCTGGCGGTGGCGCGCGCGCGCAAGATCCAGCGCTTCCTGAGCCAGCCCTTCCACGTCGCCGAGGTCTTCACCGGCACGCCGGGCAAGTACGTGCCGCTGAAGGAGACCATCCGCGGCTTCAAGATGATCGTCAACGGCGAGTGCGACCACCTGCCGGAGCAGGCCTTCTACATGGTCGGGACCATCGACGAGGCCTTCGAGAAAGCCAAGAAGATCCAGTGAGCGGCGCAACGAGCGGCGCATTCGGGCGCCGGGCGTCGCTGCCCTCCTCGCCGCACGGGTGTGCGGCTGCGCGTCGCGCCTAGCCCTCGACCCGACTGCTTGCTCCTTGAACCTTCTTCCACGGTAACGAGGTACCTCACATGGCCACCATCCACGTCGACGTCGTTTCCGCCGAAGAGAGCATCTTCAGCGGCGAGGCGAAGTTCGTCGCGCTGCCGGGCGAGAACGGCGAGCTCGGCATCCTGCCGCGCCACACGCCGCTGATCACGCGCATCAAGCCCGGCGCGGTGCGCATCGAGCGCGCCGACAACGGCGAGGAGGAGTTCGTCTTCGTCGCCGGCGGCATCCTGGAGGTGCAGCCCGGCACGGTGACCGTGCTGGCCGACACCGCGATCCGCGGCCACGACCTCGACGAGGCCAAGGCCAACGAGGCCAAGAAGCAGGCCGAGGAGGCCATGCGCAACGCCAAGAGCGACATCGACCTCGCCGCGGCGACCAGCGAGTTCGCGGCGATGGCGGCGCAGCTGGCGGCCATCCAGAAGCTGCGCAAGAAGTAGCCGCCCCGGCCGCCGCGGACCGCGCGATGGAAGTCCGGCTCGACAAGAAGTACCCCGTCGCCGCCAGCGTCGAGCAGGCCTGGGCCGTGCTGTCCGACGTGCGCGCCACCGCGGCCTGCATGCCCGGCGCGCAGATCACCGAGCAGCTCGACGACACGCACTACAAGGGCACCGTGCGCAGCAAGGTCGGCCCGGCGGTGATGACCTTCGGCGGCGAGATCGAGGTGCTGGCGCTGGACGCCGCCACCCGCTCGCTGCAGATGCTGGGCAAGGGTGCGGACAAGTCGGGCTCGTCGGCGCAGATGAACCTCAGCGCCCATGTCGAGCCGGGCGCGGCGCCGGGCGAGTCGGTTTTGGTCGGCCAGGCCACCATCACCGTCAGCGGCAAGCTCGCGCAGTTCGGCAGCCGCTTGCTGGTGCCGGTGTCCGACGCGATGCTGGCGCAGTTTGCCGACAACTTCCGTGCCGCCGCCTCGGCCGTGCCGGTGCCCGGTGCGATGAGCGCGGGTGGAGAGGAGACGACCGTGATCCGCATGGTCCAGGGCGGCCAGCAGCCGGCGCCGACCGGCGGCGCGCCGGCCGCCGCGCCCGTGACCACCGCGAGGCCCGTGGCGCCCGCGCCGGTCAAGGAGCTCAACGCCCTGGCGCTGCTGTGGACCGTCGTGAAGGGCTGGTTCGCAGGCCTGTTCCGCCGCCGCTGATGCCGCTATAACCGTCCCCAGGAGGGCGCGGTGATGGCCAAGGACGGCGGCAAGGGCGGCAAGGGCGGCAAGAAGGGCAAGAACGGCAACGGCCGCATCGGCAAGGCCGAGTACTACGAGAAGCTCGCGCCGCTGCAGCTGGAGCTCAACCGCCTGGCGCGCTGGCTGCAGCACACCGGCCAGCGCCTGCTGGTGCTGGTGGAGGGCCGCGACACCGCCGGCAAGGGTGGCGTCATCAACGCCATCGCCGACACGCTGAACCCGCGCCAGTGCCATGTCGTCGCGCTCGGCAAGCCCAGCGAGCAGGAGCGCACGCAGTGGTACTTCCAGCGCTACGTGCCGCACCTGCCCTCGGCCGGCGAGATCGTGCTCTTCGACCGCAGCTGGTACAACCGCGCCGGCGTCGAGCGCGTGATGGGCTTCTGCAACGAGGAGCAGGTCGCCGCCTTCCTGAAGCAGGCGCCGGTCTTCGAGAAGCTGCTCGTCGACGACGGCATCCTGCTGCTGAAGTACTGGCTCACGGTGGACCAGGCGCAACAGGAGGCGCGCTTCGCCGAACGCGCCCAGGACCCGCTCAAGCGCTGGAAGCTCAGCCCGATCGACCTCACCGCGCGCGCCAAGTACGCCGAGTACACGGCGGCGCGCCACGAGATGCTCGCGGCCACGCACACCCGGCATGCGCCGTGGACGCTGGTGGACTTCAACGACCAGCGCCGCGGTCGCCTGGCACTTATCCGCCACCTGCTGGGCCAGATCCCCGAGCACGAGATCCCGGAGTCGCCGGTGGAACTCCCGCCGCTGGGCCACGAGCCGCTGAAGGAACGCTTCAAGGGGCCGCTGCGGCCGATCTGAGCCCGCCCGTGCCGCGCGCCGCGGCCCGGCCCTGGGGGCGCTCAGTGCCCGAGGATCTTGGACAGGAAGTCCTTGGTGCGGTCGCTCTGCGGGTTGTTGAAGAACTCGTGCGGCGAGTTCTCCTCCACGATCTGGCCCTGGTCCATGAAGATCACGCGGTCGGCCACCGCCTTCGCGAAGCCCATCTCGTGCGTCACGCACAGCATCGTGATGCCCTGGCCGGCGAGCTCGGTCATCACGTCCAGCACCTCCTTGATCATCTCCGGGTCCAGCGCGGAGGTGGGCTCGTCGAAGAGCATGATCTTGGGCGTCAGGCACAGCGCACGCGCGATCGCCACGCGCTGCTGCTGGCCGCCGGAGAGCTGCAGCGGGTACTTCTTCGCCTGCTCGGCGATGCGCACGCGCTCGAGCTGCTGCATCGCGCGCGCCTCGGCCTCGGCCTTGGGCAGGTGGCCCACCCACATCGGCGCCAGCGTCAGGTTCTCCAGCACCGTCAGGTGCGGGAACAGGTTGAACTGCTGGAAGACCATGCCGACCAGCTTGCGCACGCCCTCGATGGCCTTGACGTCGTCGGTCAGCGTCACGCCGTCGACGGTGATGCGTCCCTCCTGGTACTCCTCCAGCGCATTGACGCAGCGGATCAGCGTGCTCTTGCCCGAGCCCGAGGGCCCGCAAATCACGATGCGCTCGCCGCGCTGCACCGTGAGGTCGATGTCACGCAGCACGTGGAAGCTGTTGCCGTACCACTTGTTGACCTTCTCGAAGGTGACGATGGCGTCGCTCATGGGTGCGGCAGGCCTTGTGTTCAACGGGTCTTCGCGACGCTGACCTGCTTCTCGACCCACAGGCTGTAGCGGCTCATCGCGAAGCAGAAGGCGAAGTAGATCGCGGTGATGAAGAGGTAGGCCTCGATCTTGAACGGCCGCCACTCGACGTCGGAATTCAGCGCCAGGCTCAGCGCGCCGGTCAGCTCGTAGAGGCTGACGATGGTCACCAGCGAGGTGTCCTTGAAGATGCTGATGAAGTTGTTCATCATGCTCGGCACCACCATCGCCAGCGCCTGCGGCAGCACGATCTTGCGCTGCGTCTGCCAGTAGCTCAGGCCCAGCGTCGCCGCGGCCTCGAGCTGGCCCTTGGGGATGGCCTGCAGCCCGCCGCGCACGATCTCGGCCATGTAGGCGGCGGCGAACAGCGTGATGCCGATCAGCACGCGCACCAGCACGTCGATCGTCGTGCCCTGCGGCATGAACAGCGGGAACATGAAGCTGGCCATGAACAGCACGCTGATCAGCGGCACGCCGCGGATCAGCTCGATGTAGATCACGCAGGCGCTGCGGATGGCCGGCAGGTTGGAGCGCCGGCCCAGCGCGACCAGCACGGCCAGCGGGAAGGCCAGGAAGATCGACAGCGTGGCCAGCATCACCGTCAGCGGCAGCCCGCCCCAGAGGTCGGTGCGGATCGGTTCCAGGCCCAGGATGCCGCCGCCCATCAGCGTGAAGAAGACCGCCAGCACGCCGACCCACATCAGCGCCAGCCAGGGCTTCCAGAAGATGCGGATGCAGCTGACGACGAGGGCGGCGACCATCAGCGTGGTCGCCACCTCGGGCCGCCACTGCTGTTCGTAAGGATAGCGACCGAAGATGATGAAGCGCCACATCTCGGCCACCACGCCCCAGCAGGCGCCGCTGCCGCGAGCGGCCTGGCAGGCGTTGGGGTCGGTGTCGAAGACGGCGCGGAAGAGACCCCACTCGGCGATGCCGGGCAGCGACCACAGCGCCAGCGCGACCAGCACGACGGTGGTCAGCGCGCTCATCCAGTCGCCGAACAGGTTGCGCTTGATCCAGGGCACCAGGCCCTCGGTGTCGACCGGGGCCGGGCGCGGCGCGATGGGCTGGAAGGTGGGTGCGGACATCACAGCCGCCGCCGGGCCGCCCCAAGGCGGCTGAGCCCCCTCGGGGGGTACCGAAGCGCCGCAGGCGCAAGGTTGGGGGCCAACATCACCGTTCCTTGATCGCCACGCGCTTGTTGTACCAGTTCATCAGCAGCGAGGTGCCCAGCGAGGTGCTCAGGTATACGAGCATGATGATCGCGATGCACTCGACCGCGCGGCCGCTCTGGTTGAGCGTGGTGTTGGCGATGGACACCACGTCGGGGTAGCCGATGGCCACCGCCAGCGACGAGTTCTTGGTCAGGTTCAGGTACTGGTTGGTCAGCGGCGGGATGATCACGCGCAGCGCCTGCGGCAGCACCACCAGCCGCATCTGCTGGCGGCGCGACAGGCCCAAAGCGCTGGCGGCTTCGGTCTGGCCGTGGCTCACGGACTGGATGCCGCCGCGCACGACCTCGGCGACGAAGGCGGCGGTGTACATCACCAGGCCGATCAGCACGGCCATGAATTCCGGCGTGGCCGCCGCGCCGCCGTCGACCATGAAGGCCAGCTGCTCGGGCAGCGACCACTCGCGCGGCGCACCGCCGGCGGCCCAGCCGACGATGGCCAGGCCGAAGAACGCCGCCACCGGCACCGCCCAGCGGTTGCGGTCGTGGCCGGTGGCCTCGAACAGGCGCTGCGCGCGCCGCCGCCACCACCAGCCCCCGCCCAGGCCGGCCAGCGCGCCGGCGGCCATCCAGGCATGGCCGGCGGCCCACACCGGCAGCGGGAACGAGAAGCCGCCCTTGCTGAGGAAGAACAGGTCGGCGACGTTCCACGCGCTCTGCGGCGGCGGCAGCACCTCGACGAAGAAGAGGTACCACATCAGCAGCTGCAGCAGGATGGGCACGTTGCGGAACAGTTCCACGTAGCCGTAGCACAGCCCGCGCACCAGCGCGTTGCGCGAGAAGCGCCCCACGCCGACCAGCACGCCCAGGATCGTCGTCAGCACGATGCCGATGACGGCCACACGCAAGGTGTTGAGCACGCCGACCCAGATCGCCCGGCCGTAGCTCTGGCTCGGGTCGTAGGCGATCATCGTCTCGCCGATGTCGAAGCCGGCGGCCTGGCCCAGGAAGTCGAAGCCGCTCTGGATGCCCCGCACCTGCATGTTCTCCTGGGTGTTGTGGGCCAGGAACCAGATGCCGCCGGCAATGGCCAGCAGCGCGGCGGCCTGGTACAGCAGGCCGCGCGCGGCGCGGCTGCGCCAGGACCATTCACGCTTCTTCTTCGGGGCGCGTTCGCTCAAGCGCTACTCCGGGGCTGAGGGCGCGTTCAGGCGGGGCGGGCGGAGGACGCGGCCGCGGTGCGCTCGGCCGTCCCCGGCCCGGGCAGCGGGCGGGGGCGGGTGGCGTGTTGCCGCTCAGCGCACCGGCGGCGCGTACATCAGGCCGCCGTTGATCCACAGGTTGTTGCTGCCGCGCGGCAGGCCGATCGGCGTCTTCTCGCCGACATGGCGCTCGAAGATCTCGCCATAGTTGCCGACGGCCTTGATCGCGCGGTAGGCCCATTCCTTGTCCAGGCCCAGCACCTTGCCGGTGTCCTCGGTGCCGGCGCCCAGCAGGCGCATCACGCCGGGGTTCTTGCTGTCCTTCTTCATCTGGTCGACGTTGGCCTGCGTGATGCCGTACTCCTCGGCCTCGAGCAGCGCGTTGAGCACCCACTTGGCGATGGCGAAGAACTCGTCGTCGCCGCGGCGCACTGCCGGGCCCAGCGGTTCCTTGCTGATCAGCTCGGGCAGGATCACGTGGTCCTCGGGCTTGGCCGCTTCCTTGCTGCGCACCGAGGCCAGTCCCGAGGCATCGGTCGTGAAGACCTGGCAGCGGCCGCTGAAGTAGGCGCCGGTGGCCGCCTCCTGCTTCTCGAAGACCACCGGGCGCAGGTTGAGGTTGTTGGCGCGCGAGTAGTCGGTCAGGTTCAGCTCGGTCGTGGTGCCGGACTGCACGCACACGGTGGCGCCGCGCAGCGCCTTCGCGCTCTTCACGTTCAGGCTCTTGGGCACCATGAAGCCCTGGCCGTCGTAGAAGGTGACGCCGACGAAGTGCATGCCCAGCGAGGCGTCGCGGGTCAGCGTCCAGGTCGTGTTGCGCGACAGCACGTCGATCTCGCCGGACTGCAGCGCGGTGAACCGCTGCTGCGCGGTCAGCGGCGAATAGCGCACCTTGTTGGCATCGCCCAGCACCGCGGCGGCCAGCGCGCGGCAGTAGTCCACGTCCAGGCCGCTCCAGCGGCCCTGGCTGTCGGCGGCCGAGAAGCCGGCCAGGCCGGTATTGACGCCGCACACCAGCGTGCCGCGGGCCTTGATGGCGTCGAGGTCCTTGCCGGCATGGGCGGGGGCCGTGGCCAGCGCGCCGAGGGCGAGCACGGTGGCGACGGCGAGACGCGGGAAGCGAGGGGTCATGTCGGTGTTCTCCTGCAAACGGTTGTGTTCGGTTCGGGCACGGCCAGCACCGCCCGCAAGCGGTGCGAAATGCGCCGTGGCACGGTAGCCTCAAACCCAGGCTTGCAGCAAGCGTGCCAATCCCTAGGCGGCGCGTGCGCCTGATGGCCAACCGGGGCCGCTGCGAGGCAGAACGCGGCTGTGGCATGCTCCGGCATCAGGGTCAACCCGCACGGAGATCCCCATGAACAGCATGGATGTCGAGGTCGTCCGCACCGCGATGGACTGGATGAACCGCGGCCACCGCGTCGTGATGGGCACGGTGGTGCGCACCTGGGGCAGCAGCCCGCGCCCGCCGGGCAGCCTGATGATCATCCGCGACGACGGCCAGGTGGCCGGCTCGCTGTCCGGCGGCTGCATCGAGGACGACCTGATCGAGCGCGTGAAGCGCGGCGAGCTCGCGCTGCGCCTGCCGCAGACCACCACCTACGGCGCCACGGCCGAGGAGGCGCAGCGCTTCGGCCTGCCCTGCGGCGGCAGCGTGCTGATCGTGCTGGAGCCGCTGTCGGCTTCGTCGCTGCTGCGCGAGCTGCTGGCCGCCATCGAGCAGCACCGCGTGGTGCGGCGGCGGCTGGAGATGGCCACCGGGCTGGTCTCGCTGGCGCCCTGCCGCGACGGCGACGCGCTGCGCTGGGACGGTGCGGCGCTGGAGACGGTGCACGGTCCGCGCCTGCGGCTGCTGGTCATCGGCGGCGGGCAGCTCAGCCGCTACCTGGCCACGATGGCGGTCATGCTGGACTACCACGTCACCGTCTGCGACCCGCGCGAGGAATACCACGAGGGCTGGAAGACCATCGAGGGGGTCACGCTGTCGCGCCTGATGCCCGACGACCTGGTGCTCGCGATGAACCTGGACGCGCACAGCGCGGTGGTCGCGGTCACGCACGACCCCAAGCTCGACGACCTGGCGCTGATGGAGGCGCTGAAGACGCCGGCCTTCTACGTCGGCGCGCTCGGTTCGCGGCGCAACAACGACGCACGTCGCCAGCGCCTGCGCGACTTCGACGTCAGCGAGGCCGAGGTCGCCGCGCTGCGCGGACCGGTGGGCCTGAACCTGGGCGGGCGCACGCCGCCGGAGATCGCGCTGGCCATCGTGGCCGAGATGACCGCGGTGCGCCGCGGCGTGCCGCTGGACGGCCGGCTGGCCGACTGGAGCGCCTCGGAGACGGCCTGCCGCGTCACGGCCTGAACCACCGCGCGCCGCGCGCCCGGGGGGCGCTGCGCGACACGTAAGCCGAAGCAACAGCGGCGGCTTCGGGGCTTCGAACCCTAGGCCTAGGGGCAGACGCGCCGCGGGGGGCCTCCTATAACGCAGCGGTCCGCCGGCGCCCGCGCCGGCGGACCGCGCCGATGAACCCCAGCTCCCTCCCGCCCGGCAGGTCCGGCCCGCCCGGCCCGCCCGGACTGCCCGGACTGCCCGGCTCCCCGGCGGTCGCCGCGCCGGGCCCCCCCGCCCAGCGCCCGCCCGCCGTGGCGGCGCCGCCGCGCGGCGAGGCCCAGCGGGCGCCGTTTCGCATTGTCGGCGAGTCGGCTTCGTTCCGGCTGGCGCTGGCCTGCATCGAGCGCGTCGCGCGCAGCGACGCGCCGGTGCTGGTGGAAGGCGAGACGGGCAGCGGCAAGGAGGTCGCCGCACGCGCCATCCACTACGGCGGCCCGCGCCAGGCAGCGCCCTTCGTGGCGCTGAACTGCGGTGCGCTGCCCGAGTCGCTGTTCGAGTCCGAGCTCTTCGGGCACGAGCGCGGGGCCTTCACCGACGCGCGCGAGCGCCGCGCCGGGCTCGTCGCCGAGGCCGAGCGCGGCACGCTGTTCCTGGACGAGGTGGACGCGCTGGCGCCGCGGGCGCAGGTGGCGCTGCTGCGCTTCCTGCAGGACAACTGCTTCCGCCCGCTGGGCGGCCGCGAGCGCCGCGGCGACGTGCGGCTGATCGCCGCCAGCAACCGCGCGCTCGAGCCGCTGGTGGCCGCCGGGCTGTTCCGCCAGGACCTGCTGTACCGCATCAAGGTGCTGCACGTGCGGCTGCCGCCGCTGCGCGAGCGCGGCGACGACGCGCTGCGCCTGGCGCGCCACTTCGCCGAGCGCTACGCGCGCAAGTATGGCGGCGCGGTCAAGGACTTCGATGCCGCCACGCAGGACTGGATCGCGCGCAACGCCTGGCCGGGCAACATCCGCGAGCTGGAGAACTGGGTGCACCGCGCGGTGCTGATGTGCGACGGCACGATGATCCACGAGGCGCCGGCCGCGCCCGGCGGCAGGCCGCGGCACCCGGCGCCGGCGGACCCGCTGCCGCCCTACCAGCAGGCCAAGGCGCAGGCGCTCGAGGCCTTCGAGCGCGACTTCCTGCTGCGCGCGCTGCGCGCCGCCGGCGGCAACGTCAGCGAGGCGGCGCTGCTCGTCGGCAAGGAGCGGCGCGCCTTCGGCAAGCTGCTGAAGAAGCACGCCATCGACCGCCAGGCACTGCCGCCGCCGGGTCGCGACTGACCCGCCGGGTCGCGAGCGACCCACCGGCCCCAGCCGGCGCGCGACGCGAACGGCCTTGCAGATCAGGCACTTGCGATGCCGCGCCGCGCGCGGTGGGCCTGGCACGCGGCTTGCGCTCCGGCCCGCCCATGCTGTCCCGCGCGGCGATGCAGACCCCGGACCCCGTCGACGCCATCGTGCAGGCCGTGCTGGCCTACCTGGCGCGTCACCCGCAGGCCGCCGACTCGGTGGACGGCGTGGCGCGCTGGTGGGTCGGCGACGACGGGCGGCTCGGCCTGCCGCTGGTGCAGCAGGCGCTGGACCGGCTGGTGACGGCCGGCGAACTGCGCCGCCAGCGCCTGGCCGACGGCAGCGTGCTGTATGCGCGCGCCGGCGCACCGCCCAGCGCCGCGCGGCGCAGCGGGCCGCTGCACTGAAGCCGACCGCATCGACCCGACCCCGACCCCAGCCCCGACCCGACCCGACGAAGGAGCCCACGATGCCCGCAGTCCTCAGCTACCCCGGCGTCTACATCGAGGAAGTGCCCAGCGGCGTGCGCACGATCACGGGCGTGGCGACCTCGATCACCGCGATGGTCGGCCGCACGCGTCGCGGGCCGCTGAACCGGCCGGTGCGCGTCTTCAGCTTCGCCGAGTTCGAACGCACCTTCGGTGGCCTGTGGGACGAGGCGCCGATGAGCTTCGCGGCGCTGCACTGCTTCCAGAACGGCGGCAGCGACCTGCTGGTGGTGCGCGTGGCCAACGGCGCCACGGCCTGCACCGCGACGCTGCCGCACGACGGCGGCGGCGGCGACCTGGTGCTGGAGGCCGCCACCAGCGTGACCGGGGAATCGCTGCCCGACCCCGGCACCTGGGCCACGCAGCTGCGCGTGGCGGTGGACCACGCCGGTGCCGGCGGCAGCACGCTGGCCGCGCCGCTGTTCAACCTGACGATCACGAACCTGGCCAACGGCGCGAAGGAGAGCTACTTCAACCTCTCGGCGGCGGCCGCGAGCCCGCGCCACGTCACGCGCGTGCTCGCCACCGAGAGCCTGCTGGCACGCGTGGCCAGCGGCGCCGGTACGCGGCCGGCGCAAACCGCGGCCAACACCCCGGTGGCCTTCGTCGACGGCTCGGTCGCGCCGGCCACCGCCGACGGCGACGCCGTCACCTCGGCACAGGTCGTCACCGGCGCCAGCCTGGAGGCCGACCGCGCCGGCATCTTCGCGCTGGAGCATGCCGACCTGTTCAACCTGCTGTGCATCCCGCCGTATTCGCCCACCGACGACGTCGACGCCACCGACCTGACCAATGCGCTGGCCTACTGCGTGCGCCGGCGCGCGATGCTGCTCGTGGACCCGCCGGCCAGCGCCAACAGCGTGGCCACGGCGCAGACCTTCGCCAATGCGCTGACGCGCAGCGAGAACGCGGCGCTGTACTTCCCGCGCGTGCTGGCGCCCAACCCGCTGCGCGAGAACCGGCTCGAGGCCTATGCGCCCTGCGGCGCGGTGGCCGGCGTGCTGGCGCGCACCGACGCATCGCGCGGGGTGTGGAAGACCCCGGCCGGGCTGGACGCCACGCTCAACGGCACCGCGGGCCTGGCGGTGCGGCTGACCGACCTGGAGAACGGCGTGCTCAACCCGCAGGGCGTCAACTGCCTGCGCGAGCTGCCGGTGGCCGGGCGCGTGGTCTGGGGCGGGCGCACGCTGCGCGGCGCCGACCAGCTGGCCTCGGAGTGGAAATACCTCGCGGTGCGCCGCACCGCGCTGTTCCTCGAGGAGAGCCTGTACCGCGGCACGCAGTGGGTGGTCTTCGAGCCCAACGACGAACCGCTGTGGGCGCAGATCCGGCTCAACATCGGCGCCTTCATGAACAACCTGTTCCGGCAGGGCGCCTTCCAGGGCACGAGCCCGCGCGACGCCTACTTCGTCAAGTGCGACCGCGAGACCACGACGCAGGCCGACATCAACCTCGGCATCGTCAACATCGTCGTCGGCTTCGCGCCGCTGAAGCCGGCCGAGTTCGTGATCGTCAAGCTGCAGCAGATGGCCGGCCAGGTGCAGGCCTGAGGCGGCCCCGCCCACCCCTTCCAGCAGGAGCAACGAGATGGCCCAGTTCTCGGTCAACGCGCAGCGCTTCGATCCCTACAAGAACTTCAAGTTCAGGATCAAGTGGGACGGCCGCTACGTGGCCGGCGTCAGCAAGATCGGCGCGCTCAAGCGCAGCACCGAGGTGGTGGAGCACCGCGAGGGCGGCGACCCCAGCACCGGACGCAAGAGCCCGGGACGCACCAAGTACGAGGCGATCACGCTCGAGCGCGGCGTCACGCACGACACCGAGTTCGAGAAGTGGGCCAACAAGGTCTGGAACTTCGGCAGCGGCCTGGGCGCGGAGGTCAGCCTGAAGGACTTCCGCAAGGACCTGATCATCGAGGTCATGAACGAGGCCGGGCAGCTCGTGCTGGCCTACAAGGTCTTCCGCTGCTGGGTCAGCGAGTACCAGGCCCAGGCCGACCTCGATGCCAATGCGAATGCGGTGCTGATCCAGACGCTGAAGCTGGAGAACGAGGGCTGGGAGCGCGACTTCGACGTCGCCGAGCCGGCCGAGCCGCAGTTCACCGAGCCGGCCTGACCACGGCGCATGCTCGTGCACCCCGCCGCCTTCGACGACCACGCGCTGCTCGCGCTGTGGGAGCAGGCGCTGCCGCTCGGCGGCGCCGCGCGCGAGGCGCTGCTCGCCGCGGCCTGCGGCGGCGCGGCCGGCCCCCTGGGCGTGCAGCGCGCGCAGCTGCTGGCCGCGCTGCGGCCCT
>CAZUPH010000126.1:3013-12426 GCA_964621995.1 uncultured Rubrivivax sp. | reverse complement strand
CCCAGCAGGGGGGCCAGCCCTTCGACGACCCCACCGTGCTGGCCGCGCTGTGGGCCGGGCGCGGCGAGCGTCCGGATGCGGCCGCCCCCGGCGTGCAGGCCGAGCGCCTGGCCGCCGCGCTGCAGCCGCTGCTGCGCGAGACCGTGCGCGAGCTGCTGCGGCGGTTGTATCCGGACGACGCCCCGGACGCGGCGCGCGTCGCGGCCACGCCGACGGCGGCACAATCGGCGCCATGAGTTCCCCCGCAGTGCGCGCCCGGCGCCGCAGCGGCACGCCGCGATGAACATCATCATCATCGGTGCCGGCCGCGTCGGCGAGAGCGTCGCCGAGAGCCTGGCCTCCGAGAAGAACGACATCACGGTCGTCGACACGCAGCCCGAGCGCCTGGGCGCGCTGCAGCAGCGCCTGGACCTGCGCGGTGTCACCGGCAACGGCATCCAGCCCTCGGTGCTGCGCGAGGCCGGCATCGAGGACGCCGACATGCTGATCGCCTGCGCGCCGGCCGACGAGACCAACCTCGTGGCCTGCAAGGTGGCGCACGACCTGTTCAACGTGCCGACCACGATCGCGCGGCTGCGCAGCCCCGAGTTCGTCGGCGGCACTGCGCTGCTGGGCAAGGAGAACGGCTTCGCGGTCGACCAGGTGATCTGCCCGGAGGAGTCGGTCACGCGCTACATCCGCAAGCTGATCGAGTTTCCCGAGGCGCTGCAGGTGCTGGAGTTCGCGCGCGGGCTGGTCAGCCTGATCGCGGTGCGCGCGGTGGCCGGCGCGGCGCTGGTCAAGCACACGCTGGCCGAGATCCCCAAGCTGCTGCGCGGCGCGGAGATGCGCATCGTGGCCATCTACCGCGGCAACGCGCGCGTGCCGGCCGACGGCCGCGCGCAGATCGAACCCGACGACGAGGTCTTCGTGCTCGCCGCCACCTCCGACATCCGCCGCGTGCTGGAGGCCCTGCACGGCCAGGACCGCCCGGTGCGCCGGGTGATGATCGCCGGCGGCGGCAAGGTCGGCCTGCGCCTGTCGCGCGAGATCCACGCGTACCACGAGATCAAGCTGATCGAGGCCGACCGCAGCCGCTGCGAGTACCTGGCCTCGCAGCTGCCGTCCTCGGCGCTGGTGCTCAACGGCGACTCCACCGACGAGGACCTCATGGAGGACGAGAACGTCCAGGACATGGACCTCTTCATCGCCATCACCAGCGACGACGAGGACAACATCATGTCCTGCCTGCTGGCCAAGCGGCTGGGTGCGCGCCGCGTGCTGGCGCTGATCAACCGCCGCGCCTACGCCGACCTGGTGCAGGGCACCACGATCGACATCGCGATCTCGCCGGCGCAGGCCGTCATCGGCGAGCTGCTGGCCTTCGTGCGGCGCGGCGACGTCGAGGCCGTGCACAGCCTGCGCCGCGGCGCCAGCGAGGCGCTGGAGGCGGTGGCGCGCGGCGACCCGGGCACCTCGCGCGTGGTCGGCCGCCGCATCGAGGAGCTGTCGCTGCCGCGCGGCGCCGAGATCGGCGCCATCGTGCGCGGGCTGCCGGCCGAGGACACGCCGACGCCGGCGGGCGTCAAGGTCATCATGCCGCACCACGACACCGTGATCGAGGCCGACGACCACGTCATCGTCTTCCTGCCGCGCAAGCGCATGGTGCGCGAGGTCGAGAGGTTGTTCCAGGTCGGCGCGACCTTCTTCTGACGCGCGATGGACAACCTCCGGCCCGTCGTGGCCGTGCTCGGCGCGATCCTCGCCGTCTTCGGGCTGACGATGGCGGTGCCGCTGGCCACCTCGTGGGCGCTGGACGACGGCGCGCTGCGCGTGTGGCCGGCGCCGATGGCGCTGACGGTGGTGGTCGGCCTGGCGCTGTGGCTGCCCTCGCGCCGCCGACGGCGCGAACTGCAGCCGCGCGACGGCGTGCTGCTGGTGGTGCTGGTGTGGTCGGTGCTGCCGGTCTTCGCGTCGTTCCCGCTGATGGGCTGGTCCGAGCAGGCGGGCCGGCCGATGTCCTACACCGACGCCTACTTCGAGGCCGTCTCCGGCCTCACGACCACCGGCGCCACGGTGATGACGGGGCTGGACGCGCTGCCGGCCTCGGTCAACGTCTGGCGCACCTTCCTGCAGTGGCAGGGCGGCATGGGCATCCTGATCCTCGCGGTGGCCATCCTGCCGATGCTGGGCGTGGGCGGCAGCCAGCTCTTCCGCGCCGAGGCCGCCGGCCCGCTGAAGGACACCAAACTCACGCCGCGCATCACGCAGACCGCCAAGGGCCTGTGGGGCGTCTACTTCGTCTTCTCGCTGGCCTGCTTCGGCGCCTACTGGGCCGGCGGCATGGACGCGCTGGACGCGATGATGCACATGTTCAGCACCGTCAGCCTGGGCGGGCTGTCGTCGCACGACGCCAGCTTCGGGCACTTCGCCTCGCCGCTGCTGGAGGCGGTGGCGGTGTTCTTCATGCTGCTGTGCAGCTGCAACTTCGCGCTGTACTTCATCGCGGTGCGCAAGCGCTCGCTGCGCCCGACCTTCGCCGACCCCGAGCTGCGCGCGACGCTGTTCGTGATGCTGGGCAGCGCGCTGCTGGTCGCCGTGGTGCTGGTGCTCAACGGCACCTATGCGCCGCTGCAGGCGCTGCGCCACGCCACCTTCAACGTCATCTCGGTCGCGTCGACCACCGGCTACTCGACCGTGGACTACCTGCAGTGGCCGGTCTTCGCGCCGGCCTTCATGCTGCTGCTGTCCGGGCTGGCCACCAGCGCCGGGTCCACCGGCTGCGGCATCAAGATGGTGCGCCTGCTGATCCTGCTGAAGCAGGCGCGGCGCGAGCTCACGCGCATCGTGCACCCGCGCGCGGTGCAGCCGGTCACGCTGGGCGGGCGGACCGTGGGCACCGAGGTCATCTTCGCGGTGCTCGGCTACATGCTGGTCTACGGCGTGTCCATCATCGGCTTCACGATGCTGATGCTGATGTCCGAGATCGACCTCGACACCGCGGTCAGCGCCGTCGTCGCGTCCATCCACTGCATGGGCCCGGGCATGGGCAGCGTCGGGCCGGCGGGCAACTACGCGCACCTGACCGACTACCAGACCTGGGTGCTGTCGCTGGCGATGCTGGTCGGCCGCGTCGAGCTGCTGGCCTTCATGGTGCTGTTCACGCCGCAGTTCTGGCGCAAGTGAAGCGCGGTCGCGTGTCGGCGCGTCGGGGCTGCGCAATCCGGCACCGGCGCTGCGGCCTTCGGTCGACACCGCGCGGCACGCTGCGCACAATGGTCCGCCCGCCACCCACCGAACGGAGGACCGCCATGGACCTGAAGCTGCATCTGCTGGAATCCTTCAACGCGCGCGGCAGCGACGGTGGCGCGTACAAGGTGATGGCCTACGAGCGGCTGCGCCACGACGACTCGGTGCCCGACGCGCTGGAGCAGAACTGGGTGTCCACCGGCGTGCACGAATACCGGCTGGCCAGCGGCGAGCTGGTGGAGCCGGCCGCCGGCGGCGCGCTGCGCATCGCGCGCAGCGGGGTCACGCTCGAGCGCGCCTGAGCCGCAGCGCCGCGCGCGGCCGGCGCCGCTCACTTCGGCAGGTAGATGCGGTCGGCGTAGGTCGCCAGCCACTGCGGCCGGAAGGCCACGAACACCGCCACCAGCATGCCGGTGAGGAAGGCGTCGCCCCAGGACGACAGCCAGCGCGCGACCAGCACCTCCTCGGTCTGCAGCGTGCCCGGCGTGCCGTGCAGCGCCACCGACAGGGTGCCGGCCGCCATCAGCGCGATCGCGATGGCGAAGAAGCCGCGGCCCAGGATATACACGAACAGGTGCTTCGGCAGCCAGCGCCGCAAGGCCGCGCCCAGCACCAGCGCCAGCGTCGCCGGCACGTAGCCCTGCCAGACCAGGCGGTGCAGCGCCTCCTCGGCCGGCAGGCCCAGCGCCAGCGTCGCCGCGGCCACCGGCAGCAGCCACAGCACGGCGAGCGGCCAGCCCAGCATCAGCAGCACGAGCACGCTGCCCGACAGCGGCTGCACGAGCGGCGTGGCCGCGATGCGGTCGGTGCTCCACAGCAGCGGCATCAGCGCCAGCCAGGCCAGCGCCGGCCACGGCGGCACGCCCCCGGGCAGCATGCGCCAGGGCCGCAGCGCCAGGGCCGGGGCCAGCACGGCGACGGCGACGAGCGCATCCAGCCAAGGCATCGCGCCATCGTAGCCGCGACGGCATGCGCGATACTGCGCCGCTGATGCCCGGGCGTGCCGCCCGGGCGCCCCGATGCATCGCACAGGAGACCCGCGCATGACCCGTCCCGCCACCCGCCGAACCCTGCTGGCCACGCTGGCCGGCGCGGCCCTGGCCGCCCTCGCCGGCCCCGCCCTCGCGCAGGCCGAGTGGCCGACGCGGCCGCTGAAGATCCTGGTCGGCTTCCCCGGCGGCAGCACGCCCGACACCGCGGCGCGGGCGCTGGCCGACACGCTGGCCAAGACCCTGGGCCAGCCGGTGGTGGTCGAGAACCGGCCCGGCGCCTCCGGCAACATCGCCGCGGACGCGGTGGCCAAGGCCAACGACGACCACACGCTGGGCGTCGTGATCAACGGCAACCTGACCTCGGCCAAGCTGCTGAACCCGGCGCTGCCCTTCGACCCGGCGAAGGACTTCACGCCGGTCTCGCTGCTGGCCACCGCGCCGCTGGTGCTGGTGACGCCGCCGGACGCGCCCAAGGGCGCCGCCTTCATCGCCGCCGCGAAGGCCAGCGGCACGCAGTGGAGCTACGGCTCGGTGGGCATCGGCTCGGTCGGGCACCTGGGCATGGAATACGTGAAGGGCCGCGTCGGCGGCGGCTTCGATGCCGTGCACGTGCCCTACAACGGCAACCCGGCGGTGATCACCGCGCTGATCGGCGGCGAGATCCGCGCCGCGCTGATGCCCCCGGGCATCGCGATGCCGCAGGTGCAGGGCGGCAAGCTCAACGTCGTCGGCCTGACCGGCCCGCGCAGCCCGCTGGCCGAGGGCGTGCCCTCGCTGGGCGAGCTGGGCGTGGCGATGGACCCGCTGGAGGTCTGGGTGGCGCTGGTCGGCCCGGCCTCGCTGAGCGCGGCGGCGCAGGCGCGGCTGGCGCGCGAGGTGCCCGCGGCCGTCAACGGCGAGGCCAAGGCGCGGCTGCTGACCGGCGGCTGGCAGGCCGTGGGCAGCAGCGGCGACGGCCTGCGCCAGCGCGTGGCGCGCGAGACCGAGATCCTGGGCGCCATCATCCGCGACCGCAACATCAAGCTTCAATAGGCCCCCAGGCTCCCTCCCGGTCGCCACCCCCCGAGGGGACTCTTGCAGCGGACCGGCGAAGCCGGATCCGCGCAAGGGCCGGGCTCGTGGCCTTGCCGGCCGGCGCCTTGTCCATGCTGGAAGCCCCCGAGGGACGTCCCACTTGAGTGCCTGGATCGACGAACCCGCCCGCCGCACCGAGCTCTACGGCGAATACGACGTCGTCGTGCTCGGCGGCGGCCCGGCCGGCATCGCCGCCGCAGTGGCCGCCGCGCGCGGCGGCGCGCGCACGCTGCTGGTGGAACGCTACGGCTTCCTGGGCGGCATGGGCACGGCCGGCGGCGTGACCAACTTCGCCGGGCTCTACGGCCGGCGCGGCGGCGAGATGCAGCCGCTGGTGCGCGGCGTGGTCGTCGACGAGCTGCTGGCCCGCATAGCCGCGCTGGGCGGCCTGAATGCGCCGCAGGACGGGCTGCAGGGGCGCATCCGCGTGCGCAGCTACGACATCGCCGCCTACAAGTGCGCGGCCGACCAGCTGCTGCTGGCCGCCGGCGTGGAGCTGCTGTTCCACGCCTGGGCCGCCGGCGTCGCGATGCACGAGGACGGCGCCCGCCTGGATGCGCTGATCGTCGAGACCAAGAGCGGCCGCCGCGCGCTGCGCGCCCGCGAATTCGTGGACTGCAGCGGCGACGGCGACCTCGCGCACTTCGCCGGCGTGCCCTGCGAGCTCGGCGACGGCCACGGCGACTCGCTGTACCCGACGACGATGTTCCGCATCGGCCAGGTGGATGCGGCGCGCGCGCTGGCGGCCGTCGGCAGCTTCGGCGCCATCGACGCGCTGATGGACGCCGCCGCCGACCGCTACGCCTTCCCGCGCCGCGGCGCCATCCTGCGCCCGCAGCGCAACCCCGCCGAGTGGCGCGCCAACGTCACGCAGCTGCGCAACGAACACGGCCGTGCGGTCGACGCCACCGATGCGCGCCAGCTCAGCGCGGCGGAGACCGAAGGCCGGCGCCAGATCGTCGAGTACATGCGCTTCCTGCGCGCCGAGGTGCCGGGCTTCGAGGCCGCGGAGATCGCCGAGATCGCGCCGCAGGTCGGCGTGCGCGAGACGCGGCGCGTGCGCGGCGCCTATGCGCTCAGCGGCGAGGACGTGATCGGCGGCGCGCGCTTCGACGACAGCATCGGCCTGAACGCCTGGCCGGTGGAGCGGCACGTGGCCGGCGCGGTGCAGTGGGGCTTCCCGCGCGACCCGGACAACGCCTTCAACCAGCTGCCCTGGCGCATGCTGGTGCCGGTGCGCGTGGACAACCTGCTGGTGGCCGGGCGCTGCGCCAGCATGGAGCACCTGGGACAGAGCGCGGCACGCGCCAGCGGCGCCTGCTTCGTGATGGGCCAGGCCGCCGGCAGCGCGGCGGCGCTGCGCGTGCAGGGCCGCTTCTCGGTGGCGGCGCTGCAGGCGGTGCTGCGCGCCGACGGCGCCGAGCTGGGCGGCTGAAGGCCCGCCGGCACGACGGCGGGGCGAGACCCTGGGGGCTTGCCGCCGCGCGCCGCGCTACAGCGAGCGCATCAGCCCCCCGTCGACGCGCAGGCTCTGCCCCGTGATGTAGGCCGCGCCGTCGGAGGCCAGGAAGGCGATCGTCGCGGCGACCTCGTCACTGGTGCCGTAGCGCTGCATCGGCACGGACTGGCGGCGCTCCTCGGTGGCCGGCAGGCTGTCGATCCAGCCCGGCAGCACGTTGTTCATGCGCACCCTGCCCGCGGCGTGCTGGTCGGCGAACAGCTTCGTGAAGGCCGCCAGCCCGCTGCGGAAGACGGCCGAGGTCGGGAACATCGCGCTCGGCTCCTCGGCCCAGGCCGAGGAGATGTTGACGATGGCGCCGCCGCCCTGGCGCAGCATCGCCGGCGTCACGGCGCGCGCGGCGCGGATCACGTTGAGCAGGTAGGTCTCGAGGCCGGCGTGCCACTGCGCGTCGCTCAGCGCCAGCACCGGGCCCTTGGGGCCGTGGCCGGCGCTGTTGACCAGCACGTCGATGCGGCCCCAGCGCTCGAGCACGCGCGCGGTGAAGCGCTCGAGGTCCTCGGACGACTGGTTCGACCCCGTCGCGCCGAGGCCGCCGAGCTCGGCGGCGAGCGCCTCGCCGCGGCCGGAGGAAGACAGCACCGCGATCGCGTAGCCGTCCGCGGCCAGCCGCCGCGCGGCCGCGGCGCCGATGCCGCTGCCGCCGCCCACCACCATTGCCACCTTCCCGTTCATCGCCACCCCCTGCCAGGCGCGGGGGTGCGACGCACCCGCCCGCGGGCGCAGTATCGCGCGCGGCGGGTTTGGTCATGCCTTCTCAGTCGAAGAGGTCGGGCTCGCTGCGCACGAGGTCGTTCCAGATCGTCTGGAAGTGCAGCCAGCCGATGTATTCGCTGCCCACGTGCTCGCGGCTGTAGCGCGAGCGCTCGGGCGGCACCAGCTTGGGCGCGACGCCGCTGGCCTCCACCAGCAGCTGCTGCTGGCAGCAGCGCTCCAGCGCGATGAACCAGAAGGCGGCGGCCTCGATGCTGTGGCGGCTGGCGGTGAACAGGCCGTGGTTCTGGTGGATCGCGGCCTTCACGCCGTCGAACCAGTCGGCCACCTTGGGGCCGGCATCCTCTTCCACCGCCACCTGGCCGGCCTCGTCGGTGATCACGATGTGGTCCTCGAAGAAGGCGGCGGCGTCCTGCGAGATCGGCGCCAGCGGCTTGCCCAGCGCCGCGAACGCGGTGCCGTACAGCGTGTGTGCGTGGCACATCGCGACGATGTCCGGGTGCGCCTCGTGCACCGCCGCGTGCAGCACGAAGCCGGCGCGGTTGACGGCGTGGCTGCCCTCGACGACGCGGCCGCGGTGATCCACGAGGATCAGGTTGGAGACCTTCACCTGCCGGAAGTGCACCGCCATCGGGTTGGTCCAGTACAGGTGCGGCCGCTCGGGGTCGCGGATCGTCAGGTGGCCGGCGAAGCCGTAGTCGAAGCCGGCGCGCGCGAAGGCGCGGCAGGCGCCGGCCAGGCGCTCCTTCAGGTACTGCCGCTCCTGCGCGACGTCGTCGAAGCTCGGGCGGCCGGGAAACATCAGCCCGGGCTGGTCCGGCTGGTAGATCGAGACCTTCGGTTCGGTCTGCGGGTCGAATCGGTACTCCTTCGGTGCGGCGGCCTTGAGCTTCTCGAGTACGGCGGACATGGCGTCTCCTGGTGGTCGGGGGCGTCGAAGCGGCCGATGCTGGGCCTGCGGGCCGGGTTTGACAAACGATCGCTCCTCATCAAAAGTTGAGCCGATTTCATCAATTGGCGATTTGCATGAGGCGGCTTCCTTCCCTGGCCCGGCTGCGCACCTTCGAAGTGGCCGCGCGGCTGCAGAGCTTCGCACTCGCCGCGCAGGAGCTGCACCTGACCGCCTCCGCCGTCAGCCACCAGATGCGCGAGCTGGAGGCGCACTTCGGCCGCGCGCTCTTCGAGCGCCGCCACCGCCGCGTGCAGACCACGCCGGAGGGCCGGCGCCTGCACGAGAGCCTGTCGCGCGTCTTCGACGCCCTGGAGGCCGCCTGCGCCGAGGTGGCGCTGCCCGCGCAAGACCAGGTGCTGGCGGTGCACTGCGCGCCCAGCCTGGCGCTCAAGTGGCTCGGGCCGCGCCTGCCCGCCTTCCTGGCGGCACATGGCGAGCTCAACGTGCGTCTGAGCACCGGCGCCGAGACGCCGGACCTGGCCGTCGTGCGCGAGCTCGACGTCGTGCTGGCCTACGGCGCGGCACCGCCGGCGCGCGGCGGTGTGGAGTGCGTGGCGCTGGGGGCCGAGCGCATCGTGCCGCTCGTCGCGCCGGCCCTGCGGCCGCCGTCCAAGCACGCGGGGAACGAGGCGGTGCAGCTGCTGCAGCGGCTGCCGCTGATCGACTCGACGCTCAGCCCGGTCGGCTGGCGCGAGTGGTTCGAGCTCCAGGGCCTGTCGATGCCGGCGCGCCAGCGGCCAATCTCGAGCTCTCGAAGCGCCGCGCAGTCGAGATCAATGACCTCCAGCTCCCTTTGTTCCTCTTCCGAGGCCTGATGGTCGTAGTAGTCCGACAGCGCCTCATACAACGCTCGGTGGGCGGCGAGAGCCGCGCGGAGCACGCGACCCTCGGGGTTGCGGAAGAGGTCCGGCGCGAGCCGGTGAAGCGAGGCCGG
>CAZUPH010000126.1:0-3003 GCA_964621995.1 uncultured Rubrivivax sp. | reverse complement strand
CAGCGGCCGGCCTTCGACCGCGCCGCGATGGCCATCGCCGCGGCGGCCGACGGCCTGGGCGTCGCGCTCGAAAGCACGCGGCTGGCCGCGCGCGAGCTCGAGCGCGGGGAGCTCGTCGAGCTCCACGCGCCCGGCTGGATGGTCGTCACGCGCGCCGTGCACCACCTGTGCGTGCGCCACGCCGACCGCCGGCGCCCGGCGGTGCGCGACTTCGTGGACTGGGTGCTCGCCGCCACGGCCTGAGCGCGTCGCCGCCGGGCTGGCCGGACACCTTCGTCGCCGAATACCTGGCGCTGACGCGGCTGCAGGGCGATGCCTTCGTCACGCTGGACGCCGGGCTCGCGCAGGCGGCGGCCGGCGTGGTGCCGGCCGTGGGGGTGGACGCGCTGCTCGGCGGCGGCTGAGCCGACCGCGCAGCGGCTCAGGCCGGCGGCCGGCCCAGGGGCAGTGCCAGCACCACCTCGCCTTCGTCCACCTCGCCGGTGGGCTCGAAGCCGAGCGACAGGTACAGCGCCTCGGGCCCGCCTTCCCCGGGCACGTACGAGATCAGGAGCCTGTCGAACAGACCCTTGCGGCGCACATGCCCGATGACGAGCTGCAGCGCCGCGCGCCCGATGCCGCGGCGCTGGAAACGCGCGTCGACCATGAAGCGCCAGACGCCGACCTCCGGCTGTGCCGGCACCGGGTCGCGCAGCGAGTCGTCGGCCAGCATCACGAAGCCGACCGGCTGCTCGCCGAGGTAGATCGCGCGGTACCAGGCCTCGGGCGCGAAGAGGGCCTGCGCCAGCGACACCGCATTGGGCGCGACGAAGCGCTTCTGCGCCGGCGCGACCTCGAGCCTGACGACCGCGATCACCGTCTCGGCGGTGATCTCGCGCAGCGTGACCGGCTCGGCAGCGGCGGCCACGGCGACTCTCGCGGGGACCGTGCCGCCGGCGCGCTTCAGCCGTCCACCGGCGCCGCGCAGCCCTGAGGCTTGACGACGCGCTCGGTGGACGCCGGGTACCTGGCCAGCTTGGCGGCCGGGCGCACCGGCCGGCGCACCAGCTCGCCGCCGCAGTTGGGGCAGATGCCGCCCAGCGTGGCGCCCGCGCAGTTGTCGCAGAACGTGCACTCGAAGGAACAGATGCGCGCGTTGCGGGCGTCCGGCGGCAGCGCGGCTGCGCAGCATTCGCAGCAGGGGCGCAGTTGCAGCATCGGTGGGGTCCTCCGTGGCGGTCGGTGGCTGGTGCAGTCTAGCCCGCGCGCAGCCGCGCTCGCGCCGCACTCAGGGCAACTCGACGCCGGCCGCGCGCGCCGCCGCGCGCACCGGCTCGGGCCAGTTGATGCGGCCCGGGTCCTGGCCGCTGGCCAGGCCCATCAGCCAGGCCGGCTCGGCGCCGGCGTTGCGGAAGCCGCGCGACACGCCGGGCGGAATGCTGACCACGTCCCAGGGGGCCAGGCGCAGGCTGCGTGCGCCCTGCGGTCCCCAGAAGACCTCCCAGGTGCCGCTCAGCGCGACGAAGACCTCCTGCGTCAGGTGGTTGTGCAGCGGCGCCGCCTTGCCGGGTTCGCAGTGCACGAGGTTCATGTGGAAGCCCTCGGCCTGCAGCGGCGCGCCGGGTGGCGTGCCGAGCACGCGGTAGGTGCTGCGTTCGCAGCCGGGGATCCGCGCGTCCACGTAGTCCGCGGTCGGCGCGAGCCGCGCGAAGCGTGCCACGCGCGCCTCCATCTCGGCCACGGTGGGGTCGGCGTCGGTGATCGGCGCCATCGGCGACGCATCGTCGTCGTGCGGGGTCTTCATGGCTCAGGGCTCCAAGGGTGCGCGCAGCCGGCGCTGCCAGTTGCCGGCATCGTGCCAGCGGCCGAATTTCCAGCCGACCTCGGCGAAGTGCGCCACCTTGCGCAGGCCGAACTTCTCGTGCAGCGCCACGCTGGCCTCGTTGGGCAGCGCGATGACCGCCAGCACCATGTGCCAGGGGCCCTGCACCAGGCGCTCGAACAGCGCCTCGTACAGCGCACTGCCCACGCCGCGGCGCTGCAGGCCGGTCTCGGTATAGACCGTGCATTCCACCGCGTAGCGGTAGGCCGCACGCTCGCGCCACGGGCCGGCATAGCCATGACCGACGACGCGGCCCTCGTGCTCGGCCACCAGCCAGGGCAGGCCGGCCTCGGCGACCCGGGCGATGCGGCCGGCCACCACCTCGGGCGCAACCGGCGCCTCCTCGAAGCCGATCGCGGTGTGCAGCACGTAGGGCTTGTAGATCTCGGCGATGCGCGGGGCGACCGCCGCCGTCGCGGCGCGCACCGCATACCGGGTCGTTGGTGGGGTCGTCCGTCGGGGCGGGGCGTTCATCGTGCGCGGCGTGATGGACTCAGCGCGCGGCGGCGCTGCCGGCCAGCGGGCGCCACATGTGGACCCTGCCCTTGTAGCCCGCGCTGGTGGCGATCGCCATCGGCTCCGTCCCCCAGGTGCGGAAGCCGGCGCGCTCGTACAGCCGGATCGCGGCCTCGTTGCCCTCGGTGACGGTGAGCGTCAGCAGCCGCATGCCCGGGCGCCGCCCGGCATGGTCGATCGCGGCGGAGAGCAGCGAACCCGCGATGCCGTGGCCGCGCGCTGCCGGCTGCACGTACATGGCCAGCAGCAGCGCGCCGTGGCGGGTCCTGGGCTTGGGGCTGTATTCCAGCGCGACGCTGCCGACCAGCGCCGCGCCATGCCAGGCGCCGAAGGCCACGCCCAGCCCGCCGGGGTCGGCGATGCGCCGCAGCCACCAGGCTTCGGGTTCGCGCGCGCGCTCCTCGGCGGTGGTGGTGAAGGCGTCGGCGGCCAGCGTGTAGGCCTCCATCATCAGCGTGCGGTAGGCGGCCACGTCGGCGGCGGTGAGGAGGCGCAGGTTCATGCGGGGGGCGTGCCCGGCTGGTGCGGCGGCGCCCGGCGCAGCTTGCCACAGCCGGTGCGCGGATCACGGGGCGGCCCGGCAAAGAACGAAGCCCGGGCCGGCGACCTGGCCGGCTGCTTCGGCC
>CAZUPH010000125.1:0-12627 GCA_964621995.1 uncultured Rubrivivax sp. | reverse complement strand
GCACCGGTAGTGCGAAGAACTGCGTGTACTCGTGCTCCGCGCCGCCCTTGTTCTCGATCCGGTCGCAGGAAATCCAGACCCCCTCGCCGCGGACATGGAAGACCTGCCGCAACACCGTGACATCGCGGATCGGCTCGGGGTCGTCGGCCGAATGCGCCTGGCGGTAGAGGCCGAAGACATCGCCGACGGTGACCTCGGCCTTGAGGTCCTGCACGCGCTGGTCCAGTGCGGCGGGTGTGGCGGGCGCGGTCGGGGCGGACGCGGCGGCGGCGGGCGCGGGCGCGGGCTCGGCCGCGGTGGCGGGTGCAGCGGGTGCAGCGGGTGCAACGGGTGCGGCCTGCGCATTGACGGCCGCTACCGGCAGCTCGCCGGCCTTGGCGGCCTGCGCCCGTGCGTCGGACAGCCACAGCAGCGCAGCGGCGGCCAGCGGCAGCGCGAGCGCGGCCACCATCGTGCGGCGCAGCGTGCGCGCGCCGGATCGTTGCGGGGGTCGGGTGCTCATCGGGGTTCCCGTCAGAAGGTGGCGTTCACGGTCATCTGCAGCACGTGCGCGTCGTAGCGGTAGGGCGCGCCGCTGCGCAGGTCGGTGAAGTCCTTGAAGCGGAAGCGCTTGAGCTCGTAGCCGGCAGTCAGCTTCAGCGCCATGCCGGCGGGCTGGCCCGGCCAGGCGTAGGTCGCGCGCAGCGCGAAGGCGGTGCTGTCGAAGGTGGAGAGCTGGCGGTTGCGCGAGACGTAGCGCGTCTCGGCCTGCGCGTCGTCGCTGTAGAACAGCGCCTTGTCCTGTGCATACAGGCGCAGCGAGGCGTCCACGAGGAAGCGCTCGCCGACGTACTTGCTGGCACCGAGCTCGGTGGTGTGCGCGCGGATGTCCCAGGTGTCCCAGTAGTAGCGGTACTCGGCATACAGCGCGCTGCGCGCGAGCAGCGCGCCGGTGTCGCCGGCGGTGCGCAGCTTGACGGCGCGGCTGGTGCGCGTGCGCGGGTTGCGCTCGGGCACCGCGGCGCCGAACACCCGCGCGGCGCGGTAGGGGCTGCCGAGGAAACCTTCGTCGGAGACGATCTCGAGGTTGACGCTGGCCAGCCAGCGCGGCGTGAGGATCTGGGTCAGGCCCCCGCGGTACTGCCAGTGGGTGGCCTGGTCGATCCAGCCCGGCGTGCCCTTCTGTCCGACCTGGTCGCGCGAGCGCGTGAAGCCGGCGCTGACGGTGGTCATGCCGCCGAAGACCTCGTGCGCGACGTCCAGCCCGAAGGCCTCGACGAGATAGTCGGGCTCCTTGCTGCGGCCCGCCGACAGCGTGAGCAGCGTGTCGCGCACCAGCCAGTCGGCGCCGAAGTCGACCGCGTGGCGCGTCTCCTTGAAGGGGCTGGCGGTGGTGACGACGTCGATCGACGCGTTGCTGACCGCGTCCACGTAGTACTGCGCCGAGACCGACACGCGGTCGGCGAGGCTCTTGCGCACCAGCAGCGCCGGGCCGTCGGCGATGACGCCGCCGCCCTCGTAGCGGTGGTAGACGAGCTCGGCCTTGTCCTCGGGCAGCGTCGCGGCCACGGCGCTGCCGGTGGCCAGCAGGCCTGGCAGCAGCGTGCGCCAGACGCGGCCCAGGCGCACGAGCAGGCGCCGCAGCGCGTCAATTGCAGCCACAGCCGCCCCCCTGCACGCCGGTGGCGCCGCGTGCGCCTTCGCGCACGTTGTGGATGTGCTGGCGGTGCCGGTCGGCCATCGCGCCGCGCGAGGCCTGCAGGATCGGGTCGGCCAGGCGCTCGCGTTCCCAGGGCTTGACCCAGGGCTCGCGCAGCACGCCGCAGCCGGCCAGCAACGAGGCGGCCGCGAGCAGCGGGAGCAGTCGCAGCAAGGTCCTCACTCCTTCACCAGTTCGCGGATCTGCCGCTCGTACACGGCCTCGACGCCCTCGCGGTAGCCGCGGTGCAGGTAGCGCACGCGGCCGTCGCGGTCGATCAGCACGGTCGCCGGCATGCTGCCCAGGTCGTACTGGCGCGTGACGGCCTTGGTGGCGTCCAGCAGCACCGGGAAGTTGACGCCCCAGCGCACCGCGGTCGCGGCGCCGTGTTTCGGGTCCTCGTCGATGTTGACGCCCAGCAGCACGAAGCCGGCGCTGCGGTACTTGTCGTACAGCCGGTTCAGGTGCGGCATCTCCTGCCGGCAGGGCCCGCACCAGCTGGCCCAGAAGTTGACCAGCACGACCTGGCCGCGCTGCTCGGCCAGGCGCAGGTTGCGCCCGTCGGGCATCGGCAGCCGGAAGTCCGGCGCCGGCGCCTGCGGCACCAGCGAGGCCGCGGCCGGCCGCGTGGCCAGCGCGCCCAGGGCCAGGGGCAGTAGCAGGAATCGACGTCGCATCGCCCGTGCCTTTCGCAAACGAGGGGAGGTCAGAAGAACAGCGTCAGGCCGCCGGTGATCTCGAGGTTCTGCGTGCTCTGCCGCTTGCCCAGCAGGTCCAGCGAATACATGTGGTCGCGCACGTCGGCCTGCAGCGCCACGCGGTCGTTCCAGATCAGCCGGAAACCGAAGCCGACGTTGACCGTCTGCCGCTTCTGCCCGGCGAAGCGCGTGCTGCCGATGCCGGCGACCAGGTAGCCCTGCGTGGCCTTGGCGCGGCTGCGGCCGAAGAAGACCTCGCCGGGCAGCACGTTCCAGCCGGCCGAGACCGCGTAGTAGCTGAGCTTCTCGCTGCGCTCGACGAAGATGCCGCCGGGCAGGATCTGGCGGAAGTTCTCGTCGCTGACCTTGGTCTGGCCGAAGGTCGCGTCGACGAAGATGTCCTCGGTGACGTGGTAGCCGATGCGGATGCCGCTGACCGTGCTGGCGCCGAAGTTCTGCGTCGCGTAGGTGCCGACGAAGGCGCCGACCGCGATGTCGCGCGAGGGGTAGCTGGGCAGCTTGAGCTCGCGGCGCTGGACCTGCGGGTCGATCGGCTGGTTGCCGGCGGCCGGCGCGGTCTGCGCGAGCACCGGCAGCGCGAGGGTGGCGAGCAGCGCGGACAGGAGGAGCTTGGTGTGCATGGTGGGCAGCCCGTTCAGAAGAAGAACGCGAGCCCGCCGGTGACCGCGCGGTACTCGATGCTGCGGTTATCGGCCACGAAGGCGGTGTATAGAGTCCAGTCCAGGCGCAGCACGAAGCGCTCCGCGACATGCCACCGCAGGCCCAGCATCGCGTGCGCCAGGCGCGCGTCGGTCGGCGCGGCATCCACCAGGCTGGCATTCGGGATGTTGCGGAACTGCCCGATGCCGACGCCGAAGAAGGGCGAGAGCCGGCGGTCCGACCAGGGCTCGCTGACGATGCCGACATGCCAGAAGTCGGTGCCCGAGAAGGCGCCCTGCACCTGGCCGAAGGCCAGCTCGGCGCCCAGCGTGTCGGCCATGCGGTACTGCAGCCCCAGCTTGAGCATCGGCTCGGCGCGGAAGCGCCCCCAGGCGCCGCCGAACTCCAGCCGGCGGCCCAGGTAGTCGTCCAGCAGCAGGTCGCGGAAGGTCTTGTTCTGGCCGGCTGCGGTGAGCGTGGTCTCGAGCTGCCGGCGCTGCACCCAGCCGACCTGGCCGCCTTCCGCGCGCACGCGATACCAGTCGGTGCGGCGCAGCTCGACGGCGACCGACTGGCCCTTCTCGACGACGAAGAAGACCGGGTAGCCGCGGCCGGGGCCGGTGTGCAGCTCCAGGAACGGCTCGGCGACCTGGAGCTTCTCGACCAGGTCAGCCGCGCGCGGCGCGGACACCGCGGCACCGAGCAGCACGAGCACGAGCAGCAGCGATCGGAGCAGTGCACGCGTCATGGTCAGTCGGTGTTGCAGGCGCCGGTGTCCGGGTCCGCGGGCGTGAACATGGTCGCCGCCGCGGTGCTGAACTCGTCCTGGTTGGCCGGCATCGGGCGGCTGATCCAGTAGCGGATCAGCTTCGCCTCCGGGGTGTCCGGGTTCTCGAAGATCAGCCCGCCGCCGTGCAGCACGCCGCGCACCAGCGGCTTGTTGAGCATGCGGCTGGCGTCGGGCTGGCCGACCACGCTCTCGCCCAGCGACGAGTAGAAGTTCTTGTACATGTCGCTGGCGCGGATCTGCTCCGGCGCCAGCGAGAGGTCCACCGCCGTCGCACTGCCCAGCAGGCGCAGCGCGCCGCCGGTGCCGCTGGCGTTGTCGTGGCAGCCGCTGCTGGCGCAGGTGTTGATGCTGATCTGGCCGTTGATGTTGACCTGCAGCGGCCGCAGCAGCACCGGGTTGATGCAGCGCTGGAAATAGGCGAAGGACAGCTTCTGCCCCGTCGCCCCGGGCGGGTTGCGCACGCTGTCGGGGTTGTCCAGCGCGCCGCCGCCGCAGCCGGCGGCCACGAGCGTGGCCAGCGCGGCGGCGGCGGCGCTGCGCAGCAGGGGTCGTCGCTTCGGCGTCGTCGTCATGGCGTGGGACAGCCGCGCGAGATCCAGCTCGCGATCTGCGTGTAGGCGGTGCCGCCCACCGGCAGCAGCGCCGTCGTCTGGGCCAGGTCGCCGGCGGGGTGCGGGATGGTCGAGGGCCGCGCCAGCAGCGGGTTGGCCGGCGCGTCGCAGGTGTTGTTGATGAGGCTGAGCGTGACGTTGAAGTCGCCCTCGGCGCTGCCGGTCAGCACGAAGCGGTTGCGCGGGTTGCCCACCCCGGCCTGGTGGCAGCTGGCGCACTGCGCCATCAGCACCGGCTGCACCTGCTGCACGAAGCTCGCCTGCGACAGCGTGTTGACGATGCGCACGCCGCCGTTCGGGTTGAACGGGTCGTTGTAGTACTGGCCGCCCAGGTCCATCCACTCGGCGAGCAGGCGCTTCTCGGCCTTGTTCAGCAGCGTGGCGTGGTCGGGCACGCCCGGGGCGCCGGCCGCCGGCCCCGGGTACTCGGTGCGCGCGGCCGCGCCGGCCAGCAGGGTCTGGCCCCACAGGATCTCGGTCAGCCGGCTCTTGCGCGCCTGCCCCGCGGTATTGGCCGCGCCCGAGCTGCTGTTGACCAGCGAGGGCCCGCGCTGCACCTCGGGCACGCCGTTGCGCAGGCGCACGACGGGCTGGCCGGTGACGGGGTCGATGACGGGGTCGCCGACCAGCAGTTCCTCGTAGCTGACCAGGCGGCCGCTGCCGGCGAGCGTGCCGCGCAGGTCCAGCTTCTCGCTGTCGGCATGGCAGGCCACGCAGGTGTGGGCGCCGTTCGGGCCGCGCACGCGCTCCCACAGCGGCTGGATGTGCTCGGGGTAGTTGATGACGCCGTTCACGGGCGCCGGCGTGGCGAGGTCGTCGGCCGGATCCGGGTTGCCGCTGTAGCGCAGCGACAGCGTGGTGCGCGCGACGACGCCGCTGCGCGTGGTGTCGGCCCAGATGTCGGTGAAGACCGGGTGCGTGGCCAGCTGCAGCGCGGCCGGGTCCAGCCGCGTGCGCAGCGAGGCCATGGTCTCGCCGCTCTGGTGCTGCGCCGCCAGCGCCTGCTGCAGCCCGGCGGGCAGCGTGTTGACGACCGGGCCGCTGTTCAGCGCGGCACCGCGGCGCGGGCTGTGGCAGCCGTCGCAGGTGCGGCGCTCGCCGGGGCGCACCTGGATCCAGTTCGTATGGGTCTGGATCGCGCGGCCGTCGGCGTCCACCACCGACAGCGCCAGCGGCACGTCGGCGGGCACCTGCAGCTTGAAGCTGCCGTCGGGCTCGATCGGCGCGTAGCCGAGGATCTGGTTCTGCTCGAAGTCGGTCTCGCCTATCGACTGGCGCACGCCCATGCCGCCCATCGGCGGCGGCACGCCGCGGATGGCGCGCACCCAGCGCACTGGCGCGCAGCGGTAGGACGGGTCGGCCGGGTCCTTCATGCGCTGCAGGTCGGCGACCTGCGCGCGCGTGTCGCCCGGCTCGTGCGGGTGGGTCAGCGGGATCGCGCGGTCGCAGCCCGGGGCACGGTCGGCGGCGGTGAGCATCTGCTCGGCCATGCGGTTCAGGCCGTCGGTGTCGTAGATGCTGCGCACCTCGATCAGCGCCAGGTTCTGCGCCGCCAGCGCCGGGTCCACGGTGGTCGGCTGCACGACGTTGGGCTCGGGCCGCGCCTGCAGCGCCACCGGGTCGGTGTACATGAAGCCCGGGGGCGGCGCGGCGACGATCAGCCAGGTCTGCCTGGCCGGGTCGAACATGTAGATCGCGTAGGCGGCCGGCGCGTTGTCCTGCACCGCGGCGCTGGCGCGCTGCGCCATCGTGCGGCTGTCGTCGGCCAGCGCGGCGCGCTCCTCGGCGGTGAGCGTGGTGCACGAGACCACCGCGCCGTTGCGCGTGACCTCGCAGGGCCGCCAGGCGACGAGCACGCGGTCGCTGCCGTCCCACAGCGGGTAGGGCGTGGTCGCACGGCCGAATTCGCTCAGGCCGCGGCCGTTGACCAACGCCTGCTGCGTGGCCTGGCGCTGCCCGCCCTGGGCCGGCACGCTGCGGTCGGCCGGCGTGTTGTACTCGCTGTAGCGCGCGGCGTCGATGACCTCCAGCGAGCCGCCCTCCTGGGTGCCCGACAGCGGCATCAGTGAGCTGATCACGTGGCCGGCGAAGGCGCCGCGCGGGTCCATGTCGCGCGGGTGCAGGTAGCTGTTTTTGGTGTTGTGCGCGCCGTACAGCACGAACATGTCTGTGCCGTCGGGCTTGCTGCGGAAGATCGCGAAGCGGTTGCGGTCGGCCACGTGCTCCCAGCGCGCGAACATGATGTCGCCGTTGGGGCGGATCACCGGGTTGCGCTCGTGGCTCATGTTGAACGAGATCTGCTCCACGCCGCTGCCATCGGCCGCCATCGTGTGCAGGTTGAGCACACGCTCGCGCTCGTACTCGTCGGCCGCGAAGTAGGCACGGCCCAGGGCCTGGTTGTGGCGCGACTTGGCCTGCCGGTTCGACGCGAAGACGAAGCCGCGGTTGGCCGGCAGGTAGACCGGGTCGACGTCGTCGTCGCTGGTGCTGTGCGTGAGGCGGCGCAGGCGGCCGCCGGCCAGGCTGGCGGCGCCGGTGGTGTCGTACTCCCACAGGTTCCAGCGCCCGGTGCAGGCCGGCACCGGGCCGGCACCGTTGTCCACGGTGGCGCTGTTGCTCGCCGGGCAGCGCATCGAGAAGACGATCTTGCGGCCGTCGTAGCTGACCTCGGGGTCGGAGACGTCGCCCTGGCCCTGCGTGTAGCGCGCGGTGAGGTTGTGCTCCACCGCGCTGGCGGAGGACTTCTCGCGCAGCATCAGGTCGCCGCCGGGCGCGAAGTTGGTGCCGTCGGTCGGGTTCAGGCCGACCGCGGTGCTGCGCATCGCGTAGGCCACCGGCACGTCGCCGTTGACGGTGACGGTGTCGCCCTTGGCCGGGCCGTCGCCGGTGCACGCGGCCAGCGCGAGCAGCAGCGACAGCGCGGCCGCGGCAGAGGCGGCGGGAAGCTTCGGCCGGGACAGGACGTTCTTCTTCATGCGGGTCTCCTGCATGCGGACTCGGGGCGGGGCGATGGGCAGGCGGTGCGGTTGCGTGGCGCGCCTCAGGCCGCGGCGGCGTCGCCACCGGGCAGCAGGCCGGGCGAGGCGTGCAGCCGGCCCTGGGCGTCCACCAGCACGGCGTCGGCGCCGTCCACCTGCGCCAGCAGCGCCAGGCCGCGCTCCACGCCCAGCACGAACAGCGTCTTGCTCAGCGCCTCGGTGGTCAGGCCGTCGGCGGCCAGCACGGTGACGCTGCGCAGGTGCTGCGGCGAGCGCCCGCTGGCCGGGTCGATCAGGTGGTGGCAGCGTTCGGCCGCGCCGCCCTCGCCGGCGACGTCGAAGTAGCGCTCGTAGTCGCCGCTGGTGGAGACCGAGGTGTCCACCAGCGGCAGCAGCGCGACCACCTCGCCGGGCCGGCGCGGGTCGCGGATCGCCACGCTCCAGGGGCGGCCGCCGATGACGCGGCTGTCGCCGCCGGCGGCGATGTAGGCGTGGCGGATGCCGCGGCGCTGCAGGAGCGCCGCCGCGTTGTCCACGGCATGGCCCTTGGCGAAGCCGCCGAGATCGATGCACATGCCCTCGCGGGCGAAGCGAAGCGTCTTCGCGTCCGCGTCCAGCTCCAGCATCTGCCAGCCGACGCAGTCGCGCGCGCGGGCCAGCTCGGCCGGCGTCGGGCGCACGCGGCGGCGGTAGTCGTACAGGCGGCCGACCGCCGCGTAGCTGATGTCGAAGGCGCCGCCGGACAGGCGCGAGAATTCGATCGCGCGCTCGACCAGCCGGTACATCTCGTCGGACAGCGCGACCGGCCCGCGTGCCGCGCCGCGGTTGATGCGCGAGAGCTCCGAGGCCGGCTTGTGCGGGCTCATCGTGCGGTCGATGCGGTGCATCTCCTCCATCACCGCGGCGCAGGCGGCCTCGCCGGCGCGGCGGTCGTCGGCCCACAGCTCGACGCTGATCGCGGTGCCCATGATGGCTTCCTCGCGCCTCAGCCAGCCGGCCGGCGCGGGCGTGGCGCGGTGGCCGAAGGGCAGGCCGCGCTGGATCGGGTGCATGACGGCGCTGAGCATGGGCAACCATCGGCCGGCGAAGGCCGCGCTTGAGGGAACGGAGGTGACAAGCGGTGACCGCGGTGCGGCCGGTCCGGCACATCCCGCGTTGGCTGCGCACGGTATCGGCCGCACCCGGGCGCGTCGGTGACGGCCGGTGGGCAGTTGCGAGCAGATGCTTCAGCGGCGCGGCACGGGCGGCCGCGGCCGCGCCACGCGCCGGCAGCGCCTGCCGATGCCGGCCGGGGTAAGGGCATGCCGCCCGCGCGTGCGCTAGGTCACGCCGTCATGCACCGGCAGGCGGCACGCCGGCGGCAAGGCGGGGGCGACGCGGGGGCCGCGAGGCGGCGGCGAGGCGGTGGCGCGGCGCGGCGCCTGTTGCTTCCGCTCACGGCTGTGCCGGAACGGCGCACGGACGCCGGTCTACATGCCCTTGAACAGGCCGGTGTAGCTGCGGCTGACCTCGAGCTTCTGGGGGTGACCCTTGACGCTGACGATCTGGCGGCCGCGGAAGTCGCGCGTGACGCCGGCGATGGCCTTCACGGCCACCAGCGTGCTGCGGTGGATCTGCCAGAACAGGCGCGGGTCGAGCTCGTCGACCAGCTCCTTGATCGGCTTCCTGATCAGCGCCTCGACCTGCGCCGTCTGCACCCTGGTGTACTTCTCGTCGCTGATGAAGAACAGCACCTCGTCGACCGGGATCATCTGGATGCTCTGGCCCACCGTGGCCTGGATCCACTGCAGGTACTGCGGCGCGCCGCCCGGGTTCAGCCGCGCGGCCAGCTGGTGCAGCAGCTGCTGCAGGTGCGGGCCGGCCGGCGCGTCGTCGCTGCCGCTGGCGCGCGCGGCCAGCCGCTTGCGGATGCGCTCCACGGTCAGCGCCAGGCGGTCGCGCGCGGCCGGCTTGAGCACGTAGTCGGCCACGCCCTGCTCGAAGGCCTCGACCGCATACTCGTCGTAGGCGGTGATGAAGACGATCTCGGGCAGCAGCTCGTCGTCGCCCTCGGCCCCGCCGCCCTCGCGCGGGGGCAGCTGCGCGATCTGGCGCGCCGCCTCCACGCCGGTGAGCCCGGGCATGCGGATGTCCAGGAAGACGATATCCGGCCGGTGCTGGTCCACCAGCTGCACCGCCTCGAGGCCGTTCTTGGCCTCGGCGACGATCTGCAGCTCGGGCCAGACCTCGGCCAGGCGTGCGCGCAGCTGCTCGCGCATCAGGCGTTCGTCGTCGGCGAGCACCGCGCGTGGCGCGGCCGCCGGATCGGCAGGGGCGGGCGTGTCCATGCCGGCATCGTAGCCGGCCGCGGCGCTCAGCTCCTCAGGGCCAGCCACAGCAGCAACGCCAGCAGCCACAGCGGCGACAGCACCACCGCCAGCACCAGCGCCACCGCGCCGAAGGCCAGCACGAGCCCGAGCGCCGTCGCGGCCAGTGCGGCCATCACGGCCAGCGGCACGACGACGAACAGGGCCAGCAGCGCCAGCGCCACCGCACCGGCCAGCGCCAGCCAGTGCCAGGGGTCGTGCATGCGCAGGTGCCAGGACTCGCCATCGACCCGCAGGTGCACGCCGTCGCGGCCGGCGTCGGCCAGCGCGCCGGCGAATTCGCTGGCGATGCCCGCCAGCAGCGCCAGCGCGAGCAGCGAGAACAGCGCCGCGGCGCCCAGCAGCCAAGGCCACAGCGGCCGCCGGCGCGGCGCGGGTGCGTGCATCGTTGCGGCGGATGCGCTCATGCGGTGCCCTCCACGGTGCGGTACGGCACGGTGATCGTCACCACGGTGCCGCTGGGTTGGTTCTCGGTCACGGTCAGCGCGGCCTTCTGGCCGTACAGCAGCTGCAGCCGCTCGCGGATGTTGGCCAGGCCGACGCCGGTGCCGGCGGTGGCGGCGCGCCCGAAGCCCAGCCCGGTGTCGGCCACCGTGACCTGCAGCTTGCCGTGCACGATCTCGGCGGCCACGCGCAGGTGGCCGCCCTCGGCCTTGGGCTCCAGGCCGTGCTTGATGGCGTTCTCGACCAGGGTCTGGATCATCATCGGCGGGAACTCGGCCGACAGCAGACCGTCGGGGATGGCGATCTCGGTCGTCAGACGCTCCTCCATGCGCACCTTCAGGATCTCCAGGTAGGGGCGGATGACGGCCAGCTCGCGGCCCAGCTCGCGCACGCCCTTGCCGTTGGCACCGGCCTGGCCGGTGGCCTCGCGCATCGTCGGCATGCTCGCGCGCAGCAGCGCGATCAGGTTCTTCTGCATCTGGCTGGCGCGCGCCGGGTCGGTCTCGATCAGGTGGTCGATGCTGGCCAGCGTGTTGAACAGGAAATGCGGCTCCACCTGCGCCTGCATCGCCGCCATGCGCGCCTCGACGACCTGGCGCTTCAGCGACTCGGCCTCGGCGGTGGCCGAAGCCTTCTTCGCCTGCACCTCGGCCTGCATGCGGCCCTTGTAGGTGAACTTCAGGATCGCCGAGGCGACGATCCACAGCAGCGTGAACTGCATCATCACGTCGCCGATGCCGTAGCGCACGGTGCGCGTGCGCATGCGCGGCTCGCCGCCGAGCTCGCGCGCCAGCGCATCGGCCTCGCGGCGCGCCGCGTCGGCCTCGCGCATGGCCTGCGCCGCCTCGCGCGCGGCCTCCGCGGCCTCGCGCCGGGCCTCCTGCGCGGCCTGCTCGATCTCGCGCCGCGCCTCCTCCAGCGCCTCGCGCACGGTCTCGGCGGTGCCCGGCGGCAGCGTGATGCGCAGGCCGCGGCTGGCCGACGCGGCGGCCTCGGCGGCACGCTGCGCCTGCTCGGCGGACTGCCCGGCGGCACTGGCCGCCTGCTCGGAGCTTTCCACGCGCGGGCCGATGCGCACGCCGTCGCGGCCGATGCTGATCTCGACGCTCTCGCCGGGACGCGGCGCCTGGATCTCCACGCGCGGCTCGGCGCGGCGCTCGGCCTGGCCGGACTGCGGCGTGGCCGGCGGGGCCGGCGGCCTGGGCGCCGAGGGCACGCGGATCACGCGCGGCCGGGTGTCGGCGACCTGCTCGGTGACCGTCCAGGTGAAGGGCGGCAGGTCGTGCACGATGGCCACCGCGATGAGCAGCAGCAGCGACAGCAGGATGAAGCGCCGCCAGCTGATGCTGACCAGCCAGCTTGCATAACGGTGGTAGCCGCGCACGGTGGCCGCGGCGAAGCGCTGCCAGCGGCTCGACCAGGCGTCGGGCGTCGGGGCGGCTTCGGCGTTCATGGCAGGAGGGCGGCGTACGGCATACCTTGGACTGTACGCAGCCCGGCGCGCGGCGCGAGCGCCGCCCGACTGACCGCAGCGCGGCGCGGACAGGCTGCAGCGTGCGCCGACAGGCCGGCGGGAACTTTTTGCCGGGCGCGGTGCAATAGGCATCAGCACGGGCCGCCGGCCTGCGCCCCGACCCCCCCGCCCGCCCCCGCGCCGATGCCCGCCCCGCCCCGCCGCCCGCACGCCGGACCGCCCGGACCATGATGTCCTTCGTGCCCTTCACCCGCCCCGCCGCCGAGCCGCGGCCGGACACCGCCACGCTGGTGGCGCGGCTGGCCGCCGGCGACCGCGCGGCGCTGGACGAGCTGTACCGGCGCGAGGCCGGCCCGGTCTACCGCTACGCGCTGGCGCTGTCGGGCAACCCGGCCTGGGCTGCCGACGCCACGCAGGAGGCCTTCGTTGCGCTGGCCACGCGGGCGCAGGGCTACAACGCCACGCGCGGCGAACTCGGCGCCTGGCTGGCCGGCGTGGCGCGTCACGCGCTGCTGGCGCTGTGGCGCACCGACCGCGCCGCCGGGCCGCTGCCCGACGCCGCCGGCGACGACGAGCCCGCCGGCGAGGAGGCGGGCGCCTCGCCCGAGACCCTGCTGGTGCGCGCGCAGACCGGCGCGCAGGTGCACGCCGCGCTGCGCCGGCTGCCGGCAGCCATGCGCGAGGCGCTGGTGCTGGTGGACCTGCAGGAGCGGTCCTACGCCGACGCGGCACGCATCGCCGGCGTCGAGCTCAACACCTTGCGCACGCGGCTGCACCGTGCGCGGCTGAAGCTGGCGGCCCTGCTGGCCGCCGACGAAGGGAGTCCGCGATGACCGAGACCCGCACCACGCTGGCCACGGCGCTGCGCGCGGCCGCGGCCGAACTCGGCCGCGAGGCCCCGCCGCCGGCGCTGCTGGCGCGCATCCAC
>CAZUPH010000124.1:3687-12730 GCA_964621995.1 uncultured Rubrivivax sp. | reverse complement strand
CAGACCGACGTCAACCAGCTGGTGCCGTTCAAGTACAAGTGGGCCTGGGAAAAATACCTCGCCACCTGCGCGAACCACTGGATGCCGCAGGAAGTGAACATGTCGCGCGACATCGCGACCTGGAAGGACCCGAACGGCCTGAGCGAGGACGAGCGCCGCATCATCAAGCGCAACCTCGGCTTCTTCGTCACCGCCGACTCGCTGGCCGCCAACAACATCGTGCTGGGCACCTACCGCCACATCACGGCGCCGGAATGCCGGCAGTTCCTGCTGCGCCAGGCCTTCGAGGAGGCCATCCACACGCACGCGTACCAGTACATCGTCGAGAGCCTGGGCCTGGACGAGAGCGAGATCTTCAACGCCTACCACGAGGTGGCGTCGATCCGCGACAAGGACGAGTTCCTGATCCCGTTCATCGACGCGATCATGGACCCCAACTTCCACACCGGCACGCCGGAGGACGACCAGACGCTGCTCAAGAGCCTGATCGTCTTCGCATGCCTGATGGAGGGCCTGTTCTTCTACGTCGGCTTCACGCAGATCCTGGCGCTGGGCCGGCAGAACAAGATGACCGGGGCCGCGGAGCAGTACCAGTACATCCTGCGCGACGAGTCGATGCACTGCAATTTCGGCATCGACCTCATCAACCAGATCAAGCTCGAGAACCCGGGCCTGTGGACGCCGGCCTTCAAGGCCGAGATCAAGGCGCTGTTCGAGAAGGCCGTCGAGCTGGAGTACCGCTACGCCGAGGACACCATGCCCCGCGGCGTGCTGGGCCTGAACGCGAGCATGTTCAAGGGCTACCTGCGCTACATCGCCAACCGGCGCGCCACGCAGATCGGCCTGGAGCCGCTGTTCCCGAACGAGGAGAACCCCTTCCCCTGGATGAGCGAGATGATCGACCTGAAGAAGGAGCGCAACTTCTTCGAGACCCGTGTCATCGACTACCAGACCGGCGGAGCCCTGGCGTGGGATTGAAGTTTTCCCGCACCGGTGCCGAAGAAGCCGTGTCGAAACGCCGGGCCGCGTGACGCGCGAGCGTTGCCGAACCCGGTGTCCGTGAGAGATCAAGAATGACGAGCCAAGGCAGGCCACAGACCACGACACAAGCCGAGCTCGCGACCCCATTCGCCGCACCGGGGCAACGGTTGCGGGGCTCAGGCCCCGCAGCAGACCATCGGGCGGCGAATCTCGGTGCCGACACGCGTGGCACCGAGTCTTCTGCAACTTGATCAAGGAGATCGTTATGGCAACTGCGAAGAAGGCCGCTCCGGCCAAGAAGGCCCCGGCGAAGAAGGCCGCGGCCAAGAAGGCGCCCGCCAAGAAGGCTGCCGCGAAGAAGGCCGCCCCGGCCAAGAAGGCGGCACCTGCCAAGAAGGCGCCGGCGAAGAAGGCCGCGGCAAAGAAGGCCGCACCGGCGAAGAAGGCTGCAGCGAAGAAGGCGGCACCGGCCAAGAAGGCCGCCGCGAAGAAGGCGGCCCCGGCGAAGAAGGCGGCCGCCAAGAAGGCAGCGCCGGCCAAGAAGGCCACGGCCGCCAAGAAGCCGGCAACGAAGAAGGCAGCCGCCAAGAAGGCCGCCAAGAAGCCTGCCCCTGCGGCCCCCACGGCCCCTGCGGCCCCTGCGCCTGCGAAGACCACGCTGAACCCGGCGGCCGCATGGCCGTTCCCGACGGGCAACAAGCCCTAAGGGAGTCCTTGGGATTCTGTCGAACTGACGCCGCGCAAGGCGCGGCTGCTTGAGGAAGGCCTGGCAATGCCAGGCCTTCGTTTCTTTGGCGCGTGAGGTGAGTGCCTGCCGTACTGCGTCAGCGAACAAGTGCGACACCCTTCGGCCGGTATCATTTCGTTGGTCTGCCCTTCGATACTCAGGACGGTCCAGATGAGCAAGCTGCTGCAGCATCTTGAGGCGCAAATTGCCCAGGGTGGAACTGAGGAAGCACGTGCAGTGGCCTCTGCTCGCAAGGCGGCCTACCTCGCAAGAGTCGGCCTTTTTGACGAGGCAACTGAGCGCATCGCGGCTCTTCGAGGGCAGATTGGTGACGGCCGAATTCCGCTGGCGAGCGCTTGGTTGATGTGGGCGGAAGGCGTGCTCCACTACTACTCCGAACTGAGCCCGAGGGCGTTGGATCGGGTAGCGCGATCACAGCTACTAGCGTTGGCCATGCGAAACGCGGAACTTGCGTCGGTCACCAGTGCATGGAAGGCTCACATCGAGTTCGAAACGTCGCGCTTCGACGCGATGGGTCAGTCATTGAACTTGGCGATACAACACGCGGCGCCGGAGAACAGGTCCGCCGTCACGCGCCTGAGCATGGTGATTGCGGACGCGCTGTTCATCTCTGGCGATCACGTCAATGCTCAACGCTGGTTCATGCGTGGTCGCGACAGTGCACTTAGCGAAGGCGACCAAGCCAGCGTAGAGGCGCTCGTGTACAACCGTGCTGCCTTTCGGCTCGCGTGGCTGCGCGCGCAGCGTTGCCTTCGCGAAGTGTCTCGAGACGAAACGTCTGCGCTCAGGCTTGAAATCGAGTCAGCGAGGAACCTCCAAGATCTGACCCAGATCCGAGCATTGCCTGACATGGTGAGGCTTTGCGACGCCCGCGCGGCAACCCTGGACGGTCGCTACGAAGCAGCGGTGGAGAAGCTGGCGAACGTGCGTGGAGCCGCTGGACCCTTTGCCCCCTACAACTACAGCGAAGGACTCGTCGCTTTGGAGACTGCCTACTGCAAGGCGAGGCTAGGCGATGTTGAAGCTGCACGGTCGATCATGGGCCAACTGCAGGCCGTTGACTTCTCTCAACTGGATGCGGACGATCAGCTTGTCGCAGCTTGGATGCGTAGGGAGATGGCTGCAGTGAGCGACAGCCTTGGGTCGCTTGAGCAGGCTGCGGAACAGTTCAGGACTGCGTCTGAAGCGTACTCGTCTTGGCTCGCCTCTATTGTCAGCGCCGTTGACGGTCTTCGAGTGCGTGGGCTGGCAGGTGATTCGCCAACCAAGACACTCGCAGGATGAAGCCGCTCATCGCCCTCCTCATGGGCTCCTCCTCCGACTGGGACACCCTGCGCCACGCCGCAGAGGTGCTGGACCATTTCGGCGTGCCGTACGACAAGCGCGTGGTCTCGGCGCACCGCATGCCCGACGAGATGTTCGCGTATGCGCAGCAGGCGCAGGCGAACGGGCTGCGCGCGATCATCGCCGGGGCTGGCGGTGCGGCGCACCTGCCGGGCATGCTGGCCGCCAAGACCACGGTGCCGGTGCTCGGCGTGCCGGTCGCCAGCCGGCACCTGCAGGGCGTGGACTCGCTTTACTCCATCGTGCAGATGCCCAAGGGCATTCCCGTGGCCACCTTCGCGATCGGCCAGGCCGGGGCGGCCAATGCGGCGCTGTTCGCGGTCGCGATGCTGGCCACCGGCGACGACGCGCTGCGCCAGCGCCTGGAGGAGTACCGCGCCCGCCAGACCGAGGCCGCGCGCGCGATGACGCAGGACCTGCAGTGAGCGGCGGCGCCCCGGGGCCGCTGCCGCCCGGCCGCACGACGCTGGGTGTGCTCGGTGGCGGCCAGCTCGGCCGCATGTTCGTGCACGCCGCGCAGGCCCACGGCTACCGCGTCGCGGTGCTCGAACCCGACCCCGCCAGCCCGGCCGGCGCGGCGGCCGACGAGCACCTGCGCGCCGCCTACGACGACCCCGCCGCGCTGGCCACGCTGCAGCGCCGCTGCGCCGCGGTGACGACCGAGTTCGAGAACGTGCCGGCCGACGCGCTGCGCACGCTGGCCGCAGTGGTGGCGGTCGCGCCGCCGGCCGACGCGGTGCAGGTCTGCCAGCACCGCGCGCACGAGAAGCGCTGCTTCGTCGACGCCGGCGTGCCCTGCTCGCCGCACGCCGTCGTCGACAGCGCCGCGGCAGCCGCCGACCCGGCGCAGGCCCGCCTGCTGCCGGGCCTCCTGAAGACCGCCCGCCTGGGCTACGACGGCAAGGGCCAGCGCTCGGTGAGCACGGCAGCCGAGCTGCCCGCGGCCTGGGCCGCGCTCGGCGGCGTGCCCTGTGTGCTGGAGCAGCGCCTGGCGCTGGCGCACGAGATCAGCGTCGTCGTCGCGCGCGGGCGCGACGGTGCCGTCGTGCACCTGCCGGTGCAGCAGAACCTGCACCGCGACGGCATCCTCGCCGTCACGCAGGTGCCGGCGCCGGACGTGCCGGCGGCCACCGCCGCGTCGGCGGTGGCACTGGCCACGCGGCTGGCCGCGGCACTGGCCTATGTCGGCGTGCTGTGCGTGGAATTCTTCGTGCTCGCCGACGGCACGCTGGTCGCCAACGAGATGGCGCCGCGGCCGCACAACTCGGGCCACCACAGCATCGACAGCTGCGACGTCTCGCAGTTCGACCTGCAGCTGCGCACGCTGGCCGGCCTGCCGCTGGTGGCGCCGCGGTTGCACTCGCCGGCGGTGATGCTCAACCTGCTCGGCGACCTGTGGTTCACCGGCGGCGGCGATGCGCCCCGCGAGCCCGACTGGGCCGGGGTGCTGGCCGAGCCCGGCGTGCACCTGCACCTGTACGGCAAGGCCGAGCCGCGGCGCGCGCGCAAGATGGGCCACCTGACGGTGACCGCCGCCGATGCCGCGACGGCGCGCGCGACCGCGCTGCGCGTTGCCGCGCGGCTGGGCCTGCCCGCGTTCTGAGCCCGGGGCACGGGAGGCGGCGCGCGATGGAGACCCTGCCCGGCCGCGACCCGGCGGCGGTGCGTGCCGCCGCCGCGCAGCTGGCCGCAGGCCGGCTGGTGGCCTTCCCCACCGAGACGGTCTACGGCCTGGGTGCGCGCGCCGACGACGACGCGGCCGTGGCGCGCATCTACGCCGCCAAGGGCCGCCCGGCCGAGCACCCGCTGATCGTGCATGTCGCCGGCCGCGATGCGGCAGCGGCCTTCGCCGCGCACTGGCCCGCCGCGGCGGACCGGCTGGCGCGCGCTTTCTGGCCCGGGCCGCTGACGCTGATCGTGCCGCGGCGGCCCGGCGTGGCGGCCGCCGCGGCGGGCGGGCAGGACAGCATCGGCCTGCGCCTGCCGGCGCACCCGGTGGCGCTGGCGCTGCTGCGCGAGGCGGCGGCGCTGGGCGTGCCCGGCGTCGCGGCACCCAGCGCCAACCGATTCGGCCGTGTCAGCCCCACCACCGCGGCGCATGTGCGCGCCGAATTCGCGGCGCTGGACGACGAGGGCGGCCCCGGCCTCGCCGTGCTCGACGGCGGCGCCTGCGACGTGGGCATCGAGTCGGCCATCGTGGACTGCACGCGCGAGCGGCCCGCGCTGCTGCGCCCCGGGCAGCTCTCGCGCCGGCAGCTCGAGGCGGTGCTCGGGCAGCGGCTGGCGGCGCCGGACGCGGCCTCGCCCCGCGCCTCCGGCACGCTGGCCTCGCACTATGCGCCGGGGGTGCCGGTGCTGCTGCTGGAGCGCACCGAGCTGCGGCGCCGGCTGCAGGCGCTGGCGGCCCCGGCCGCAGGCCTGCCCGGGCAGGGCGCTTCCCCGGTCGGGGTATATTCCCGCCTCGATCCCGGCCGCTCGCCGGGCTGGCTGCACCGGGCGATGCCCGGCGAGGCGGCGGCCGTGGCGCACGAGCTGTTCGCCGTGCTGCGCGAGCTCGACGCGGCCGGCGTGGCGGCGATCTGGGTCGAGCAGCCGCCGGCCGGTGTGGCCTGGGACGGCGTGCGCGACCGCCTGCAGCGCGCCGCCGCCTGAACCGGCGTCGGCGGTCGCCGGGGCGGCGCCTTTCGGAGCACAGATGAATCGTCTTTTCACGGTCCCGGCGCGCTGGGCGCGTCGCCTGGGCTTGGCGGCCGCCGCGGCCACGCTGCTCGTCGCCTGCGGCGGCGGCACCACGCAGTACGATCCCTTCATCGCGCAGCGCTTGATCGCCTTCGGCGACGACGCCAGCACGCTCACCGGCACCGGCCGGCGCCATGGCGTCAACGGCCTGGACACCGCCGGCAACTTCGACTGCCGCCTGTTCCCGATCTGGACGCAGTCGCTGGCCAACTACTACGGCTACGTATTCGCCGAGTGCAACCCGGGCAACGCCGAGCCGCGTGCGCTGATGCGCGCCGCCGCCGGCGCGCGCGTCGCCGACGTGGCGGCGCAGGTGGAGGCCTTCGGAGGCTTTCGCGACCGCGACCTCGCCACCGTGATGGCCGGCGCGCACGACATCTTCGACATCTACCTGCAATACCCGCAGCAGCCCGAGAGCGTGCTGATCGAGCAGGCGCGCGAGCGCGGCCGCCTGATGGCGCGGGTGGTCAACCGCATGGTCGGGCTGGGTGCCAAGGTCATCGTCGCCAACCTGCCCGACCTCGGTCTCACGCCCTATGCGCGCCGCGAGTCCGCGGACAACAACGACCCCAACCGCGCGGCGCTGATCAGCCGGCTGACCACCGCCTTCAACGAGCAGCTCGGCGTGACCGTGCTGCTCGACGGCCGCTTCGTCGGCCTGGTGCAGATCGACCTCATCTCGCAGGCCATCGGCCGCTTCCCGGCGGCCTACGGTTTCGCAAACATCAGCAACGGGGTCTGCGCGGTCGCGCTGCCGGACTGCACCACCGGCACGCTCGTCCAGAACGGCGAAGCGACGGTCTACCTGTGGGCCGACGACAAGCAGTTTGCGCCGGGCGGCCACAGCCAGCTCGCGGTGCAGGCCATCGGCCGCGCGCAGAGCAACCCGTTCTAGGCGTCAGCCTCCGGGCGGCGCCGCCCGCCGCCCCGCCGGCGCGTCGCGCAGCGTCCACTGCACCAGCGCGTCCAGCGCAGGCCGCGCCAGCCCTGCGCGCGGGTGGTTGACGATGGCCACCAGCACGTAGCGGCGCCCGCTGTCCGAGAGCACGTAGCCGGCGAGCCCGCTCACGTCGCGCAGCGAGCCGGTCTTCAGGTGCGCGCGCCCGGGCGCCATCGGTGCACGGCGCAGCGTGCCGTCGGCGCCGCCGATCGGCAGCGAGGACATCAGCTCGCTCATCACCGGGCCGTCCCAGGTCTGCAGCAGCAGCCGCGCCAGCCGCCGCGCGCTGATGCGCGTGGCGCGGGACAGTCCCGAGCCGTTGTCGATGACGAGCTCCTCGCCCGCTTCGCCGGTGCGTTCGGCCAGCCAGCGCGCCAGCGTCTCGCGCGCCGCCTGCAGCGTGGCCGGCTGCCCCGGCGCGGCCTGCAGCGCCAGCGTCAGGAACAGCTGCTGCGCCATCACGTTGTTGCTGAACTTGTTGATGTCGCGCACCAGCTCGGCCAGCGGCGGCGAACGCAGCTCGAAGGCCGGCGGCCGGTCCGCGGGCGCCGGGCCCTCGCGCACGCGGCCCGAGAGGCGGCCGCCCATCTCGGCCCACAGCGCCTGCACCAGGCGCGCGTCGTAGGTCTCGGGCACCGGGTCGGCCACCGCCCAGGTCATCTCGCCGCAGGCCAGCGGGTAGGCGCCGGCGAAGCGCGTGCGACCGGGCTCGAAGCTTGCCTTCAGCGACCCGCGCCAGTCGCCGCAGGGGCCGCCGGCCAGCGGGACGGTGCGGTCGGCCTGCGTGCCGGCGAGCACCGGCTCGACGAGCACGCGCGCGATGCCGGCCGCCGCATCGGGCACGAAGGTGTGCAGCACCGAGCGGAAGTTGAGCAGCAGCGCCCCGGGCTTGACGTTGTAGGGACGCAGCGGCTCGCCGTCGAAGTCGGCCGGCGAGGCCTCGGGCGCGGCGAAGGCGCTGCCGTCGAGCACGATGTCGCCGCGGATCTCGCGCACGCCGAACTGCCGCACGCGGTGCAGCAGCAGCCACACGCGTTCCAGCACCAGCTTGGGGTCGCCGCTGCCGCGGATGTGCAGCGAGCCCTGCAGCACGCCGTCCACGATCGGGCCGTCCAGCCACACCGGCGTGGCCCAGCTCCAGGCCGGACCCAGGCGCTCCAGCGCGGCGATGGTGGTCAGCAGCTTGGCCAGCGAGGCCGGGTTGACCGGCACCTCGTCCTGCCACTGCAGCGCGGACCGGCCACTGCCCGCTTCGGTGACGACGACGAACAGCGCGTTCTCGGGCACGCCGGCGCGCTGCAGTGCGGCGCTCACCTCGGGCGGCAGGCGCTGCGCGGCGCCGGCTGCCGGCGCGGCCAGCAGCACGCAGCAGCAGGCCGCCAGGCTCAGCAGCGCGCGCGACAGCGCCGCGAGGGGACGGGACGGGTACACGCGGGGGATGATCGCACGGCTACACTCGTGCGCATGTCCGACGCTGCCGCAGCGACCGCCCTGCATGACCCGGGCGCTCCGGCGCCGGTGCTCGCCTTCGACACCTCGACCGAGCGGCTGGCCGTTGCGCTGCAGGCCGGCGCGCGCACGCTGACCCGGCTGGCGGAGGGCGGCGCCGCGGCGTCGGCAGCGCTGCTGCCCCTGGTGCACACGCTGCTGGCCGAGGCCGGGCTCGCGCTGCGCGACGTCGGCACCATCGCCTTCGGCCGCGGCCCCGGCGCCTTCACCGGCCTGCGCACGGCCTGTGCGGTGGCGCAGGGGCTGGGCTTCGGGCTCGCGCGGCCGGTGCTGCCCGTCGACAGCCTGCTCGTGGTCGCCGAGGACGCGCGCGTGCAGGCTGCCGGCGGCGACACGGCGGTGCCGTTCGACGTGCTGGTGGCGATGGACGCGCGCATGGACGAGGTCTACGCGGGGCGCTACCGCTGGCAGCCGCAGGCCGGCGCGGCCGGCGGCGGCCACTGGCAGGTGCTGCGCGAGCCGGCGCTGCACGCACTGCCCGCGCTCGCCGACCCGGCGCTGGCCCAGGCCCCCGCGGCGGCCGGCTCCGCGCTCGTGGCCTTCGGTGCCCGGCTGGCCCTGCCGAGCGCGTGCCTGCGCTTCGAGTCCGAGCACGACCGCGCGGCCGCGCTGCTGCGCCTGGCCACCGCTGCCGTGGCGCGCGGCGAGGGCGTCGATGCCGCCGATGCGCTGCCGCTGTACCTGCGCGACAAGGTCGCGCAGACCACCGCCGAGCGCGACGCCGCGCGGGGCGCACGCGCCGCGCGGGCCGACGCCGGGGCGGCCCCGTGAGCGCGCTGCCG
>CAZUPH010000124.1:0-3677 GCA_964621995.1 uncultured Rubrivivax sp. | reverse complement strand
GGCCGATGACGGTGCGCGACGTCGATGCCGTCGCCACGGTCGAGGCCACGGCCTACGGTTTTCCTTGGAGCCGCGGCAACTTCGTCGATTCGCTGGCCGCCGGCTACCTGGCCGAGGTGCTGGACGGCGGCGACGAGGGCCTGCTCGGCTATTTCGTCGCGATGCCCGGCGTCGACGAGCTTCACCTGCTGAACATCACGGTCGCACCTGCGTGGCAGGGGCGCGGGCTGGGCAGCGAGCTGCTGGACGCCGTGCGCCAGCACGCCGCGCACCGCGGCCTGGCGCAGCTGTGGCTGGAGGTGCGCGAGGGCAACCACCGCGCGCGCTCGCTGTACCGCCGGCGCGGCTTTGCCGAGGTCGGCCTGCGCCGCGGCTACTACCCGGCCGCCGGCGGGCGCGAGGACGCGGTGGTGATGAGCCTGGCGCTGGAGGCGCGGCATGCCGTGGACTGAACGCCAGCATGTGCTGCTGCGCGGGCTGGGCCTGCGGCTGTGGTCGGCGCCGGCCGCCGCGACGGCGCCCGAGGCCAGGACTGCAGGGCCCGCCGGCGCGTCGGCTTCGTCGCCCTACGCCGAGGCGCCCGTGCCGGCGGCCGACCCTCCGGCCGTGCCTGCCGTGCACCCCGCGATGGCGCCGGCGCGGCCCGCGCCGCCGCGCGCGGCCCCCGGCATCGTCGCCGAGGCGCCGCGGCCACGCGCCGAGATCGCGTCGCTGGACTGGACCGACCTGCGCGCCGCCGTCGCCGCCTGCCATGCCTGCGCGCTGAGCCAGGGCCGCACGCAGACCGTCTTCGGCGTCGGCCACCCGCAGGCGCAGTGGCTGCTGGTCGGCGAGGCGCCCGGCGAGCAGGAGGACCTGCAGGGCGAGCCCTTCGTCGGCCCGGCCGGGCAGCTGCTGGACCGCATGCTCGCCGCGCTGGGCCTGACGCGCGCCGACGACGGTCCCGAGCCGCCGGCACAGCGTGTGTACATCGCCAACACGCTGAAGTGCCGGCCGCCGCGCAACCGCAACCCGGCGCCCGACGAGATGGCGAAGTGCGAGCCCTTCCTGCTGCGCCAGGTGGAGCTGCTGCAGCCGCGGCTGATCCTGGCGATGGGCCGCTACGCGGTGCAGTCGCTGCTGCGCAGCGACGAGCCGATCGGCAAGCTGCGCGGCCGCGTGCACCGCTACCAGGGCCGCCCGCTGGTCGTCACCTACCACCCGGCCTACCTGCTGCGCAGCCCCGGCGACAAGGCGCGCGCCTGGGAGGACCTGTGCCTGGCCGCCAGCGTCTTCGAGCAGGGCACTCCCGCGTGAATGCCCCGGACCGCCCGCCGCGCGCCGGGGGCGAACGGCCGGACACGCAGGCCGCGCTGCACGACGAGCTGCACGCGCTGCGCGAGGCCAATGCGCAGCTGCGCCTGCTGGCCAACAACGTGCCGGTGGCCATCGCCTACTTCGAGCGCCTGGGCAACACCTGCCGCTACGCCAACAGCGTCTATGCCGCGATGTTCGGCCGCGGCGAGGAGGACATCCTCGGCCTGACGGTCGCGCAGGTCATCGGCGAGGACGCGGCGCGCCTGATCCAGCCCCAGGTGGACCACGTGCTGCGCGAGAAGGCCGGCGCGCGCTACGAGCGCGAGCTGCCGGGCGACGACGGCGGCCCGCGCGCCATCGAGGTCCACCTGCTGCCGCACCTGGACGCCGCCGGCGAGGCGGTCGGCGCCTTCGTGCTGATCAGCGACATCACGCGCCACCGGCGCGCCGAGGCCGCGCTGCGCGAGAGCGAGGACCGGCTCGCGAAGTTCATGTTTGCCAGCGCCGAGGGCATCGTCTTCCATCGCGGCGGGCTGATCACCGACGTCAACCCGCCGCTGCTGGCGCTGCTGGGCCGGCGCGCCGAGGACATGCTGGGCCGGCCGGCGCTGGACTTCGTGGCGCCCGCGCAGCGCCCGCGCGTGGCCGCCGTGATGGCCGCCAGCGCCGAGACGACCTACGACACCGTCGCGCTGCATGCCGACGGCAGCGAGATCCCGGTGCAGTTCATCGTGCGCACGCTGGTATACCAGGGCGAGCGGCTGCGCATGACCATCGTGCGCGACATCCGCGACCGGCTCGAGGCGCAGGCGCGCATCCGCCACCTCGCGCACCACGACACCCTGACCGGGCTGCCCAACCGCGCCGCCTTCGGCGAGCGCGCCGAGGCGCTGCTCGCGCAGGCGCGGCGCGACGGCCGCCGGCTCGCGCTGCTGTACCTGGACCTGGACCACTTCAAGCGCGTCAACGACTCGCTGGGCCACCCGGCCGGCGACCTGCTGCTGCAGACGGTGGCGCGCCGCATCACCGGCACGCTGCGCGCCGACGACCTGGTGGCGCGCTTCGGGGGCGACGAGTTCGTGCTGCTGCTCGCCGGGCCCACCGATGCCGCCGCCGCGCACGAGGTGGCGAGCAAGCTGCTGGCCGCCACCGGTGCACCGCTGGACGTGGCCGGCGCGCCGATCTCGGTGACGCCGTCGATCGGCATCGCGCTGTTCCCCGAGCACGGCGAGGACGTCGAGGCCCTGCTCAAGCATGCCGACACCGCGATGTACGAGGCCAAGTCGCGCGGCCGCGCGCGCTGCCGCGTCTTCGAGCCCGCGATGGCCGAGGCCGCGCGCGCCGAGCTGCTGATGGAAGGGCGGCTGGCGCAGGCCATCCGCCACCACGAGTTCGTGCTGCACTACCAGCCGCAGCTGGCCACCCACGGCGATGCGCTGCTCGGCGTGGAGGCGCTGCTGCGCTGGGCGCCGCCCGGGCAGGGCCTGGTCGGCCCGGACGAGTTCATCCCGGTGGCCGAGGCGCGGCGGCTGATCCTGCCGATCGGCCACTGGGTGCTGCACGAGGCGCTGGCCGCCGCGGTGCGCTGGCGGCACGCGGGCCTGGCCGTCGGGCCGGTGGCGGTCAACCTGTCGACGCAGCAGTTCCAGGCCCCGGGCTTCGCCGAGTCGGTGGAGCGTGCGCTGGCCGACACCGGCGCCGAGGGCGCGATGCTCGAGCTGGAGCTGACCGAGCGCATGCTGATGGACGACCTGCCCGCGGTGCAGGCCGCGCTGGCGCGGCTGAAGGCGCTGGGCGTGGCCATCGCGGTGGACGACTTCGGCACCGGCTACACCTCGCTGGCGCACCTGAAGGACCTGCCGCTGGACCGGCTGAAGATCGACCGCAGCTTCGTCAAGGACCTGCCGGCCGACCGCGGCGCGGCCGCCATCGCGCGCGCTATCGTGCAGATGGGCAAGGGCCTGGGCCTGCAGGTCCTGGCCGAGGGCGTGGAGACGGCGGCGCAGCGCGACTGGGTCGCGGCCGCCGGCTGCGACGGCCGCCAGGGCCACCTGGACGCGCCGCCGATGCCCGGCGACAGGCTGCTGGACTGGCTGCGCGCGCGCGCCGCGGCGCCGCGCGGCTGAGCCACGTTCAGCCCGGCACGAGCCCGGCCAGCCAGCGCTGCAGGCGCGCCTGCACCTCGGCATGGCCCATCAGCTCGAGGTGGCCGACGCCCGGCAGCACGGCCTGCCGGTCGGCCGCGAAGTCCAGGCAGCGCCGCCGCTCGCGATGGCGGCCGAGCGCACTGTCCACCGGCACCAGGCCGTCGCCGACCAGGCTGGCGGAGAGCGCGGCGTCGGGGCGCGTCAGCGCGCCGGCCAGCGCCAGGCAGTCCACGC
>CAZUPH010000123.1:0-12741 GCA_964621995.1 uncultured Rubrivivax sp. | reverse complement strand
CGCAGATCGTCTACACCAGCGGCACCGAGTCGCTGCCCAAGGGCGCGACGCTCACGCACGACGCCGTGCTGTGGCAGTACGTGAGCTGCATCGTCGACGCGCAGATCGAGCACGGCGACCTCGCCCTGCACGCGCTGCCGCTGTACCACTGCGCGCAGCTCGACGTCTTCTTCGGCCCGTCCGTCTACGTCGGCGCCAGCAACGTGATCACCGCGAAGCCGACGCCGGAGAACCTGCTGCCGCTGATCGAGCGCCACCGCATCAGCAGCTTCTTCGCGCCGCCCACGGTGTGGATCGCGCTGCTGCGCTCGCCGCTGTTCGACACGAGCGACCTGACGAGCCTGAAGAAGGGCTACTACGGCGCCTCCATCATGCCGGTGGCGGTGATGCGCGAGATCCTCGAGCGGCTGCCCGCGCTGCGGCTGTGGAACCTGTACGGGCAGACCGAGATCGCGCCGCTGGCGACCATGCTCGGCCCCGAGGACCAGCTGCGCAAGCCCGGCTCCTGCGGCCGCGCGGTGCTCAACGTCGAGACCCGCGTCGTCGACGACGCGATGCACGACGTGCGGCCCGGCGAGGTCGGCGAGATCGTGCACCGCAGCCCGCAGGTGATGAGCGGCTACTTCCACGACGACGAGCGCACCGCCGCGGCCTTCGCCGGCGGCTGGTTCCACAGCGGCGACCTCGCGACGATCGACGACGAGGGCTACATCACGGTCGTCGACCGCAAGAAGGACATGATCAAGACCGGCGGCGAGAACGTCGCCAGCCGCGAGGTCGAGGAGGCGATCTACCGCCATCCCGCCGTGAGCGAGGTCGCGGTGCTGGGTCTGCCGCACCCGCGCTGGATCGAGGCCGTGGTCGCCGTCGTCGTGCCCAAGGCGGGCAGCGCGCCGACCGAGGTCGAGCTGCTGGCGCACTGCGCCGCGCAGCTGGCGCCGTTCAAGGCGCCCAAGCGCGTGGTCTTCGCCGAGGCGCTGCCCAAGAACCCCAGCGGCAAGCTGCTCAAGCGCGAACTGCGGCAGCTGCACGCCGGGCTGTTCGAGGGCGGCTGAGCGACGGCCGCCAGGCGGGACTCAGGCGTCGTCGTTGGCTGCCCCGCCGCGCGCGAGGCGCGCGGGAGCCGCATCGCCCCCGGCGGCCTGCACCCCGGCCTGTGCCCCGGCCCGTGTACTAGCGCGCTGCAGCAGCGCTGCCGCGTCCTTGCCGTGGTCCGGAAACAGCGCCAGGCCGACCGCGGCGCCCACCAGGCAGGGCTGGCCGGCCACCTGCAGCGGCTGCTGCAGCGCGCGCACCAGCTTGGCCGCGACACGCTCCCCGTCGGCTGCCGCCTCCAGGTGGCCGAGCAGCACGCCGAAGGCGTCGGGCCCGATCGCCGCGACCACGTCGCTGGCGCGCAGCTTGCCGCGCAGCCGCACCGCCACCTTGCGGCGCAGGATGTTGGCCGCCTCGCCGCCCAGCCGCGCCGCGGCCTGCGCGAAGCCTTCCACGCGCAGCACCAGCAGCACCATGGCCGCCGGCTCGCGCTCGCGCAGCGCGATCAGCTGCGTCATGTGCTCCAGCAGCTGCTGCTGGTGCGGCAGGCCGGTCGCCAGGTCGGTGGCATAGGCAGTGCGCGCGGAGCACTCGACCCGCTTGCGCACCACGGCATGGCGCAGCGTGCGCACGAGCCCCGCGGTGTCGGCATCGACGGCCACGGCCTCCACGCCCAGGCGCAGCAACTCGGCTTCCAGCGTGTCGTCGGCAACGGCGCTGGCCACCACGACGGCGTGGTCGCGGGCGGCCTGCGGCAGCGCGGGCAACTCGCGCAGCGCGGCCAGCGCGTCGTGGTCGGCGGCCACGAAGAGCAGCGCGTCGTGGCCGCGAACGGCCCGGGGGTCGGCAGCCTCGTCGACCTGCCAGCCCGAGGCCTGCAGCGCGCCGGCCAGCGCGGGAGCGGCGCCGATCACGAGCACGCGCAGGGCGGGGCCGGAGGTGGTCATGCCGCCGATGATGCCCCAATCGTGCGCGAGGACAAGCACGCCCGCGGCCGGAAGAAAGAAAGGACCCGCGGCGGGGTCCTTTCGTTCAGCGAGTCGACCGCGCCGGCGGGTGGCGCGTGCTCGACAAAGGTGGAGCGGGCGAAGGGAATCGAACCCTCGTATGAAGTCGGGTAAGGGTAGCGCCTCGCGGCGCTACCCTCCCCTAAGAACCGGACGGGCGGGTCTCCCCGCATCCGGCTCAAGCAGCCCGATAGTCGCCCACCGTCTCCGGCATGGGCAACCGCTGCAAAGTCTTCGGGGCCTTCGGTCGTGCCCCTGACTCACTCGGTGGCGTGGTGTTGCCGATGGCAGTTCGGATGGAGCAGTTGGAGGTTGCTCATCTGTTCCGACCCGCCGTTGGACCGCTTGATGACGTGGTGGATGTGCCACCCCGTCTCCTTCGTGATCTTCTGGTTGCAGCACGGACACAGTCCTTCCTGCCAGTACCACAACCACGCCAGCTTCCGGCGCCCTTTCAAGTCCGACTCCATCTTGCGCGCCAGGCGCGCGTCGAAGTAGTCCTCGTCTTCCGGGCTGTACGGGTTTCGGCTGCCGTCGATCTTTAAGTGAGGCTTCTTGTGGAAGCTCGTCAGCGTCAACAGCGCCTTCTCCTTCTCCGCGAACCGCCAATCGCGACCTGCGATGCGCCGGAAATACCGGGCCTTGATCCACCGCTCCCCTTTGTTGGGGTGACGGCGGCGAGCCCAGCGCCACAGCGCCTGCCAGATCAAGTGGTCGGTCTTCGCGAACGTGCGCGTCGCCATCTGGCTTCGGTGATAGTTGGCCCAGCCCCGTATGACCGGGTTGAGCTTGTCGATCACGTCGTCCTGTCGGGCTGTGCGCATCTGCCGCAGCGTCCCGCGAATCTTCTCCAGGAAGTTCTTGACGTTCGTCCTGGCTGGTTTCGTCAACAGCATGCCGCCTTGCCAGCGTGCCGTCCATCCCAGAAAGTCGAAGCCGTCGTCCACGTGCGTGATCAACGTCTTCTTCTCTGAAAGTTCGAGCCCGCGCTCGCGCATGAACTCCTGCACGAGCGGCTTGATCTTCTCTTCCAGCAGTTCTCGCGAACTGCTGGTGATGATGAAGTCATCGGCGTAGCGCACGAAGTTGACCTTGGCCGCCCTGGCATCGCGCACCGTGCGGAAGAGTCCCGCCAGCTTGCTTTGCAGACCGTCCAGTGCCAAGTTCGCTAAGACGGGCGAGATGATCCCGCCCTGCGGTGTCCCGCTCTCTGTCGGGAAGAGGCTATTACCCTCGAAGTACCCGGCCTTCAGCCACTTTCGCAGCACGCCTTTGTCCATGGGGACGTGGGCGAGCAGCCACTCGTGACTGATGTTGTCGAAACACCCTTTGATGTCTCCCTCCAGCACCCATTTCGGCGAGTGCCTTCGCCCAAGCGCATTGCGCACCTGTTCGATGGCGTCTGCCGTCGAGCGCCCACGGCGGAAACCGTAGGAGTGAGTGTCGCCGGTCGTCTCGGCTGTCGGATCGAGCGCCAACAGGTGCAGCGCTTGCATGGCCCGGTCGCGCATGGTCGGGATGCCCAGGGGGCGTCGGTCGCCATTTGCTTTCGGGATGTAGACCCGTCTCATCGGCTTCGGCTTGTATCCCTTGCGGTGCAAGGTGCCGACCGCCTGCCACTTATCGTCCGGAGTACTCCATGTCTGCCGGTCGATCCCCGGGGTCTTGCGACCCTGGTTCTCGGTTACCCGTTTGACCGCCAGCGCTTTCGCGCTGATGGAGCGGGTGAGGAGTCTCTGCAAGCGCGTGACCTTGCGCCACTCGCCTGCCTTTGCTGCTTTCGCGATTCTTGCCTGCAGCCTCCCGACCACCTGATGCGCGTCCTGCCACGGTATGTCGTGCCAGTGCGTCCAGTTGGTGGAGGCAACATCGCAACTGCATGCGTCCATATCAACCTCCGTTGACGTGGAGCGGGCGATGGGAATCGAACCCACGCTATCTGCTTGGGAAGCAGAAGTTCTGCCATTGAACTACGCCCGCCCGGTCCCGAAGGATGGACTTCTGCCCCGAAGGGCATGTCCCCTCCGGGATGGGTTGAAGCAAGCCTGTCTCGCGACAGGCCACCACGCGGAAGTCAGCGCTCTTTCGAGCCGGGGCAATCGTTGCATCCCCTATCCGAGCCATTACAGCCCGGCGTTCGCTTTCTCCGCGATCCTCTACCCGCAACAGATGCACCTGATTTTACAACCAGACTGGTCGCACCTCGCGGCGCGACTCTGCTTCGGGCTTACCCTGTTCCGTGCAACGAGCACGAGTCAGGAGGACCCCACCTTTCTGCCGGTGATCGTCTTGTCAGCGTGTCCCCACCAAGCAGGGAGACAACCGATCACGTACCGTTTTGGTCAGAGCCTGTCAGTCGATTTGGCTCGTCAAGCTTGACGGCATTTACCAGTGGTTCACTTACGTTGGTCCTTTGACCCAGCCTGGCGCCTCATCCGGATCTCGACTTCCAGAATCACACGGCGAACCTCACGGTTGCCGCGCACCCGCGAGGGGCGGCTACGTTGTCGGTGCGCTCGGCACTGGGTCGTTACCAACCCCGCACTGCACCTAGGCTACGGGCGGCTGAACGCCCGGTTGCATGCAGGCTTGCGCCTGAGCAACAACTCATCACACGGCTTACGCCGCGTAAACAACCCAACCCCAGTTTCCCGAGGCTTTCGGCCTTTCGGCCGTCTTCGGTCAGGCTTTCACCTGACCCTGTGACCCCTCAGGGCCACGCTAGAGGGCTGTCTCACCCACACTTCGAAGCAGTGTGGCCAGTCACAGCTGACTGGGCGACTCTCAGGTCGCACGCTTGGGAAGCTGCCGTTCTGCCATTGAACTACGCCCGCGCTGTGACGGATTCTAGCGCCCGGCCTGCGGGCCGCAACGCCGCTACCATCGCGGCCCCATGCCTGATCTGCCCACCCCCGCCGACGACGGCGCCGGCGGCCGCCGCGCCCCCATCCGCAGCTTCGTCGTGCGCGCCGGCCGCATGGGCCCGGGGCAGCAGCGCGCGCTGGCCGAACTGGGCCCGCGCTTCGTGCAGCCCTTCGCACCCGAGCCCCCGGACTGGGACGCCGTCTTCGGCCGCAGCGCGCCGCGCGTGCTGGAGATCGGCTTCGGCATGGGCGACGCCACCGCGCAGGTCGCCGCCGCCATGCCGGCCACCGACTTCATCGGCGTGGAGGTGCACCCGCCCGGCGTCGGTGCGCTGCTGCGGCAGCTCGGCGAGCGCGGGCTGGGCAATGTGCGCATCGTGCAGCACGACGCGGTGGAGGTGCTGCAGCACATGGTGGCGCCGACCTCGCTGGCCGGCGTGCATGTCTGGTTCCCGGACCCCTGGCACAAGAAGCGCCACCACAAGCGGCGGCTCATCCAGCCGGCGCTGGTGGCCCTGCTGGCCTCGCGCCTGGCGCCCGGCGGGCGGCTGCACTGCGCCACCGACTGGCAGCCCTACGCCGAGCAGATGCTGGCCGTGCTGGGCGCCGAGCCGCTGCTGGCCAATACCGCCGCGGGCTATGCGCCGCGCCCGGCGACGCGCCCGCTGACCAAGTTCGAGGCGCGCGGCCAGCGCCTCGGGCACGGCGTGTGGGACCTCGTCTTCGTCAGGCGGCCGGGCTGACCGCCACGCTTCAGGCCGACCATTGCACCCAGCCGGTGTAGGCCGTCAGCAGCACCAGCCCGCCGAAGACGATGCGGTACCACGCGAAGGGCACGAAGTCGTGCGTGGAGACGTAGCGGATCAGCCAGCGGATGCACAGCAGCGCGGCGAAGAACGAGACCACGGTGCCCACCGCGAACATCGGCAGGTCGGCCCAGGACAGCAGGTCGCGGTACTTCCACACCGAATACGCGCCGGCGCCCATCAGCGTCGGGATGCCGAGGAAGAAGCTGAACTCGGTGGCCGCCTTGCGCGAGAAGCCCAGCACCAGCGCACCCATGATCGTTGCGCCGGAGCGGCTGGTGCCCGGGATCAGCGCCAGGCACTGCAGCAGCCCGACCTTCAGCGCGTCGGCCGCGGTCATGTCGTCGACGGTCTCGACGCGGGCATGGCGCTGGCCCTCGAGGTCGCGCGCGCCGTACAGGCGCTTGTGGCGGGCCTCGATGGCCAGGATCAGCAGCCCGCCGACGACCAGCGCCACGGCCACCGGCACCGGGTGGAACAGGTGCTGCTTGACCCAGCCGCCGAGCAGCAGCCCGAAGAACGCGGCCGGCAGGAAGGCCACCAGCACGTTGAGCGCGAAGCGCTGCGCCACCGGGTCGTGGGTGATGCCCCGCACCGTGCCGGCCAGCCGCACGCGGTACTCCCAGATCACCGAGAGCATCGCGCCGGACTGGATCGCGACCTCGAAGACCTTGACGTTGTCGCCGGTGAAGTTCAGCAGCGACCCGGCCAGGATCAGGTGCCCGGTGGACGAGATCGGCAGGAATTCGGTGAGCCCTTCCACCACGCCCATCAGGGCGGCCTTGAGCAGCAGGATCGGGTCCAAGGAACGGGGCTCCGCGCAAAGCCGCGGATCATAGACGGCGGCCCGGCCGCGCCCGCCCCGCGGCGCCGCGGCGGCCACCCGCGGCGCGGTCCCGCGTGACATCCGACGGCATCCGGCCCGCACGCAGGGCGATCGGCCCGCGGTTTGACCCCGGCGGGACTCGCCGGCTACATTACTGACCGGTCAGTCAGTAGGCCATGCCCGAAACCCTCCCCCCCGCCGAGACCACGCCTCGACAGCGCCGCAAGCAGGCGCGGCCCCAGGAACTGCTGGAAGCCGCGCTGGACCTCTTCTGCGAGAAGGGCTTCGCCGCCGCGCGCACCGACGAGGTGGCGCGCCGCGCCGGCGTGTCCAAGGGCACGCTGTACCTGTACTACCCGAGCAAGGAAGAGCTGTTCAAGGCGGTCGTGCGGCACAACCTGTCCAGCCTGATCGCCGAGGGGCAGGAGCTGGTCGGCCAGTTCGACGGCAGCACCTCGGAGCTGCTGGCGAGGCTGATGCACACCTGGTGGCAGCGCATCGGCAACGCGCCGGCGGCGGGCATCCACAAGATCGTGCTGGCCGAGGTGCGCAACTTCCCCGAGCTGGCGCAGTTCTACACCGACGAGGTCATCCTGCCGGCCGACCGGCTGTTCTGCAGCGTGGTCGAGCGCGGCATCGCGCGCGGCGAATTCCGCCCGATGCCGGCGCACGAGGTGTCCACGATGCTGATGGCGCCGCTGATCTTCATGGCCGTGCACCGCCACTCCTTCGGCGCCTGCCCGGTGCACGGCAACATGGAGATCGCGCCGGAGCAGCTGCTCGCCACGCACCTGGACCTCGTGCTGCGCGGCCTGGAGCGGCGCGGCTGAGCGCCGGCTCCCCGCCCCCGGGTCAGCGCCACGCCAGGGCCAGCGCCTAGAATCCGGACGGGATGATCTATGATACCTGTATGGGTATATTGCCGATGAATACCGAGCTTGCCCGCTTCAACATGATCGAACAGCAGATCCGCCCCTGGGAGGTGCTGGATCCGGCCGTGCTGTCGCTGCTGGCCGCCGTGCGCCGCGAGGACTTCGTGCCGCCGGCGCTGCGCTCGCTGGCCTTCGTGGATACCCAGGTGCCGCTGCTGCCCGGCCGGCCCGACGGCCCGCAGATGCTGGAGCCCAAGGTCGAGGCGCGGCTGCTGCAGGAGCTGCAGGTGCAGCGCCACGAGAAGGTGCTGGAGGTCGGCACCGGCTCGGGCTTCATGGCCGCGCTGCTGGGCCACCGCGCGATGCGCGTGCACACCCTCGAGTGCGTGCCCGAGCTGGCCGCACGCGCGCGCGCCAGCCTGGCCGCCGCCGGCGTGGCCAACGTCACCGTGCACGAGGTGACGCCGGCCGAGGGCGCGCGCGGCCTGCCCGGCGAGGCGCCGTTCGACGTCATCGTGCTGTCCGGCTCGGTGGCCGAGGTGCCGCGCGAGCTGCTGGCGCAGCTGAAGGTCGGCGGCCGCCTGGCGGCCATCGTCGGCGACGAGCCGGTGATGCACGCGCGCCTGGTGCGCCGCGCGGGCGAGGCGGCCTGGTCGGAGACCGACCTCTTCGACACCGTCGCGCCGCGGCTGGCGGGCTTTCCGGAGCCCGGGCGCTTCCGCTTCTGAGTCGCCCCGGCCCGCCCGCCACGCCCATGCACGAACTGCACGTCCAGCGCCTGCGCGACCACGCCGCCGCCGACCCGGCGACGCTGCTGCTGGACGTGCGCGAGCCCTGGGAAACCGCGCTCGCGCCGCTGGCCCTGCCCGGCGTGGCCACGCTGGCGATCCCGATGCACGAGGTGCCGGCGCGGCTGGGCGAGATCGACCGCTCGCAGTCCGTCGTCTGTATCTGCCATCACGGCGCACGCAGCGCGCAGGTCGTCGCATTCCTGATGCGCCAGGGCTACCCGCGCGTGTACAACCTCGCCGGCGGCGTCGACGCCTGGTCGGCGCTGGTCGACCCGGCCGTGCCGCGCTACTGACCCCACCCCGCCCCGCGAGACGACCCGCCGGACCGCCCCGAACAGAACGACACCGTCGAACACCGAGGACCCCCCATGCCCGTGCAACTGCCCCGCCTGCCCCGCCGACCGCTGCCCGCGCCGATGGCCGGCCCGACCACCGGCTGGCGCTCGGGGCTGGGCGGGCTGGCGCTGGCCGTCTCGCTGGCGCTGCCCGGCCTGGCCTCGGCGCAGGACCTGAAGTCGCTGTACGAGGCGGCGCGCCAGTACGACGCCACCTACCTGGCGGCCAAGGCCAACGCCGACAGCGCGCAGTACCGTGCCGCGCAGGCCCTGGCGCTGCAGCGGCCCTCCGCAGCGGTGACCGCCGGTGCCTCCGGCGACCGGCTGGACCCGCCGCGCTTCTCGGCCGACACCAGCGCCTCGGCGCAGGCCCAGCTGTCCGGCCGCTACCCGCTGTTCAACCGCGCCAATGCGGTCACCGTGGAACAGTCGCAGCGTACGCTCGTCAGCGCGCAGGCCGAGCTCGAGGCCGCCGAGCAGGAGCTGATCCTGCGCGTGGCACAGGCCTACTTCGACGTGCTCGCGGCGCAGGACACGCTGACCACGACACGCGCCGACAAGACCGCGATCACCGAGCAGCTGGCCTCGGCGCGGCGCAACTTCGAGGTCGGCACCGCGACGATCACCGACACCCGCGAGGCGCAGGCGCGCTTCGACCTGGCCACCTTCCGCGAGCTCGCCGCCGAGAACGACCTGCGCACCAAGCGCATCGCGCTGGACCAGCTGGTCGGCCGCAGCGAGGTCGCGCCGCGGCCGCTGCTGGTGCCGGTGGTGCTGCCCACGCCGCAGCCGGCCAACCCCGAGGAATGGGTCACCGCGGCCGACCAGCAGCACCCGACCATCCGCCGCGCGCGCGTGGGCCTGGAGGTCGCGCAGCTCGAGACCGAGAAGGCGCGCGCCGCCGAGCTGCCCACCGTCGACGCGGTGGCGAGCGTCGGGGCCTCGGACCTGCGCAACAGCCGGCTGCAGCCGAACGGCAGCACCACGCGCGCCAGCATCGGCGTGCAGCTGAGCTGGCCGCTGTACACCGGCGGCGCGACGCAGAACCGCATCAAGGAGACGCTGGCGCTGGAGGCGCGCTCGCGCAACGAGCTCGAGGCGGCGCGCCGTGCCGTCGCGCAGGGCACGCGCGTGGCCTATTTCGGCGTGCTGTCCGGCTCCTCCCAGGTCAGCGCGCTGGAGGCGGCCGAGGCCTCGTCCAAGCTGGCGCTGGAGGCCACGCAGCTGGGCTACCGCGTCGGCGTGCGCGTCAACCTGGACGTGCTCAACGCGCAGACCCAGCTCTTCCAGACCCAGCGCGACCTGGCGCGTGCGCGCTACGACGTGCTGATCGGCTTCCTGCGCCTGCGCCAGGCCTCGGGCCAGCTCAGCCCCGCGGACGTGGAGCGGGTCAACCGGCTGCTCGCGCCCTGAGCGAGTTGCAGCCGGGGTCGTGCGTGGCGCGGCTCGGGCTGCGTTACGCTAGGGCTCCCGGGTGTCCGGGCCTGCGGAGTGTCGCCATGACTGCTGCCAGCCAACCCACGCCACCGGACACCGACGCCGCGGCCGACATCGCCCGGGCGGACCTGCCGCTGGAGCGCGACCTCTTCCTGCGCACACTGCTGCGCGAGCTCTCCGGCACGCTGCAGGACGTCGTCGGCCTGGACGAGGCGGCCGGCTTCCTGAGCGTCGTCGGGCAGCGCATCGGCGAGCAGATCGGCGCCGACTACCGGCGCGCGCTCGGCCGCGACGAACTGTCGCGGCCCGAGGTCGCCGCGGTGCTGGTGGACCTCAAGCGCCGCATCCAGGGCGACTTCCGCGTCGAGCACCAGGACGACGAGCGCATCGTCTTCGTCAACCGGCGCTGCCCCTTCGGCGACAAGGTCGTCGGCCGGCCCTCGCTGTGCATGATGACGTCCAACGTCTTCGGCGTCATCGCGGCGGAGAACCTCGGCCAGGCCAAGGTCGTGCTCGAGCAGACCATCGCCCGCGGCGCCCCGGGCTGCCGCGTCGTCGTGCACCTGCAATCCACGCCCGAGGCCCAGGCCGTCGACGGCCGCGAATACTTCCGCGCCTGAGCCTGCGCAACCGCCCGGACCGCAGCCCGATGACCGCCCCGTTGCCCAGGCACGACGCGCTGATGGACGTGCTGCCCGAACCCTTGCTGCTGCTGGACCTGCAGGGCCGGCTGCAGGCCGTCAACCGCGCCGCGCTGCGCCTGCTGGGCTGGGCGGCGCCGCCGGCACCTGGCACGCCGCTGGCGGCGCTGTGCGCCGATGCGGCGCCCGGCGCACTGGAAGCGCTGCTGCGCCAGGGCGCACGCAGCGCTCAGTTCAGCCCGGCGCGGCTGCCGCTGCGCGGCGCGGACGCCGCGGCCGCGACGATGCGCTGCGAGATCGCGCGCGTGCCCGGCGCCGCCGGCGCGCAGCCCGCGCTGCTGCTGCGCCTGCAGCCGCAGGCGGCGGCCGGCGGGCGCTTCATCGCGCTGAACGAACGCATCGAGGCGCTGTCGCGCGAGGTGGCGCGCCGGCGCGCCGCCGAGTCCGCGCTGCGCGAGCAGAGCGAGTGGCTGCACGTGGTGCTGCGCAGCATCGGCGACGCCGTCGTGGCCACCGACGCGAAGTGCCGCGTCGTCTTCATGAACCCGATCGCCGAGCAGCTGTGCGGCTGTGCCGAGGCCGACGTCCGCGGCCGCGCAGCCGATGAGGTCGTGGTGCTGCTGGACGCGCAGGCGCGTACGCCGGCCGCCGACCCGCTGCGCCGCGCGCTCGACGAGCGTCGCATCGTCGGTCTGGTCGGGCAGACCCTGCTCGTCGCGCGCGACGGCACCGAGCGCCCGATCGACGACGCCGCCGGTCCCATCATCGACAGCCAGGGCCGGCTGCTCGGCGCGGTGCTCGTCTTCCGCGAGATCAGCGAGCGCGTGCGCGCCGAGCAGGCACGCCGGGTGCTCGAGCAGCAGCTGCGCAACGCGCAGAAGATGGAGGCCGTCGGCACGCTGGCCGGCGGCATCGCGCACGACTTCAACAACGTGCTCGGCGCCATCCTCGGCAATGCCGTGCTGGCGCGCGAGGAGCTGGCACCCGACCACCCGGTGCTGCCGAGGCTGGTGCAGATCGACCGTGCCGGCCGCCGCGCGCGCGACCTGGTGCGCCAGATCATGGCCTTCAGCCGCCGCCAGCCGCAGCAGCTGCGCCGCCAGCCGATGGCGCCGCTGGTCGAGGAGTGCGCGGCGCTGCTGCGCAGCACGCTGCCGGCCACCGTGCAGCTGCGCGTGCTGCTCAGCGACGAGCCGCTGCACGTGCTGGCCGACGCCACGCAGGTCGAGCAGGTGCTGATGAACCTGTGCACCAACGCCTGGCATGCGCTGCGGGGCAGCAGCGGCCGCATCGGCATCACGCTGGACACCTGGGACGGCGACGAGCCGCCCGGCCTGGTGCCCGGCTGCGGCCCCTGGCGCGGCGGCCGTCACGTGCGCGTGACGGTCAGCGACGACGGCTGCGGCATGGACGCCGCGACGCTGGAGCGCATCTTCGAGCCCTTCTTCACGACCAAGGCCCAGGGCATGGGCACCGGGCTCGGCCTGGCGGTCGCGCACGGCATCGTCGCCGAGCACCGCGGCGTGCTGGCGGTGGAGAGCAGCCCCGGCCGCGGCACGCGCTTTCACCTGCTGCTGCCGCTGACCGAGCCGCCGGACAGCGGCCCGGTGCCGCTGGACGTGGCGATGCCGGCGACCGGGGGCAGCCGCGGCCAGCACGTGATGGTGATCGACGACGACGAGGTCATGGTCGCCACCGTCGAGGCGCTGCTGCAGCGCGCGGGCTTCCGCGTCAGCGCCTACACCAGCCCGCGCGCCGCGCTGCGCGCGCTGGCCGCCGCGCCGGCGGCCTACGACGTCGTCGTGACCGACTTCAACATGCCGCAGCTCGACGGCCTGCAGGTCGCCACCGAGGCGCGCCGCCTGCGGCCGGGCCTGCCGGTGATCGTCAGCTCGGGCTACCTGTCGGACGACCTGCGCTCCGGCGCCGAGGTCGTCGGCCAGGTCTGCCTGCTGGCCAAGGAAGAGACCTTCGAGCGCCTGCCGGCCCTGCTGGACGAGATGCTGGCGGGCCTGCCGCGCGCCGAGCCACCGCGCTGAGCGCGGCGTCGGCGGCGCGCTCAGCGCCGCGCCGGCACGCGCGCCAGGATCGCCGCCGCCATGCGCGCCGCCGCGCCGCGGTGGGTGG
>CAZUPH010000122.1:0-12792 GCA_964621995.1 uncultured Rubrivivax sp. | reverse complement strand
GGCTCGGCCAAGACGCGGCTGCTGCATGCGCTGGCGCGCGCCGGCGCGCAGGTGCTGGACCTGGAGGCGCTGGCCGCGCACCGCGGCTCGGTGCTGGGGCCCGAGCCCGGCCGGCCGCAGCCTTCGCAGAAGGCCTTCGAGACGGCGCTGTGGCGCGCGCTGCACGGGCTGGACCCGTCGCGGCCGGTCTACACCGAGGGCGAGAGCCGGCTCATCGGCCGCCTGCGCGTGCCCGAGCCGCTGCTCGAGCGCCTGCGCGCCGCGCCCTGCACCGAACTGCGGGTGCCGCTGGCCGCGCGTGTGCAGTTCCTGCTGCGCGACTATGCGCACTTCGTCGCCGACACCGAGGCCTTCTGCGCGCGCCTGGCCGCGCTGCGCGAACTGCGCGGTGCCCAGGTCGTCGAACGCTGGCAGCAGCTCGCCCGCGCGGGCGACAACGCGCTCGTGGTGACCGAACTGCTCGAGCAGCACTACGACCCGGTCTACCAGCGCTCGATGGCGCGCCACTTCGCGCAGTTCGGTCGAGCGCAGGTGCTCGCGCTGCCGGACGCCGACGACGCGACGCTCGACGCCGCGGCGCGCGCGCTGGCCGCCGGGCCGGCGACCTGACCGCGGTCAAGCCGGGGCGGCGCGCCGCTGCCTACACTGCCCGCCGACGATGAAGACCACGCCCCCGCCGACCCCGCCCGCGCACGCCGGCCCGCTGCCCAGCCTGGACGTGCGCCAGGTGCCGCCGCTGCAGCCGCTGCAGTGGCTGTTGCGCGGCGGCCGCGACCTGCTGCGCTGCCCGCTGCCCGGGCTGCTGCACGGCCTGGCCGCGGCCGCCTTCGGCGCGCTGCTGCTGTGGTGGGCGCGCGACCGCTTCTGGCTGCTGGCCGGCGCGTTCAGCGGCTTCCTGCTCGTCGCGCCGGTCGTCGCGACCGGGCTGTATGCGGTGAGCCGGCGGCTCGAGCGCGGGGCGCTGTCCGGCGCCGAGGGCCTGCGCACGGCACTGGCCGCCTGGCGGCCGCGCGACGGGCGCATGGTGCGCTTCGGCGTGCTGCTGGCATTGGCGGGCACCGGCTGGGTGCTGACCTCGGCCTCGCTGATCACCGGCTTCGCGCCGGCGCCCGTGCAGACACCGGCGGACTTCATGCGCGTGGTCATCGCGGGCGGCGAGGCCTACCTGTTCGAGATCTGGCTGGTGCTGGGCAGCGCGCTGGCCGCACCGATCTTCGCCTCCACGGTGGCCGCCATCCCGGTGCTGCTGGACCGCCCGAGCCCGGTGCTCGAGGCGGTGCTGACCAGCGTGCGCGCCACCCTGCTGAACCCGCTGCCGATGGCGCTGTGGGCCACGCTGATCCTGCTGCTGACGCTGGCCGGCATGGCGCTGCTGCTGCTGGGCCTGGTGGTCGTCGTGCCCTGGCTGGCGCATGCCAGCTGGCATGCCTACCGCGACCTGGTGGAGCCCGAGGCCGCCGAGCCCGCGCCGCGGAGCGCCTGATGTTCGGCTACACCGAGGAGCAGATCGCCTGGTTCGGGCTGACCTTCGGGGTCGGCGCGTTCATGCTGTACATGGTGTTCATCATCTGGCAGCTGGCGCGCGAATCGAAGGCCGGGCGCTTCGGCACCTTCGTGCTGTTCCTGGCGCTGGGATTCGGGCTCGTCGGCTTCGCGGCGAAGTCGGTGATCAAGCTCTTCGTAGGCGGCGGATAAGGCCCCGGCACGGGCCGCAACCCGTCGGCCGGCGCGGACATTTCGTCGGCGGCCGGGCGGCTTCGTCGGCCCGGCCTCGCCCAAGCGGGCGCGCCGCGGCATCATCGCCGGCCATGATCGCCGTCCGCCCCCCCTACGGCTTCTGGGCCGGCGCCGTCCGGGTCGCCACCTGGGCGGCGGTGCTGGCCACGGCGTGGGCGTCACTGCATGCGATCAAGGTGATCCTCGACCCGGACCCGGCGAAGCCGATCCCGGTCGGCTGGGCCTTCCTGGGCGCCTGGCACTACCACTACGCGATCTTCCTGACCATGCTGATCGCCGTCGCGATAGGGCACCACCGGCTGCCGGCGGCGGCGCGACACTGGCGGCTGGCGGGCGTGGTGGCCATTGCCACGCTGTGCGCCGGCGCCATGCAGGCGGCGCTGCTGCGGTTGCACGGCATCGGCGCGTCCTGGGGCTGGTCGATGCTGCCCTACCTGCTGGTGCCGCATGCGATCCTGTCCTCGCTGTTCGTCGCGGTCCACGAGTTCGGCGACCGCCAGCGGCGCAGCCGCGAGGACCTGCATGCCGCCGGGATGCGCCGTCTGGAGCTGGACCGGGAACTGGTGCAGGCGCGGCTGGCACTGCTGCAGGCGCAGACCGAGCCGCACTTCCTGTTCAACTCGCTGGCCAACGTGCGCCGGCTGCTGCGCACCGACCGCGCCGCCGCCGGCGCGCTGCTCGACGCGCTGATGCGCTACTTCCAGGAAGCGCTGCCGCAGTTGCGCACGCAGCGCAGCACGCTGGCGCGCGAGGCCGAGCTGGTGCGCGCCTTCCTGGCCGTGCACCAGGTGCGCATGGGCCCGCGGCTGCAGGTCGCGACGGACCTGCCGCCGGCGCTGGCCGGGCGCGAGGTGCCCACGATGGTGCTGCTGACCCTGGCCGAGAATGCCATCAAGCATGGCCTGGCGCCGCTGGCCGAGGGCGGCCGCATCGAGCTGCGCGCGCGCAGCGGCGGCGGCCGGCTGACGCTGACGGTGGCCGACACCGGCCGCGGCATGGGCGACGGCCTGGGTCACGGCACCGGACTGGCCAACCTGCGATCGCGCCTGAAGGCGATGTACGGCGACGCCGCGTCGCTGACGCTGCGCCTGAACGAGCCGCGCGGCGCGGTCGCCGAGGTCGCGCTGCCCGACGCTGCGGACGCGACGTCCGGCGAGGCGCTGGACGGCGGGCCGCGCGGCGACCCCGGCCAGCACGCGGGCGGCGGCGCGGGTGGGGGCGCGGCATGAACGGGCGGGTGGCCACCGTCGCCACGGTGCTGCGCGGCTGGTCCTGGCGCGACACCGCGCTCGGCCTGCTGCTGGGGCTGGTCTGCCTGGTCTATATGGGCGGGCCGCTGCAGCCGGGGGCGCTGGTCGGCGAGGACTGGAGCGCGCCCCTCGTCTACAACGTGCTGCAGTTCGGCCTGCCCATCGTGCTGGCGGTTCGGCTGGCCGACGCGGCGGTGGACCGCGGTGCGGCCCCGCGCCGGGCCTACGCGCTGGCGGTGCTGGCCGTGGTGACCGGCGGCGTGTGGCTGATCGGCCCGGCGCTGATGCCGCTGCTGGGCAGCGCGCCGGGCTGGACGGTGGTCGACGACCTCTGGCTGGCGGTAGGCATAGGCACGCTGCTGGGCGTGGGCGTGGCCGGCTATGCGCGCTGGCGCGCCGCCGGCCAGGCCGAGGCGCAGCGTCTGGACGCCGAGGCGCGCGAGGCGCAGCTTGCGCAGGCACTGGAGGCGGCGCGGCTGCTGGCGCTGCAGGCGCGCGTGGAGCCTCAGCTGCTGTTCGACGCGCTGGGCCGGGTGCGCGCGCTGCTGGCGCGCGACGACGACACGGCCGATGCGCTGCTGGCCGAACTGATCGCGCTGCTGCGCGCGATGCTGCCGCGCAGCGACGCCACCGGCTCGTCGCTGGCGCGCGAGCTGGCGCTGGTGGCGTCCTATGCGCGCGTGGCCGGGCTGCCGGCGCTGCAGGCGCCCCGGCTGGACCTGGAGGTGTCGGCGCAGGCGGCCGCGGGCGCCTTCGCGCCCTCGTTGCTGCTGGACCTGGTGCGCGCGCTGGCCGGCGCCGGCGGCACCACGTGGCGGCTGTCCGGCGATCGCGAGGGCGAGCGGCTGCGCCTGGCGCTGGCCGGCAGCCCGCCCACCGGGGCCGCCGCCGCGATCGCCACGCTGGACCTGCCGGCCCTCGCCGCGCGGCTGCGCGCCGTGCACGGCGGCGACGCCCTGCTGCAGGTGGTCGGCGCCCCCGGCGGCCCCGCCGCCACACTGCTCATCGACATCGCCTGGCAAACCCATGACGACCGCCTTGATCGCTGAGGACGAACCGCTGCTCGCCGCCGAGCTGCGCGAGGAGCTGGCCCGCCTGTGGCCGGAGCTGCGCATCGTGGCCACCGTGCACGACGGCCACGCTGCGCTGCGCGCCTTCGAGGCCGAGCGCCCGCAGCTGCTGTTCCTGGACGTGCAGATGCCGGGCCTGGACGGGCTGGAGCTGGCGGGCCTGGTGGGTCCGCGCGCGCACGTGGTCTTCATCACCGCCTTCGACCACTACGCGCTGCGCGCGTTCGACGAGGGCGCGGTGGACTACCTGCTCAAGCCCATCGAGCTGCCGCGGCTGGTGCGCGCGGTGCAGCGGCTGAAATCGCGCCTGGCGCAGCCGCCGGCCGACCCCGCGGCCGCCATCGCGCACGCGCAGCGGCTGGGCGCGCAGGCCGCGCCGCCGTTGCGCTGGATCAGCGTGCAGCAGGGGCGGGAACTGCGCCTGGTGCTGGTCGACGAAGTCTGCTACTTCCGTGCCGACAACAAGTACGTGGCCGTCGTCACCGCCGACAGCGAGGCGCTGATCAGCACCCCGCTGAAGGAACTGCTGCCGCGCCTGGACCCGGAGGTCTTCTGGCAGGTACACCGCGGCACCGTGGTCAACGTGCACGCCATCCGCAGCGTCGGCCGCAGCGCGATGGGCACTTCGCTGGTGCTCAGCCTGAAGCAGCGGCCTGAGAAGCTACAGGTCTCGTCGACCTACGCCCACCGCTTCAAGCACATGTAGCAGCTGCAGGGCCGGCATCCGGCCCCTGACCCGAGCCGGCCCCGCGAGGGTGCCCGAGGTACCCGCTGCAAACAAGCCGGCCCGAGCGCGGCGCGCCCGGGCCGTGTGCAGGCGCCGGATCGTGAGCCGCCGCGGCTCGGGCGCTAGGCTCCCGGCGGGGACCCCGCGGCCCGGCTCAACCCATGTGCAGGCCGCCGTTGCAGGAGAAGTCCGCGCCGGTCGTGAAGCCCGAGTCCTCGCCCGCCAGCCAGGCAACGATGGAGCCGATCTCCTCGGGCGTGCCCAGGCGCTTGACCGGGATCGTGGCGACGATCTTCTCCAGGATCTCCGGCTTGATCGCGCGCACCATGTCGGTCCCGATGTAGCCCGGGCTGACGGTGTTGACCGTCACGCCCTTGGACGCCACCTCCTGCGCCAGCGCCATCGTGAAGCCGTGCATGCCGGCCTTGGCGGCGGAGTAGTTGGTCTGCCCGGCCTGGCCCTTCTCGCCGTTGACGCTGCTGATCTGGATGATGCGGCCCCAGCCCTTCTCCACCATGCCCGGCACCACCTGCTTGGTGACGTTGAACATGCTGTTCAGGTTGGTGTCGATGACCGCCTTCCAGTCCTCGGGCGTCATCTTCAGGAACATGCGGTCGCGCGTGATGCCGGCGTTGTTGACCAGCACGTCGATGGGCCCGTGCTCGGCCACCGCCTTGGAGAAGGCGGCCACGGTGCTGTCCCAGTCGGCGACATTGCCCACCGAGGCATAGAAGGTGTAGCCCAGCGCCTTCTGCTCGTCCAGCCACTTGGTGAAGTCGCGGCTCGGTCCGCAGCCCGCGATGACCTTGAAGCCTTCCTTGGCCAGGCGCTGGCAGATCGCGGTGCCGATGCCGCCCATGCCGCCGGTGACGTAGGCAACCTTCTGGGACATGTCGAAATCTCCTTGGATGTGTGCAGGTGGTGCCGCGAGCGTGTCGTGCGCCCGCGGCCGGGTCAATCAGGGTTAGTTAGCGTTCGACGGTGAGCGCGACGCCCATGCCGCCGCCGATGCACAGGCTGGCGATGCCCTTGCGGGCGTCGCGCTTGATCAACTCGTGCAACAGCGTCACCAGGATGCGGCAGCCCGAGGCGCCGATCGGGTGGCCGATGGCGATGGCGCCGCCGTTGACGTTGACCTTGCTCGTGTCCCAGCCCATCTCCTGGTGCACCGCGCAGGCCTGCGCGGCGAAGGCCTCGTTGATCTCGAGCAGGTCCAGGTCGGCCGGCTTCCAGCCGGCGCGCTCCAGCGCGCGGCGCGCCGCCGGCACCGGCCCCATGCCCATGTAGGCCGGGTCCAGGCCCGCGCTGGCGTAGCTGGCGATGCGCGCCAGCGGCTTCAGGCCCAGGCGCTCGGCGGTCTTCGCGCTCATCACCACCACGCCGGCGGCGCCGTCGTTGAGGCCCGAGGCATTGCCGGCGGTCACGCTGCCGGCCTTGTCGAAGGCCGGGCGCAGGCCGGCCAGCGCCTCGGCGCTGGTCTTCTTGTTGATGAACTCGTCGGCGGCGAAGACGACGGGGTCGCCCTTCTTCTGCGGGATCGTGACCGGCACGATCTCGTCCTTGAAGCGGCCGGCCTCCTGCGCGGCGGCGGCCTTCTGCTGGCTGGCCAGCGCCAGCGCGTCCTGCGCCTCGCGCGTGATGCCGTACTTCTTGGCCACGTTCTCGGCCGTGATGCCCATGTGGTACTGGTTGTAGACGTCCCACAGGCCGTCGACGATCATCGAGTCGATCATCTTCCAGTCGCCCATGCGCTGGCCGTCGCGGCTGCCCATCAGCACGTGCGGGCTCAGGCTCATGCTCTCCTGGCCGCCGGCGATGACGATCTCGCTGTCGCCGTCGCGGATGGCCTGCGCGGCCAGCATCACCGCCTTCAGGCCCGAGCCGCAGACCTTGTTGATGGTCATCGCCGGAACGCCGTGCGGCAGACCGGCCTTGACGACCGCCTGGCGCGCCGGGTTCTGGCCGGTGCCGGCCTGCAGCACCTGGCCGAGGATCACCTCGCCGATCTGCTCGCCGGCCAGCCCGCTGCGCTCGAGCAGCGCGCGGATGACGGTGGCGCCCAGTTCGGCGGCGGGGGTCTTCGCGAGCGTGCCGCCGAACTTGCCGACGGCAGTGCGGGCGGCGGCGACGATGACGATGTCGGTCATGGGGATCTCCTGCAGTTGAACGGCGTGGCCCGGGCGAGTTGCGGCGCGGATCCGGCTTTGCCGGTCCGCAGCCGCTGGCCCCCCCGGGGGGTAGCGAGCGTCAGCGCGCTCGGGGGCGCCATGTCAGGCCTTGGCCTTGACATAGCGGCCGGGGGCCGGCTCGATGGGCTTGAACTTCGCGCTGCCCGGCGCCTTGGGTGCCGGCACCAGCTTGCCGCCGTGGGGCTTGAGCCAGCCGCTCCAGGTGGGCCACCAGCTGCCGGGGTGCTCGGTCGCGCCGGCCAGCCACTGCTCGGGCGTGGCCGGCAGCGCGTCGTTGGTCCAGAAGCTGCGCTTTCCCTTGGCGGGCGGGTTGATGACCCCGGCGATGTGGCCCGAGGCGCCCATCACGAAGCGCTTGTCGCCCTCGATCAGCGGGATCGAGCGGTAGGCCGCCTGCCAGGGCACGATGTGGTCCTCGCGCGAGCCGTAGACGAAGAACGGCGCCTTGATCGCGCCGAGGTCCACCTTCTCGCCGCACACCGTCAGCCGGCCCGGGATCTTCAGCTCGTTCTGCAGGTACATGTGGCGCAGGTACCAGCAGTACATCGGGCCCGGCAGGTTGGTGCTGTCGCCGTTCCAGTACAGCAGGTCGAAGGGCGGTGGCGCCTCGCCCTTCAGGTAGTTGCCGACGACGTAGTTCCACACCAGGTCGTTGGGGCGCAGGAAGCTGAAGGTGGTGGCCAGTTCCTGGCCCTTCAGCAGCCCGGGGCCGCCGGGGGCCTGCTCGCCGAGGGTCATCTCGCGCATCTGCACCGAGGCCTCGTCGATGAAGATGTCCAGGATGCCGGTGTCCTGGAAGTCCAGCAGCGTGGTCAGCAGCGTCACGCTCGCCGCCGGCTGCTCGCCGCGCGCCGCCAGCACCGCCAGCGCGGTGCTGAGGATGGTGCCGCCGACGCAGAAGCCCAGCGTGTTGATCGTCTTCGCGCCGCTGATCGCCTGCACCGTGCGGATCGCCGCGATCGGCCCCTGCTCGATGTAGTCGTCCCAGCTCAGGTGCTCGAGCGACTCGTCGGGGTTGCGCCAGCTCACGACGAAGGTGCGGTGCCCCTGCTCGACCGTGTAGCGGATGACGGAGTTGTCCGGCTGCAGGTCGAGGATGTAGTACTTGTTGATGCACGGCGGCACGAAGAGCATCGGCCGCTCGTGCACCTTGGCCGTCAGCGGCTTGTACTCGATGAGCTGGATCAGCTCGTTCTCGAAGACCACCTGGCCCTCGGTCGTGGCGACGTTGCGGCCGACCTCGAAGACGCTCTCGTCGGTCTGCGACAGGTGGCCCTTGCGCAGGTCCTCCAGCAGGTGCTGCATGCCGGTGGCGATGCTCTCGCCCTGCGTCTCCAGCGCCTTCTTCAGCGCCTCGGGGTTGAGCGCGAGGTAGTTGCTGGGGCTCGCGGCGTCGATCCACTGCTGCACCGCGAAGCGGATGCGCGCCTTGGTCTTGGGGTCGGCCTGCACGCTCTCGGCCATCTGCATCATCGCGCGCGCATTCAGCAGGTACAGCTGCGCGGTCAGCGCGGCGGCCGGGTTGGCCGCCCACTCGCTGCCGGCGAAGCGGCGGTCGGGCAGCGGTGCCGATGCGGCGCCACCTTCGGCCTGCAGCCGCTGCAGCGACTGGTTCCACAGGTCGGTCGCGCTCTTGACGTAGTCGCTCTGGATCTGCGTGAGCTGCGGCAGCGGCAGCGAGATGCCGCTGACGGCCTTCCACATGTCCCCGACGGCAGCCCCGAATGCCTGGGCGGGGTCGGGGGTCTCGGACGGGGTCGCGGTAGGCTTGCGCTTCAAGTTCGGGTCTCCTCGCGGATCGGCGGCTGCAGCCGCGCCTGCGTTCGACGACGCTTCGACGACGCGGTCGGCGGTTCGTGAACCGGTTCACGTTGTACGCCAGACCGCTGACGCCGTCATGACGCGAAATTCCGTTTAGTGAAATCATACACCACATAACGACATGTACCTCGTCGCCATCGCCTGGATGTATGTCGTGCTGATGATGGCGGTGGCCGAGGCGCTGTCCAGCCAAGGCACCGTCCTGGGCGCGGTCTTCACCTTCCTGCTCTACGGGCTGCTGCCGCTGGCCATCGTGCTGTACATCCTGGGCACGCCGGGGCGGCGCCGGGCGCGACGCGCCGCCGAGGCGGCGGAACTGGCGCAGTTGCGTGCCGCGGCGGCGGCGCCAGCGGCGTCAGCGGCGCCAGACGGCGGCGGCGTGGCGCCCGGTGACGCCGTCTCGCCGGTACGAGAAGAACGCTGAGGCGTCCTCCACCGTGCAGCGGCCGTCGGCCGCGACCTCGCGCACACCGGCCGCGGCCAGCCGCTGCCGTGCCAGCCGCACGAGGTCGGCACGCCAGCGCGGCGCGCCGTCCGTGCGCGGGCTGAAGCCGAACGCATCGTGGTCCTGTGGCGTGGTGTCGCGGCCGAAGGCCTGCAGCACGTCGGCACCGACCTCGAAGGCACGCGGCCCGATGCAGGGCCCGAGCCAGGCGACGAGGTCCGCCGGCGCGACGCCGGCGCCTTCGTGCAGCGCCGCCAGCGTGGCTTCGAGCACGCCCGTCGCCAGGCCCCGCCAGCCGGCATGCGCGGCGGCCACTGCACGGCCGTCGCGGCTGCACAGCAGCACCGGCAGGCAGTCGGCGATGAGCACCGTGCAGGCCACGCCGGGCACATCCGTCCACGCCGCGTCGGCGGGTTCGTCGCGCTCGCCGGCATCGCCGAGGTACAGCACGCGGGTGCCATGCACCTGGCGCAGCCACACCGGCGTGGCGGCGATCGCCTCGGCGTAGCGGGCCCGGTTGGCGGCCACCGCCGCCGGGTCGTCGCCGACCGCGCGGCCGAGGTTGCACGAGCGCCAAGGGTACACGCTCAGCCCGCCGTCGCGCAGGCTCATCGCCGCGCCCACGCCGTCCGGCGCGGGCCAGTGCGGGCGCAGCAGCGGCAGCGTCATCGTGCAGCCGGCCGGCCGCGACTCATTCCGCGTCCGGGCACTTCTCCGGCCGCGTGGCCTCGAAGGCCTCGAGCTTCATGCAGGCGTCGAAGACGCGCACGACGTTGGGCACGTGGTCCAGCCGGCATTCGAAGCGCTTCGCGTTGAAGATCTGCGGCACCAGCGTCAGGTCCGCCAGCGTCGGCGCCTCGCCGTGACAGTAGGTGGACGGTTGCGCGGCGAGCTGGCGCTCGACGACCTCGAGCCCGGTCTCCACCCAGTGCCGGTACCAGCGGTTCTTGTCGTCCTCAGACACCTTCAGGTCGCGCACGAGGTAGCGCAGCACGCGCAGGTTGTTCAGCGGGTGGATCTCGCAGGCGATGTCCAGCGCCAGCGCACGCACGCGCGCGCGCCCCGCCGGGTCGGCCGGCAGCAGCGGTGGCTGCGGGTGCGTCTCCTCGAGGTACTCGACGATGGCCAGCGACTGCGTCAGCGCATGCTCGCCGTCGCGCAGCAGCGGCACCAGGCGCGAGGCCGAGACCGCGGCATAGCTCTCGTTGAACTGCTCGTTCTTCGCCAGGTGCACCGAGCGGTAGGTGTAGTCCAGGCCCTTGAGCGCGAGCGCGATGCGCACGCGGTACGAGGCCGAGGAGCGGAAGTAGTTGTAGAGCTCCATCGCATTCACCTCACTTCGACCGTCAGCGTGCCGAGGCCGGCGATCGCGCCGAGCATCGTGTCGCCGCGCTGCACCGCGGCCACGCCGGCCGGCGTGCCGGTGTAGATCAGGTCGCCGGGCTGCAGGGTCCAGGCGCGGCTGAGCTGCTCGATGGTCTCGTTGACGTTCCAGATCAGCTCCGAGAGGTCGCCGCGCTGGCGCAGCGCGCCGCCCACGTGCAGCGCGATGGCGCCCTTCGTCAGCTCGCCGCAGCGCGAGATCGGCGTGATCGGGCCGATCGGCGCCGACTGCTCGAAGGACTTGCCGATCTCCCAGGGCCGGCCGGCCTTCTTCATCGCACCCTGCAGGTCGCGCCGCGTCATGTCCAGCCCGACCGCGTAGCCCCAGATGTGGCGCGGCGCGTCGGCCGCGGCGATGTCGCGCCCGCCGCTGCCCAGCGCGACGACGAGCTCGATCTCGTGGTGCAGGTCGCTGGTCAGCGGCGGATAGTCGATGCGGCCGGTCCCGCCCTCGTGCACCGGCACCAGCGCGTCGGCCGGCTTCATGAAGAAGAACGGCGGCTCGCGGTCGCTGTGGCCCATCTCGCGCGCGTGCTCGGCATAGTTGCGGCCGACGCAGTAGATGCGGTGGACCGGAAACTCGCCGCCACCCGCGACGGGCACGGTGACGGGTGCGGGGGCGGGCAGGACGAGGCTCATGGCGTGCGGCAGCGGGCGGGTCGAGGGGACCCGGGCGATGATGCCACGCGCATTCCCCGGCGTTGGCCGCCGCTACACTGCCGCGCATGCTCGTGCCGCGCCGCATCCAGCACTGCCGCGTCTGCGGCAGCCCCGCCGTCTACCGCGTGCCCGCCGACGACAACCGCGAACGCGCGGTGTGCACACGCTGCGGCGAGATCCACTACGAGAATCCGCTCAACGTGGTCGGCACCGTGCCGGTGTGGGGCGAGCAGGTGCTGCTGTGCCGGCGCGCGATCGAGCCGCGCCACGGCCTGTGGACGCTGCCGGCCGGCTTCATGGAGCTCGGCGAGTCCACCGCCGAAGGTGCGCTGCGCGAGACCGACGAGGAAGCCGGCGCACGCGTGGAACTGCAGGGCCTGTACACGGTGCTCAACGTCGTGCGCGTCGGCCAGGTCCACCTGTTCTACCGCGCGCGCATGCTCGACACCCACCTGGCACCCGGCCCCGAGACGCTGGAGGCGCGGCTGTTCCGCGAGCACGAGCTGCCCTGGGACGAACTCGCCTTCCGCACCGTGCGCCGCACGCTGGAGCACTTCTTCGAGGACCGCCGGCGCGGCAGCTTCGGCGTGCACGTGGGCGATATCGCCTGAGCGCTCCTACCGCCGGGGCCCGCCGAGCGCCGGGCCGGTCGCGCCGTCGAAGCCCAGCGCCCACAGCGCCTGCAGCGTGCGCTCGTCGGCCACGCCCTCGGCCAGCGCCTGCAGGCCCAGGCCGTGGATCAGCGTCAGCAGGCCCTGCGCATAGTGGCGCACGGCGCCGTCGTCGGCGGCGCCGCGCAGGTGGCGCGGGTCCACCTTGACGTAGCGGATGCCGGCGGCGCGCAGGGCAGGCAGCTGCTGCGGCGCGGCGCCGGCATGTTCGACGCCCAGCGTCGCGCCCAGCGGCGCCCAGCGCGCAGCGGCGGCCTGCAGCGCGGCGATCGCGCCGCGGTCCGGCCCGGCGCTGCCGGCACGCGCGCCCTCCACCCATTCCAGCGACACCTTCGCCGCCTCGTGCGGGTGCGTCGCCAGGCGGTCGCCGACCTGCTCGACGAAGCCCGGCAGCTGCAGCGAGGCGCTGGCCACGTGCACGGCGCGCGGGCGGCCGTCGGCGGCGATGGCTGCCAGCGCCAGGTCCAGCGCCGCCAGGTCCACCTGCGGCAGCAGCCGCGTGCGGCGCGCCAGCGCCAGCCAGCGCGCCGCCGGCAGCCACGGGCCGTCGGCCTCCAGCCGAACGCGCAGCGGCGATTCGAGGTGGATCAACGCGCCGCGGCGGTCCAGCACCGGGAACTCGCCGAGCTCGACGCGGCCGGCTTCCAGCGCCTCGGCGATCTGCGCGCGCCAGGCCCGGGCGCCCACCGGGCGGTCCGCGCCGTCGGCCGGCTGCTCGACCGCGACGCCGCCCTCGGCCTCCGCACGCGCCAGCGCGGCGTCCGCCGCGGCCAGCGCGTCGCCGGCGGACAGGCCGGCCAGCGCGTCGGCCGCGCCCAGCGCGACCTCGACGCCGGCGC
>CAZUPH010000121.1:0-12805 GCA_964621995.1 uncultured Rubrivivax sp. | reverse complement strand
TCGAGCAGGCCGTCGACGGCACCTATGCCGGCATCGTCAGCGGCAGCGGCAGCCTGACCAAGAGAGGCCAGGGCACGCTCACGATCACGGGCGCCCACGCCTACGGCGGACCCACCACCGTCGCCGCAGGCGTACTCCGGACGACCTTGGACAACCGGCTTCCCACTGCCACTGCCGTGACGGTGCTGACCGATGGGACCCTGGAAGTCGGCGGCGAGGCCCGTGTCGACACGCTGGCGCTGTCCGGGCGCATCGCAGGCGCGGGCAGACTGGTTGCGACGAGCTCGAGTGCGACCGGCTACGTGCTCGACGGCGGCACGGTCGATGCGCGCCTGGGCAGTGGGTCGCTCGCGAGCACGGGCCTGAGCGCAATCAACCGACCGGTGGAAGCCGGCGCCATCGACGTGCAGGCTGGCACGCTGACGATGGGTCAGGGGGACCTGCTCGAGGACACGGCACTGCTGCGCGTCAGAGCCGGCGCCACGCTGGTGCTCGGCGGCAACGAACGTGTCGGCGCCGTCGACGCCGCCGGCACCATCACCGGCACCGGACCGCTGAGCGCCAGCAGCTACCTGCTGACCGGCGGCCTGTACGAACTCGACCTCGGCGACGGCACCCTGACCAGCACCGGCGACAGCACCTTCAACGGCAGCAGTGCCGCGGGCACGGTCAACGTGACCAGCGGCCGCCTGACGCTGGTGCAGCCCGGGACCTTCACGGCACAGCCGGCGGTCACGATCAACGGCGGCGCCGCGATGGCGCTGGGCGGCGCAGAGACCTTCGGCTCGCTGGCCGGCAGCGGCAGCCTCGACCTCGGCGGCGCCACGCTGACCACCGGCGCGCTGGGCGACAGCAGCTTCGGCGGCAGCATCGCAGGCGGCGCGACGAGCGCGCTGGTCAAGCTCGGTCCCGGCGTCTTCACGCTGGCCGGCACCCACGCCTACACCGGCACCACGCGGGTGGACGCCGGCACGCTGGCGCTGCAGGGCACGTTGGCGTCCAGCGTGCTCGACCTGCGCGGCGGCACGCTGGCGCTGGCGGCGCCCGACCGGCTGGCGGACACGGCGGCAGCCACGGTGGCCGCCGGCGCCACGCTGACGCTGGCCGGCAACGACCGCATCGGCTCGCTGGTGCTCTCGGGCCTGCTGTCGGGCAGCGGCACGCTCACCGCGGCGACCTACCTGCTGGACGGCGGCAGCGCGCAGGCCGACCTCGGCACCGGCGCGCTGACGAGCCGCGCAGCGAGCACGCTGGCGGGCACCAGCGGCGCGGGCAGCGTGGCCGTGCAGACCGGCACGCTGACGCTGGCCGGCGCCGGCCGCCTGGCCGCGACCCCGGCCGTGGACGTGGCGGCCGGTGCCGCGCTGGCGCTGGGCGGCGACGAGACCCTCGGCGCGCTCACCGGCGGTGGCAGCGTGGCGCTCGGCGCCGCGACGCTGACGACCGGCGTCGCCGGCGACGCGGCCTACACGGGCACGATCACCGGCAGCGGCGGCCTGACCAAGGTCGGCAGCGGCACCGTCACGCTGAGTGGCGCCAGCACCTACACCGGCACGACGCAGGTCGTGGCCGGCACGCTGGTGGTGGCCGGCACGCTGGACTCGCAGGCGCTGCAGGTCGATGCCGGCACGCTGGCGCTGGGCGCGGCGGAGCGGCTGGCCAATGGTGCCGCGCTGACGGTGGCCGCCGGCGCGCTGATGACGCTGGCCGGCAACGAACGCATCGGCACGCTGGCGCTCGCCGGCACGCTGGGCGGCACCGGCACCCTGAGCGCGGCGAGCTATACGCTGAGCGGCGCCACCGTGAATGCGGACCTCGGCAGCGGCACGCTGACGAGCACCGGCGACAGCCGGCTGGCCGGCACTTCGGCGGCGGACAGCGTCGCGGTGGACGCCGGCACGCTGACGCTGGCCACGGCAGCGCGCTTCACGGCGCTGCCCGCGCTGGGCGTGGCCGCAGGCGCGACGCTCGCGATGGCCGGCGACGAGACGCTCGGCTCGCTCACCGCCGCGGGCACGCTCGCCGGCAGCGGCACGCTCACCGCCGCCACCTATGCGCTGGACGGCGCGACGGTCGGCGTGGCCCTGGGCGGCGGGGCGCTCACGAGCCGCGGCGCCAGCACGCTGGCCCGCCCGGCGGCGGTCGACACCCTGCTGGTGCAGGACGGCACGCTGGCGCTGCAGGGCGCGGCGCTGCTGACCGCACTGCCCGCGGTGACGCTGGCCGACGCCGCGACGCTGGCGCTGGCCAGCGACCAGGCCCTGGGCCTGCTGGCGGGCGCGGGCACGGTGTCGCTGGGCGCGACCACGCTGACGACCGGAGCGCGCGGCGACTCTGCCTTCGCCGGCTCCCTGACCGGCAGCGGCGGCCTCGTCAAGACCGGCGGCGGCCGCTTCGCCCTGGACGGTGCGAATGCCTACACCGGCACGACGCGCATCGCCGGCGGCACGCTGGCCGTCAACGGCACGCTGGCATCCGGCACGCTGCAGGTCGACGCCGGCACGCTGGCGCTGGGCGCGCCCGAATTGCTGGTTGACACCGCCACGCTGGCCGTGGCGGCCGGTGCGCAGGCGCTGCTTGCCGGCAACGAGCGGGTGGCCTCCGCGGAGATCGCCGGCCGCCTGGGCGGCAGCGGCAAGCTCAGCGCGGCCGGCTACCTGCTGGACGGCGCCACTGTCGAGGCCGACCTCGGCAGCGGCACGATCACCAGCCGCGGCGCTTCGCGGCTGGACGGCAGCGCCGATGCCGGCAGCGTGACGGTGCAGACCGGCACGCTGACGCTGGGCGCCGCGAACCGGCTCGACGACGCCGCCGCGGTCGCGGTCGCCGCCGGCGCCACGCTCGCCCTGAACGGCGCCGACACCATCGGCAGCCTGGCGCTGGCCGGCACGCTGGCCGGCAGCGGCACGCTCAGCGCGGCGACCTATGCGCTGAGCGGCGGCGAGGTGCTGGCCGACCTGGGCAGCGGCCGCCTGACGAGCGCCGGCACGAGCCGCATTGCCGGCCGCGCGGCAGTGGGCGAACTCGCCGTCACCAGCGGCACGCTCACGCTGGACGGCGCCGAGCGCGTGAGCGCGGCGCCGGCGGTGGACGTGGCCGGCGGCGCGACGCTCGCGATGGGCGGCGCGCAGACCTTCGGCACGCTCGCCGGCAGCGGCAGCATTGCACTCGGCAGCCACGAACTCACCACCGGCAGCGGCGGCGACAGCGCCTTCGCCGGCGTGATCGGCGGCAGCGGCGGCCTGCGCAAGCAGGGCGACACCAGCTTCACGCTGACCGGCGGCAACACCTACACCGGCTTCACCACGGTGGCCGCCGGCACGCTGCGCGTGGGCGACGGCGGCACCGCCGGCAGCCTGGCCAGCAGCGGCTACGAGCTGGCCGGGCGGCTGGTCTACGACCGCAGCGACGCGGTGGTGCTGGCGCAGCCGGTGGCCGGCAGCGGTGGCGTCACGCAGGCCGGCAGCGGCCGGCTGCTCTTCAGCGGCGGCAACAAGACCTATGCCGGGCAGACGCTGGTGGCCGCCGGCGAGCTGGCCACGCTGGGCGACGAGCAGCTGCCCGACGGCAGCGCGGTGCGCGTGGACGCGCCGGCGCGGCTGACGCTGGGCGGCCGCGAGACGCTGCGCGCGCTGGAAGCCGACGGCCCGGTCGTCCTGGCCGGCGACCTGAGCGCGACCGAGGACCTGCTGCTGCGCGGCGCCGTCACGGTGCCGGGCAACGAGGCGCTGGCGCTGAGCGGCCGCGTGATCGACGCGCGCCACGAAGGCAACCGCTGGGGCGGCAGCCTCGCGATCGACGCCCGCGGCCGCGTGGACCTGTCCAGCGGCCGCGACGCCGGCGTCGCGCGCGACCTCGTATTCGGCCGCGTCACGGTGGCCGACGGCGGCCGCGTCGATGCCGGCACGCTGGAGTTGTCCGGCGCCACCACCATCGGCGGCGGGCTGCTCGAGCTGGTCTCTTCCAGCGCCGCGACGATCGCGGCACCACCGGCGCAGGCCGAGGGCAAGCAGGCCGCCGGCCTGCCGATCACCTTTGCCGCCGACGAGCTGCGCCAGACCGGCGGCGAGGTCCGCGTCGCGGCCGGCGCCGGCCTGCGCGTGGTGGTTGCCGACGGCGCCTCGGTGCAGCTGCTCGCCGCCGGCAACGAGTTCCTCGGCCAGCTCTCGGTGACCAGCGGTGCCGAGGGCAGCCCGTGGACCGAGCGCGCCACACCCGGCGCCTTCCCGGGGCCGAGGCAGAACTTTGCGATGCAGGGCCATGTGCGCATCGCCGGCAGCACGGTCAACGTCGGCGGCAGCGGCATCGAGGCCGACCTCGTCTCGATCAGCGCGGACCGGCTGACGACCAGCGGCAACGCGCGCATCGTCGCGCGGCTGCCCTTCGACAACACGGTGGGCACCGCGGCCTCGCTGCCGGCGCTGACGCTGGAGCTGCTGCCGCAGTCCTTCGCGATCAACTACCCGTACGGGCAGCCGGGCGGGGAGATCCGCGTCGACGTCGGCAGCCGGGCCCTGGGCAACCGCACGCTGCCGCTGGATGCCGGCTACATGACCGTGCTGCCGCGCGGCGGCGCGCAGGGCAGCACCGCGGTGCTGCTCAGCGGGCCGCAGGTGTCGGTGGGCGGCTACCGCTTCTTCTTCGACGGCGCCGGCCGCCAGGGCGAGATCCCGGTCTTCTACAACGGGCTGCTGCCGGTGACGCCGGCGGTGGAGAACTCGATCTCGGCCACCGTGTCGGTGTCGGAGAGCGCGCGCAAGCAGCGCTTCGAGGAAGCGGTGCGCACCGAGAACGTCGCGGTGCGGCTGCGCGCCGGCGTGATCGCCGAGGTCGGTCCCGGCCGCCCGGCGACCGAGGGCTCGCAGGGCCTGCGCCTGCCGCAGATCTGCCCGCCCGCGGGCACCACGCTGGGCTGCGGGCCCGGCAACTGACGCGCCCGCCGCACGAGGCCCCGCCATGAGCACCCACCCCACCCTGCCCCCGCCGCTGCAGCGGCCCACCCGGCGCCGGCTGCTGCAGGGCGGCGGCGCGCTGCTCGCCGCCCACCCGCTGCTGCGCGCGCTGGCGCAGCCGCTGCCGCGCGAAGGCCCCGAGCCGCCGCGGCTGGCGCTGCTGATCGGCAACCGCGACTATCCGGAAGGCGAGGACCTGCCGCCCATCCACAAGAACGTGCGCGACCTGCGCACGGCGCTGGAGAAGCGCGGCTTCAGCGTCGACGAGGGCCTGGACCTGGACCTCGCGCAGTCGCGCGCCGCGGTGCAGGCCTTCGCGGCCAAGGTGCGTGCGGCGCCGCCGGACTGCACGGCGCTGTTCTACTTCTCCGGCCACGGCGCGCAGGTCGACGCCGAGAACCTGCTCGTCGCCGCGCGCGCCAACCCCAAGGCACGGCCCGAGGTGCTGCTGCGCAACAGCCTCACGCTCACCGGCGACGTGCTGGGCCCGCTGCCCGATCGCCCGGCCGGGCTGACGATCGCCGTCATCGACGCCTGCCGCACCACGCTGCGCGACGTGGCGCGCGGCGACGGCCTGAACCAGGTGGAGGCCCCGCCGGGCAAGCTGATCGCCTTCGCCACCGGCGCCGGGCGTCCGGCCATCGCGCCGGCCGACGACACCCGCCACACCTTCTACACCGGCTCGCTGGTCAAGCTGCTCGAGACGGCGTCCGGCGAGATCAGCTTCTCGGACCTGTTCCGGCTCGTCAAGTACGACGTGCAGAACACCATGCTCAATCACCCGCTGCCGCTGCTGCGGCGCTTCGCGCAGTTTCCGTTCATCGCCGAGAACACCCAGGTGCGCCGCCGCCTGGCGCCGCGGCCCGCGCCGGAAGTGGTGGCCGCGGCCGCGCCGCCGCCGCCGCGCCCGCGCGACGAGGCCGAGGACTTCGCGAAGCTCGACGCCGCGCTGTGGCCGGCCGAGGTGGCGCGCCTGGCCGAGGACTACCTGAAGAACCACGGCGCCAGCCCGCTGGCCGGCAGCGCGATCGTCGCGCGCGAAGGTGCGCGCGAGGCCGTGAAGGCGCTCGCCAGCCGCGACGTGCGGCTGTTCCGCAGCGCCTTCGCGCCGCCCGCGGAAGCGGCCGGCGCGCTGGACGAGCTGGCCAAGGCCGGCCGCGGCGACAAGGACGCGGCGGCGCGCATCGCGCGCGGCTACGGGCGCCGCGACGCCGGCCGCTACGAGGGCTGGCTGCAGTACGCCACCGAGCTCGGCAACGGCATCGCCGCCTACGAGCTGGCGCTGCACTACCGGCGCGAGGCGCAGCCGCTCCTGGCCGACCGCTACGAGAAGCGCGCGCTGGACCTCGGCTACACGCCGCCGCCTTCACTGGACAACACGCGGAAGTAGGCCCCCGAAGCCCGGCGGGAAACGGGTGCCGGATCAGCGCAGCGGCGGTCGCGGCACGGGCTGCACGGCCTCGAAGGCGCGCGCCGCGCGCAGCACCAGCGCGTCGCCGAACATCGGGCCGACGATCTGCAGGCCGATGGGCAGGCCGTCCGCGGTGAGCCCGCAGGGCAGGCTGCAGGCCGGCTGCTGCGTCAGGTTGAAGGGGTAGCTGAACGGCGTCCAGCCCAGCATCGACGGCGGGTCCATCGGCACCGTGCCGGGCGGGCGCGCCTCGAAGGCCGGCACCGCGACCGCCGGTGTCAGCAGCAGGTCGTGGCGCTGCATGAACTGCTTCATCTGCGTGCCCAGCGCGCCGCGCCGAAGGTGCAGCCGCTGCACGGCCAGCGCGCTGTAGGCCGAGCCCAGGTGGGCCTGGGCCGCGAAGTCCACGTCGGTCAGCGCCTGCTGCGCCGGCGTCAGCGCATTCCACAGCGTCCATGCGCCGACGAACCACAGCCCGGTGATGATCTCCAGCGGGTCCTCGAAGCCGGGATCGACCTGCTCGACCCGCGCGCCCAGTTCGGCAAAACGCGCCGCGGCGCGCGCGACGGCCGCGGCCACCTCCGGGTGCACCTGCTTCGCATAGCCCAGCGTCGGCGAGAAGGCCACGCGCAGGCCGCGCACGCCGTCGTCGAGCCCGCCGCCGTAGTCGGACTCGTCGGCCGGCAGCGCGGTCCAGTCGCGCACGTCGGGGCGCTTGAGCACGTTCATCGCCGCCGCCGCGTCGGCCACGCTCATCGCATGCGGGCCGATGTGCGCCAGCGTGCCGAAAGGGGACAGCGGATACGCCGGCACACGCCCGAAGCTGGGCTTGAAGCCGACGTTGCCGCAGAACGCCGCCGGGATGCGGATGCTGCCGGCGCCGTCGGTGCCCAGCCCCAGCGGCGCGATCCCGGCGGCCACCGCGGCCGCCGTGCCGCCCGACGAACCGCCCGGCGTGCGCGCCGGGTTCCAGGGGTTGCGCGTGATGCCGGTCAGCGGCGAATTGGTCTCGCCCTTGCAGCCGAATTCCGGCGTCGTGGTCTTCGCGAACAGCACCGCGCCGGCCTCGCGCAGGCGGGCCACCGAGGGCGCGTCGGTGTCCCAGGGCTGCTGCGGGTCCACGGTGCGGCTGCCGCGCAGCGTGGGCCAGCCGCGCGTGAGGATCAGGTCCTTCACGACCACCGGCACGCCGTCCAGCGGCGACAGCGGCGTGCCGGCGCGCCAGCGTGCCTCGCTTGCGCGCGCGGCCGCCAGGCCTTCCTCGGGCGCCAGCCAGCACAGCGCGTTGAGGCGCGGGTCGACGCGTTCGGCACGGCGCAGCGCGGCCTGCAGCGCCTCCACCGGCGAGGCCGCGCCGCTGCGGTACAGCGCCGCCAGCGTGGTGGCGGTGCAGTCGGCGAGGTCGGTGGCGGGTGTCGGCATCGGGCGCATCCGGCGGGGCATCGAAACCCGCCAGTGTGGAGAGGCAACACCGCGCTGTCAGCCGGGCTTGCCCGACCTGCCCGGCCATCCGCCCGGCCTGGGCCAGAATCGGCGCGTGACGCCGATGACCCCGCCCGACGAGCCCGCGCTGCGTGGCCTGACCATCCTGGAGCGCGGCTGGCTGTCGTCGAACAACGTGCTGCTGCATGGCGGCGGCGCGGGCGCCGTGCTCGTCGATGCCAGCCATGCCCTGCATGCCGAACAGACCGTGGCACTGGTGCGCCGCGCGCTGGCCGGCGAGCCGCTGCGGCGTGTCGTCAACACCCACCTGCACAGCGACCACTGCGGCGGCAATGCGGCGCTCGCACGCGCCTTCGGCTGCCGCATCGCGATCCCGCCCGGCCAGTGGAGCGAGGCGCGCGCCTGGGACGAGGCGCGGCTGAGCTACCGCAGCACCGGCCAGACCTGCGAGCGCTTCGTGCCCGACGAGGTCGTCGCGCCCGGCGACGAGTTCGTGGTCGGCGGCCGCCGCTGGCAGGCGCTGGCCGCACCGGGACACGACCCGCATTCGCTGATCCTCCACGACGCGGCGCAGCGCGTGCTGATCAGTGCCGACGCGCTGTGGGGCAACGGCTTCGGCGTCGTCTTCCCGGAGCTCGACGGCGTGGCCGCCTTCGACGAGGTCGGTGCCACGCTGGACCTGATCGAGCGCCTGGACCCGCGCTGGGTGATCCCCGGCCACGGCCCGCCGTTCACGGACGTCGCCGACGCGCTGGCCCGTGCGCGCCGACGCCTCGCGGGCTGGCGCGCCGACCCGGCGCGCCATGCGGCGCATGGCCTGAAGGTCTTCGTCAAGTACCACCTGATGGAGGTGCGGCGCGAACCCTGGCCGGCACTGCGCGACTGGCTGGCCGCCACGCCGCTGTTCCTGCAGGTCTGGCGGCGCACCGGCGGTCCGGACGGCTCCCCGGTGGCGCATGGCGAGCGGCTGGTGCGCGAGCTGCTCGCGCAGGGCGCGCTGCGCGAGGAAGGCGGCGAGGTCGCGGACGCCTGAGGCCGCCCCGGCGGGCACGGCCGCGGCGGCTCAGCGCAGCACGAACCAGCCCCACAGCGCCAGCACGACGATGCACACCGCGTTGAGCAGCGCGCCGGCGCGGATCATCTCGCGCTGGCGCACGAGGCCGGTGCCGAAGACGATGGCATTCGGCGGTGTGGCCACCGGCAGCATGAAGGCGCACGAGGCACCCAGGCCGATCATCAGCACCAGCACCGCCGGCGGCAGGCCCATGCGCTCGCCGATCGCCGCGAAGACCGGCACCAGCAGCGCCGCGGACGCGGTGTTGCTCGTGAACTCCGTGAGGATCACGATGAAGGCCGCCACGCCCAGGACGACCACGAAGGGATGTGCCTGACCCAGCGCGGCGGCGACCGCGTCGCCGAGCACGGCCGAGGCGCCGGAGCTGCGCAGCAGCGCGCTGAGCGCGAGCCCGCCGCCGAAGAGCAGCAGCACGCCCCAGTCGGTGTGGCGGGCCACCTCGCCCCAGCTCGCCAGGCCGAGCACCACCACGGTCACCGCCGCGGCCAGCGCGATCACGCTGTCCGGGCTGGTCACGCCCAGCGCCGCGCCCAGCGGCGCGCCGAAGATCCAGGCCAGCGCGGTGGCGCCGAAGACCACCATCGCCAGCACGCGCGGGCGCGTCCATGGGACGGGCTCGTGCGGCACCTGCACGCGGCGGTGCAGCGTCGGGCGGAAGACGAGCCACAGCGTGGCCACCATCAGCGGCAGCAGCAGGGCCACCAGCGGCAGGCCCACCGCCATCCAGCCCTGGAAGTCCAGGCCCAGCGCACGCGCCGCGATGGCATTCGGCGGCGACCCGATCAGGCTGCCCAGCCCGCCGATGCTGGCCGAGTAGGCGATGCCCAGCAGCAAGAAGACGGTGGTGCGCCGCCCGGCCTGCGCATCCAGGTGGCGCAGCAGGCCCAGCGCCAGCGGCAGCATCATCGCCGCCGTCGCGGTGTTGCTGATCCACATCGACAGGAAGGCCGTGGCGCCGAACAGCATCAGCGCCGCCGCGCCCAGGTGGCCGCGCGCCAGCGACAGGATCCCGAGCGCGATCTTGCGGTCCAGCCCCTGCACCGAGAGCGCAGTGGCCAGCGCGAAGCCGCCGAAGAACAGGAAGATGATCGGGTCGGCGAAGGGCGCCAGCACCGTGGTCGTGGTGGCGCCGGGCAGGCCCAGCAGCAGCGCGCCCAGCGGCACCAGCAGCGCGGTGACGGTGACGTGCACGGCCTCGGTGAGCCACAGCACGGCGATGAACAGCAGCAGCACCAGGCCCTTGCGCGCCGCCTCGTCGTAGGGCAGCGCGTGGTAGACGAGCGTGCAGCCGGCGAGCGCCGCGGCCACGATCAGCAGCCCGCGCGCGGTGCCCGGCTCGCGGGCCGTCGATTCGGCGGGCACCGCCCGCTGCGGCTGGCCTTCGCTCATCGTGCCGGTGGTCGTGGGCTACCCGGCCCGGTCAGCGCGGGCGCCGCGGAATGGAAAACGGGCCAGTCCCGGATGGCACTGGCCCGTCGAATGTTCTGGCGCGGCTGGCAGGATTCGAACCCACGACCCCTTGGTTCGTAGCCAAGTACTCTATCCAACTGAGCTACAGCCGCGCAGAGCCGCACAGTATAGCAGCAACGAAACGGGCCGCCGCCGCGCCGAACGCCACGCGGCGGCGTCAGTCGATGGCCGCGGCGGCACGTTCGCACTCGACGGCGCGCACCTCGTCGCCCTCCTCGCGCGCCAGCCGCGCCAGCTCGCGCCAGGCCGCGCGGCGCGTCGCGGCCGGCAGGGCGGGCGAGGCCGCGCCCTGCTCGAGCAGCCGGCGCGCCTTGCCCCACAGCTGGCGTTCGGCGAAGGCCATGCCGACGGCGGCGACGACCGCCGGCTCGTGGCCGAAGGCCTGCGCCGCGCTCTCCAGCCGCGGCAGCCAGTCGCCGCCGATGCCGCCGCGCGCGGCGATCAGCGCCAGCGCGACCGCCTCGCGGTCCTCGCGCGCCCCAGAATCAGGGCGTGGACGTCGTGCGCGCCCTCGATGGCCTCGCCGGACAGCGAACGCAGCAGGCTCGCGGCGACCAGCGGCGAGAAGGCCTGGTGGTTGGCCAGCAGCTTCGCGGTGTGCAGCGCCTCCAGCGGCTGGCGCGCGGCACGCGCGGCGCGCAGCTTCAGGCGCAGCGCCTGGGTGCGGCGCGCGGTGCCCGGCGGCAGCGCCTCCAGCAGTTCCAGCGCCCGCGGCGCGTCGCGGTCCTCCAGCGCCCACTCGGCGGCCAGCAGCCGCGCCGCGTCGTCGGTGCTGCGCGGCGGGCCGCTGCGCCGGCGCGCCTCCCTCAGTGCACGCTCCAGTGCCTTGTCGCGCTGCGCGCGGTCCTGCAGCCGGTGCAGGCTGCCGGCAGCGAGCAGCTCGCACAGCAGGCGGAACTCGCCGTCGTCCTTCAGTGCCGGCGTCTCGCGGGCCAGCAACAGCGCCCTGCCCGCCGCCTTGCGCGCGCGGCCGTAGCGCGCACCGAAGTATTCGGCCAGCGCCTCGCGCAGCGCCGCATGCGCGGCACGCTCGCGGCGCAGCGCGCGCCACTGCCCGGCGCGCCGCGGCAGCGACAGCAGCGTATTCAGCGCCTGCACCACCGCCATCAGCAGCAGCGTGGTGCCGACGACGAGGATCACGAACAGGTTCAGCGAGAGGTCGGTGCGCCAGCCGCGGAAGACCACGGTGACCAGGCCGTCGTTGCTGCCCAGCGTGGTCGCGGCGACCACCGCCACGACGAAGAGCAGGACCAGCCAGACGACGCCGCGCATCGCTGCGGCTCTCAGCGCCCGCCGGTCACCGCCGCGATCGCGGCCAGCGTCGCGTCCGGCCGCGGCACGGTGACGAGCCGCGCCTGCGCCATGACCTGGCGCACCGTCTCGCTGGCGCTGACGACGCGCCGCGAGCTGCGGTCGAAGTAGCGCTCCAGCGCGGCCTGCGCGTCCCGCAGGTCGGTCTGCGCGGTGTCGAACTGGCGCGACAGGATGGCCAGGCGCGCACTCAGCAGCCGCAGCTTGAGGTTCTCGCGCAGGAAGACGGCCTGCTCGGGCGTGACCAGCATGACCTCGGGCTGGTCGATGCGGCTGACGCGCACCAGCGCACGCACCTCGTCCCAGACATGGCCGCCGAAGGCGCGCCACTGGGCGGCCAGGCGCTCGCTCCAAGAGATCTGCGCGGGCGCTGGGGCGCTCGCGGCCGACGCCGGCGGCGCAGGCGCAGGCGTCGGCGCAGGCGCAGCGGACGCCGCGCCGCGCTGCAGCTGCCGGCGGTCGACCACGGCCTGCAGCGGCAGCTCGTCGACCTGGCGCACGACCTCGTCGAGCCGGATGGTGAGCACGGTCACGTCGGTCACGCCGGCGGTGCGCGTGCGCTCCAGGTCCTGCGCCAGCGCGCGCCGCACACGCTCCAGCCGCGGTTGCGCGTAGCGGGCCAGCCGCTCCTCGGCCTGGCGCAGTGCCAGGATCAGCGGGTCGGCGCTGCCGGTGATGGCCGACTGCTGCATCGCGACGCGGATCGCGGCATCGACGTCGGCAAGCACGTTCTCGTCGCGCGAGCGCGCCAGCGACTGCAGCAGGTCCTCGAGCTGCGTGCGCTGCATCGAGGTCTCGGCCACGCGCGCCTCCAGCAGCGCCATCTTGGCCGCCGCCTCGCGGGCGGTCTGGTCGGCCTCGCGTGCCAGCGTGCGCGCCTCGGTGGCCTGCACGCTGCTGTCCTGCTGGCGCTTGACGAGTTCGGCCTCCAGCGCCTTCGTGCGCTGCTGCACGTTCCAGGCCTGCATCCAGGCCGCGCCGGCCAGCACGGCCGCCAGCAGGGCCAGTGCCAGCGGGGCCCAGCGCAGCGCGGCGGGACCGGGCGGCGGCGGGGCCGGCGCCGCGGCGGCCGGGGGGGGGGGCGGGGCTCTGCCCCCCGAACCGGCAGCGTCGTCGGGTCCGGCGGCAGGGGTGGCGGGGGTT
>CAZUPH010000120.1:12551-12806 GCA_964621995.1 uncultured Rubrivivax sp. | reverse complement strand
GTTGGTCAGCCGCTGGCTTGCGCAGCAGCCCGGCGCGCCGCTGGACGCCGGGCAGCTGCGCCGCGACCTGCTGCGCGCCTTCGGCGACGGCTGGTACGAATACGTCGACTACTCGCTGGTGCGCGAGGACGGGCGCAACGTGCTGCGCATCACGCCGGTCGAGAAGAGCTGGGGCCCGGACTACCTGCGCCTGGGACTGCGCCTGGACAGCAACCTGCGCCAGGGCTCCAGCTACCAGCTGCGCGCCGGCTACCA
>CAZUPH010000120.1:0-12541 GCA_964621995.1 uncultured Rubrivivax sp. | reverse complement strand
CGCCTACGGCGGCGAGCTGCTGCTTTTGCGGTAGATCGGCAGCGCCTCCGGCGCCGGCGTGGAGTGGTACCAGCCGGTCGTGCGCGGGCAGTGGCTGTTCGCCGACGCGCAGGCGGAGTACCGGCGCGAACGCACCGACGTCTGGCTGCGCGAACAGCGCATCGCCGAATACCGCAGCGCGCGCACGCGGCTGGACCTGACGCTGGGCGTCAACCTGGCGCTGTACGGCCAGCTGCGCGCCGGCTGGCGCGAGAGCAAGGTGACGAATACGCTGGAGACCGGGCTGGACGTGCTCTCGGTGCTGCCCGAGCGCAGCACCGGCGGCTGGCTCGTGGTGCTGGACCTGGACCGCCGCGACCGGCTGTACACCCCGCGCAGCGGCTGGTCGGCGCTGGCCAGCTGGTTCGGCGACGACCGCAACGACTACTCCAAGCTGACGCTGGAACTGCGCGGCGCGCTGCCGCTGGCCGAGTGGGTGCTGGCCGGCCGCGCGAGCTGGGTCGACTCGCCGCGCGGCCAGCTGCCCTTCAACGAGGCCGCGCGCCTGGGCGGCTTCCTCAACATGACCGGCTATGCCAGCGGTCAGCTGCTGGGCGACCGTGTCGCCTACCTCGGCCTGCGCGGCGAGCGCATCGTCGGCCGCCTGCCGCTGGGGCTGCGCGGGGACATGCGCGCCGGCATTGCGCTGGAGGGCGGCCATGTCGGGCGGCCCTACGCGCCGCAGAAGCGCGAGGGCTGGATCGGCGGCCTGGCTGTCTACCTCGGCGGCGAGACGCCGCTCGGGCCGGTCTTCGTCGGCATCGGCAGCGCGGCGGGCGGGGCCACGAACGCCTACCTGTTCGTCGGCTCGCCCTGACGCCTGGGGCGCGCACCGCGTACATCCCGTTGCGGCGCCGCGGCGCCCAGCGTTTACGCTCGGGGGTTCCGCGCCACGAGTTCCCCTGCCCCCGATGCCCTTCCGGTCCCGCGCCGACAGCTTCACCCTCTATGGCCGCCGGCGTTCACGCTGGCACGTGCCGCGCTGGCTGGTGCTGCTGCTGCTGGGTGTGGTCGCGGGCGCCGCCGGCCTGTGGTGGGTACAGGAGCGCCACCTGCCGCCGCGCCTGGGCGTGCAGGAGTCGCGGCGGCTCGTCGAGTCGCAGGCGCGCGCCGAGGCCGAGGCGGCGCGCCTGACGGCCGAGCTGGCGCAGGCGCGCAGCGCGCTCGACACGGCCGAAAAGCAGCTGCACACGCTGGGCGAGGACCTGGCGGTGCAGCGCAGCACGGTGGAGCGGCTGCGCGAGGACCTGGCGCTGGTGCTGCCGGCGCTGCCCGCCGACCCGCGCGGCGGTGCCGTCGAGGTGCGCGCGGCGCGCTTCGTGGCCCGCGGCGGGCAGCTCGACTACGGCCTCGCGCTGACCCGCGATTCCGCGCCGCGCCCGCTGGCCGCGACGCTGAAGCTGGTCGCCACCGGCGCCGGCCGCGCCAGCGCGGTGGAGCTGCCGGCGCAGGACGCCACGCTCGGACGGCACGAGGTGCTGCGCGGCCGCGTCGCGCTGCCCGCCGGTTTCCAGCCCGACCAGGTGACGGTGCGCGTGGTGGACGCGAAGAGCGGCGCGCTGCTCGGTGCGCGCACGCTCATCGTGCGCTGATCGCCGCGCGGGTCGTCGCTAGGCGGCCAGGCCGCCCACCGCCTGCCGCGCCGCCTGCACGCCCTGCTCGACGATGCGCTGCTTCCACACGTCGGTGTCGGTGTAGAAGGCATCGCGCAGCTGGCGCTTGATCGCCGCGGCCTGCCCGGCCGGCGCCTCGGGGTGGTTCTCCAGCCATTGGTCGGCACGCAGCGCGTCGATCACCTGTTCCAGCGGCAGCGTTCCGTATTCCATCGCGATGCCGGTGTACTCGGCCTGCGCGCACTCCTCGTACGCAGCCAGCCACATCAGGCCCGACAGCAGCGCCGAGGCCGACGAGCCGTCGTAGATCGAGGTCACCTCCGGCCCCCACCAGGCACGGGCGCGGGCCAGGGCTGCGGCGTCGTCGCGGCAGGCGAAGATGCGCTCGCCATGGCCGCTGGGGCCCAGGCCCGTGTGCAGGTCGATCCAGGCCAGCCGCGCGCAGCGCGTGACATGGTCCTGCAGCACGTGGCGCAGCGTGACCTGGCTCCAGGTCGGGTTGCGGCCGCCGTAGAACAGGCCCTGCGGATGTTCGTACTGGCCGCCGCTGATGGCCGCCTGCAGCGCACGCGGGCCGCGCTTCTGCGCAAAGGCCGCGAGCCCGGCCTCGGCCTCCGGCGGCGGCGGCCAGGTGGCGGGCACGACCCAGTGCGCGATCTCGTCGTAGGCGGCGTTGCGCGGCAGCGGCCTTGAGAAGTCGTGCCAGTTGCGGTTGAGGTCCACGTTCTCCTGCGTCGTGCGGCGCAGCCACGAGAAGCCGTAGGGGTTCAGCGCGTGCACGAACAGCAGCGCCACGCCGGCATCGCGCGCGGCGGCCAGGAAGTCTGCGTCGGCGAGCAGCGCGCCCTGCACGCCGGAGCCGCAGTAGCCCTCCACGCCATGGCAGCCGCTCGTCACCAGCAGCAGCGAAGGCGCATCGGCCGGACCGAGCCGCGCCACGTCCATCGCCAGCGCCTCGCCTTCGCGCCCGAGCAGCGGGTGGGCGTGCGACTGCACGCGTGCGCCAGCGGCCTCGGCCGCGGCCAGGAACTTGCCGCGGGCCTCGGCGTAGCCCTGCGCGAAGAAGCGGGCGGCGTCCATCGCGTCCGGGCCGCGGTCAGCGCGCCGGCGCCGGCTGGCGCAGCCATTCCTCGGCCAGCCGCACCCAGCAGGTGGCGCCCAGCGGGATCAGCTCGTCGTTGAAGTCGTAGCTGGGGTTGTGCAGCATGCAGGGTCCCAGGCCATGGCCGCCTTCGCGGTGGCTGCCGTCGCCGTTGCCGATGGCGAAGTAGCAGCCCGGCTTGGCCTGCAGGAAGAAGCTGAAGTCCTCGGCGCCCATCGTGGGCTCGAAGGGCACGACGTTGGCCTCGCCGACCACGCCGCCCAGCACGCGCTGCACGAAGTCGGTCTCGGCCGGGTGGTTGACGGTGGGCGGGTAGTTGCGCTTGAAGCTGAATTCGCACTCGGCGCCGAAGGCGGCGCAGGTGTGCTCGGCGACCTCCTTCATGCGGCGCTCGATCAGGTCCAGCGTCTCCAGGCTGAAGGTGCGCACGGTGCCGCGGATCTCGGCCGTCTCGGGCACCACGTTGATGGCCTCGCCGGTGTGGATCATCGTGGCGCTGATCACGCCGGGGTCGATGGGCCGCCGGTTGCGCGTGATGATGGTCTGCCAGGCCATGACCATCTGGCAGGCCACCGGCACCGGGTCGATGCCCAGGTGCGGCAGCGCGGCGTGGCTGCCCTTGCCGGTGATGACGACGCGGAACTCGTTGCTGCTGGCCAGCATCGCGCCCGGGTTGACGCCGATCATGCCGACCTTCATGCCCGGCCAGTTGTGCGCACCAAAGACGGCCTCCATCGGGAACTTCTCGAAGATGCCGTCCTTGATCATCTCGCGCGCGCCGCCGCCGCCTTCCTCGGCCGGCTGGAAGATCAGGTAGACGGTGCCGTCGAAGTTGCGGTGCTTCGCCAGGTGCTTGGCCGCCGCCAGCAGCATCGCGGTGTGGCCGTCGTGGCCGCAGGCGTGCATCTTGCCGGGGTGGCGGCTGGCATGCGGGAAGACGTTGTGCTCGGTCATCGGCAGCGCGTCGATGTCCGCACGCAGGCCGACGGCGCGCGACGACGTGCCGTTCCTGACGATCCCGACGACGCCGGTCTTGCCCAGGCCGCGGTGGATGGGGATGCCCCAGTCGGTGAGCGCCTTGGCGATGAGGTCCGCGGTGCGCTCCTCCTGGAACGCGAGTTCCGGGTGGGCGTGGATGTCGCGGCGGATCCTGGTGATCTCGGTGGTGTCGGCGAGGATGGGTTCGAGCAGGTTCATGGCGGTCGGCTGCGGGCGGGTGAAGAGCCATCTTATGCCGCCGCGGCCGCCGCCGGGCCCTGGGGATTTGCCGGCCCGGCGCTGTGGCACAGTGACGGCATGACGACGGCCGCATCCGCCACCGCCGCCCGGCCCGCCGGCGAGAGCCGCGTCGTGCAGGGCGCCTGCCCGCACGACTGCCCGGACACCTGCGCGCTGCGCATCACCGTGCAGAACGGGCGCGTCGTGCGCGTCGCCGGCGACCCTGAGCACCCGCCCACCGGCGGCGCGCTGTGCACCAAGGTCAGCCGCTACGCCGAGCGGACCTATCACCCCGAGCGCGTGCTGACGCCGCTCAGGCGTGTCGGCCGCAAGGGGGAAGGGCGCTTCGAGCCGGTGGGCTGGGACGAGGCGCTGGACGCCATCGCCGCGCGGCTGAAGGCCATCGCCGCGCGCCACCCCGAGGCCGTGCTGCCCTACAGCTACGCCGGGACGATGGGCCTGGTGCAGGGCGAGGGCATGGCCGCACGCTTCTTCCACCGCCTGGGTGCCAGCCTGCTGGACCGCACCATCTGCAGCAGCGCCGGCGGCGATGCGCTCATCGCCACCTACGGCGCCAAGGTGGGCATGCACGTGCAGCACTTCGCCGAGAGCCGGCTGATCCTGATCTGGGGCAGCAACCCCATCACCTCGAGCGTGCATTTCTGGAACCTGGCGCAGCAGGCCAAGCGCAACGGCGCGACGCTGGTCGCCATCGACCCGCGGCGCACCGACAGCGCCGAGAAGTGCCACCTGCACCTGGCGCTGCGCCCGGGCAGCGACGGCGCGCTGGCGCTGGCGCTGATGCACGAGCTGGTCCGTCACGGCTGGCTGGACCACGACTACCTCGACCGCCACGTGAACGGCTGGCCGGCGCTGCGCGAGCGTGCGCTGCAATGGCCGCCCGAGCGCGCGGCCGCGGTCTGCGGGCTGCCGGTGGAGCAGGTCCGCGAGCTGGCGCGCCTGTACGGCACGACCAAGCCGGCGGCGATCCGGCTGAACTACGGCATGCAGCGCGTGCGCGGCGGCGGCAACGCGGTTCGGCTGATCGCGCTGCTGCCCTGCCTGACCGGCGCCTGGCGCCACCGCGCCGGCGGGCTGCTGCTGTCCTCCAGCGGCTGGTTCGCCGGCCGCCGGCGCGACGCCTGGCTGCAGCGGCCGGACCTGCTGCCCGGCGGGCGGCGTCCGCGCACGATCAACATGAGCACGATAGGCGACGAGCTGCTGCGCGAGAGCTCGCCGGGCTTCGGCCCCCGCATCGAGGCCCTGGTCGTCTACAACAGCAACCCGGTGGCGGTGGCGCCGGACAGCGGCAAGGTGGTCGCCGGCTTCGCGCGCGAGGACCTCTTCACCGTGGTGCTGGAGCATTTCCTGACCGACACCGCCGACCATGCCGACTACGTGCTGCCGGCGACCACGCAGCTCGAGCACTGGGACGCGCACAGCGCCTACGGCCACACCTGGGCGCTGCTCAACCGCCCGGCGATCGAACCGCTGGGCCAGGCGAAGAGCAACGCCGAGATCTTCCGCCTGCTGGCCGCGCGCATGGGCTATACCGAGCCCTGCTTCGCCGACAGCGACGAGGCGATGGCGCTGGGCGCCTACGACCCGGCGCAGGTGGACCTGGCCTCGCTGCAGGCACGCGGCTGGGCCAAGCTGGAGCTGCCCGAGGCCCCGTTCGCCGAGGGCGGCTTTCCCACCGCCGACGGCCGCGCCATCGTCGACGCGCCGGGGCTGGGTGTGCCCGACTTCCTGCCCAACCACGAGTGCGCCGAGACGACGCCGGAACTCGCCGTGCGCTATCCGCTGCAGATGATCTCGCCGCCGGCGCGAAATTTCCTGAACAGCAGCTTCGTCAACGTGGCCAGCCTGCGTGCGGCCGAGCGCGAGCCGCTGCTGGAGATGCACCCCGACGACGCCGCCGCGCGTGGCATCAAAGACGGTGCGGTGGTGCGTGTCTTCAACGACCGCGGCGAGTATCTCTGCAAGGCCGCGGTCGGCGCGCGGGCGCGGCCGGGCGTCGTCAACGGGCTGGGCGTGTGGTGGCGCAAGGACGGCCTGGGCGGCACCAACGTCAACCAGCTCACGCACCAGCGGCTGACCGACATCGGCCGCGCGCCGTCGTTCTACGACTGCCTGGTGCAGGTCGAGGCGGCGTGAGCCCGCCGTGCGCCGGCTCACCTGGAAGGCCTGGGCGCTGATGGCGGGCCTGGGGCTGGCCGGCACGCTGCTCGCCGCCGCCGGCGCGGTCTGCCTGACCAGCGGCTGCAGCACGATCGGCTACTACGCGCAGGCGGCCAACGGTCACCTGGACCTGCTGCAGAAGTCGCGTCCGGTGGCCGACTGGCTGGCCGACGAGGCCACGCCGGCGCCGCTGCGCGAGCGGCTGGCGCTGACGCAGCGCATGCGCGACTTCGCGGTGGCCGAGCTGAAACTGCCCGACAACCGCAGCTACCGCCGCTACGCCGACCTCGGCCGCGGCGCGGTGGTGTGGAACGTGGTCGCCGCCCCCGAGCTGGCGCTGGAGCTCAAGACCTGGTGCTTCGCCTTCACCGGCTGCATCGGCTACCGCGGCTACTTCCGCCGCGAGGCCGCCGAGGCGATGGCCGCCGAGCTGCGCGCGCAGGGCTGGGAGGTCAGCGTCTACGGCGTGCCGGCCTATTCCACGCTGGGCAAGACCGACTGGCTGGGCGGCGACCCGCTGCTGAACACCTTCGTGCACTGGCCCGAGGGCGAGCTGGCGCGGCTGATCTTCCACGAGCTGGCGCACCAGGTCGTCTACGTGGACGACGACACGACCTTCAACGAGTCCTTCGCGACCGCGGTCGAGCGCATCGGCGGCGCGCGCTGGCTGCTGGGCCATGCCTCGCAGGCCGCGCGCGACGAGTACGCGGCGCTGGACGCCCGGCGCGCCGACTTCCGCGCGCTGACGCTGCGCTACCGCGACGCGCTGGCCGCGCTGTATGCCACCGCGCTGCCGCCGGAGGCGAAGCGCGAGCGCAAGGCCACGCTGCTGGCCGCGATGCGCGCCGAGCACCAGCAGCTCAAGGCCACGCGCTGGGGCGGCTTCGCCGGCTACGACCGCTGGTTCGACGAGGCCAACAATGCCTCGCTGGGCGTGCTGGCCGCCTACTTCGACCTCGTGCCTGCCTTCGAACGCCTGTTCGACCGCGCCGGCGGCGACTTCGAGCGCTTCTACGCCGAGGTGCGCACGCTGGCCGCCTTGCCGCGCGAGCAGCGCCGCGCGACACTGCAATCCACCCGCTGACATTGCCTGAACGAGGAGCACCGTGCCCGACATCCACATCCGCCGCGAACACCAGCTCGGCCTGGCCAGGGCGCGCAAGATCGCCTGGCAATGGGCCGAGGAGGCCGAGAGCAAGTTCGACATGAGCTGCACCGTGGTCGAGGGCGAATACAGCGACACGGTGGAGTTCTCGCGCAGCGGCGTCAGCGGCCGGCTGATCGTGGCCGCCGACCACTTCGACCTGGACGCCAAGCTGGGCTTCCTGCTCGGCGCCTTCAGCAAGACGATCGAGCACGAGATCACGAAGAACCTCGACGCGCTGCTGGCCGAGGCACCGGCCGGTGCGAAGGCCGCCGCCCGGGCCCCGGCCGCGGCGAAGAAGGCGGCCGCGAAGAAGGCGCCGGCGAAGAAGGCCGCGCGCTGAGAGGCCCTGCCGGGTCGGCCGCCGCGCCGAAGACCCGTCGCCGGTGTCGTCTTGCGCGGCGCGGCATCATGCCGGGATGAAGTCGATCGAGTTCACGCTGCAGGGCGCCGTGGCCGCCGCCCTGCTGGCCGCCGCCGGCGCTCCCGCGCTGGCCCAGCCGGCCGCCCCCGCGCCGGCGTCGGCCCAGCGCGCAGCCGCCGCCACCTGCCCGCCGCTGCTGGACACCACCGTGCCGCGGCTGCAGGACGAGGCCCCTCAGCACCTGTGCCAGTACGCGGGCAAGGTGCTGCTGGTCGTCAATACCGCCAGCTACTGCGGCTTCACCTCGCAGTTCGAGGGCCTGGAGGCGCTGAACGCGAAGTACGCGTCGCGCGGGCTGGTCGTGATGGGATTTCCCAGCAACGACTTCAAGCAGGAGGACGCCGACGCGAAGAAGACCGCCGAGGTCTGCTTCAACACCTACGGCGTGAAGTTTCCGATGTTCGCCACCGGCCCGGTGCGCGGCGCCGATGCGCAGCCGCTGTTCCGCCAGCTGGCCGCGGCCACCGGCAAGCAGCCGGGCTGGAACTTCAACAAGTACCTGGTCGGGCGCGACGGCCGGCCGATCGCGCACTTCGGCAGCACGACGGCGCCCACCTCGGGCACGCTGACCGCGGCGGTTGAGAAGGCGCTGGCCGGGCGCTGAACGAGTGCCGGACCGCGCCGCGGCCGCGGCGCCGGCGGGCCGCTACTTCAGCGACTCGATGAGGTCGATGTACTCCTGCATCGCCTCGTCCTTGCCCTTGCCCTTGACGGCGGCCCAGGCGTCGTACTTGGCGCGGCCGACCATGTCGGTGAAGCCCGGGCGCTTGCCCTCGACGTCGCCCTCGGTGGCCTGCTTGTACAGCGAGTAGATCTTCAAGAGCGTCATGTTGTCCGGCTTCTCGGGCAACTGCTTGCTTTCGGCGACGGCCTTCTCGAAGGCGGCCTGGAGCTTGGACATGGCGGATCCTCCGTTCGTGGAAACTCAGTCTTGACGGCGCCGATGTTAGCGACCATCGTGCCCGACGCCCACAACGGCCCGCGTCGCGGGCCCGCGAGCCCACAGCAGCCCGCGCCGCGGGCCCACGAGACCGCCGAGGAGAAACCCGATGACCGCAGCCGCCGCCGAACGCATGTCGCGCGTCGACACGGCGTGGCTGCGCATGGACAACGACGTCAACCTGATGATGATCGTCGGCGTCTGGCTGCTGCAGCCGGCGGTCACGCTGCAGGCGGTGCGCGAGCGCATCGCCGACAAGCTGCTGAAGTACGACCGCTTCCGCCAGAAGGCGGTGGCCGACGCGATGGGTGCCAGCTGGGTCGAGGACGAGGCCTTCGACATTGCGCGCCACATCGTGCCGGCGACGCTGAAGAAGCGCCGTGGCGAGAGCAGCCGCCAGGCGCTGCAGCGCCTGTGCGGCGAGCTGGCGACGACGCCGCTGGACCACGCGCACCCGCTGTGGCAGTTCCACCTGATCGAGCACTACGACGGCGGCAGCGCGCTGGTCGCGCGCATCCACCACTGCATCGGCGACGGCATCGCGCTGATCTCGGTGATGATGTCCATCACCGACGGCGGCAGCGACCCGCCGAAGCGCCGCCGCAAGCCGGCCGACGCGGCGCCCGAGGCCGAACACGACTGGCTGGCCGACGCGGTGATCAAGCCGCTGACCGACCTCACGGTCAAGGCCATCGGCATGTACGGCGGCGGCGTCGCGAAGTCCATCGACATGCTGGCCAACCCCTACCAGCCGCTGCTGGGCAGCATGGACATGGCGCGCACCGGCGTGCAGGTGCTCTCCGACGTGGCAGCGCTGGCGCTGATGGAGAACGACTCGCCGACGCTGCTCAAGGGCAAGCCGCTGGGCCGCAAGGTGGTGGCCTGGAGCGAGCCGCTGCCGCTGGAGGCCGTGAAGACCGTCGGCAAGGGCCTGGGCTGCACGGTCAACGACGTGCTGCTGGCCTGCGCGGCCGGCGCCATCGGCGAGTACCTGGCCGGCCGCGGCGACGACCCCGCGGACAAGCAGATCCGCGTCATGGTGCCGGTCAACCTGCGCCCGCTGGACAAGGCCTGGCAGCTGGGCAACCGCTTCGGCCTGGCGCCGCTGGTGCTGCCGATCGGCATCGCCAACCCGGTGGAGCGCGTCTTCGCGGTGCGTGCGCGCATGGCCGAGCTCAAGGGCAGCTACCAGCCGCTGCTGGCCTTCGGCGTGCTGGCGGTCAGCGGGCTGTTCATCAAGCCGGTGCAGGACGCGGTGACCGGCATGTTCGCGAAGAAGACCACCGCAGTGATGACCAACGTGCCGGGCCCGCTCGAGCCGCTGAAGTTCTGCGGCGCCACGCTGCGCCAGACCATGTTCTGGGTGCCGGCCTCCGGCGAGATCGGCGTGGGCGTGTCCATCCTCAGCTACGGCGGCGGCGTGCAGTTCGCGCTGATCACCGACCAGGCGCTGTGCCCCGACCCGCAGCAGGTCATCGACCGCTTCGCGCCCGAGTTCGAGAAGCTGCAGTGGCTGACGCTGATGCTGCCCTGGCCCGGCCAGGCCGACGACTGAACACCCCCCTCACCACAGGAGAGCCGCCATGACCGTCAGCGTCGACATCGACCTGGCCTACGAATTCGCCGTCAAGGCCCCGTACAAGGAGGTCTTCGAGGTGCTGGCCGACGTGCCCACCTCGGTCAGCCACTTCCCCAAGGTGGACAAGCTCGTGGACATGGGCGACGGCGTCTACCGCTGGGAGATGGCCAAGGTGGGCACCGCGCAGGTCAACATCCAGACCGTCTATGCGTCGAAGTACGTCTCCGACGCGAAGAAGGGCAGCGTGGTCTGGACGCCGGTCAAGGGCGTGGGCAACGCGCAGGTCGGCGGCAGCTGGAAGATCACCGACAAGAAGGACCGCACGGCGCTGGTGCTGAAGACCAAGGGCACGGTGGACGTGGGCCTGCCGGCGCTGATGAAGATGATCGTCGTGCCGGTGGTGCAGGGCGAGTTCGAGAAGCTCGTCGACAAGTACATCGCCAACCTCTGCAAGCGCTTCGGCGGCGAGGTCGAGTAGGCCCGCCCGTCCGGCGGCGTCAGCGCCGGTCCGCCAGCCAGCCCAGCCCGGCCTCGGTGCCGGCGGCCGGGAGATATTCGCAGCCGACCCAGCCCGCATAGCCGATGCGGTCCAGGTGCGCGAACAGGAAGGGCCAGTGGATCTCGCCGCTGCCCGGCTCGTGGCGGCCGGGGTTGTCGGCGATCTGCACGTGGCCGATGCGCGGCAGGCAGCGCTGCAGCGTGCCGGCCAGCTCGCCCTCGCTGCGCTGCGCGTGGTAGACGTCGTACTGCACGAAGGCATTCGGCGCACCGGCCTCGTCCAGCAGCTCGATGGCCTGCTGCGTGCGGTGCACGTAGAAGCCCGGCACGTCGTGGCGGTTGATCGGCTCGACCAGCAGCACGAGCCCGGCGTCGGCCAGCGCGGCGGCGGCATGGCGCAGGTTGTCGACGAAGGTGCGGCGCAGCGTGGCCTCGTCGACGCCGGCGGGCATCTTGCCGGCCAGGCAGTTCAGGCGCGGCACGCCCAGCGCCTGCGCGTAGGCGATGGCCCGCGGCACGCCGGCGCGGAATTCGGCCACCCGCGCCGGGTCGCAGGCGATGCCGCGGTCGCCGGCCGCGAAGTCGCCGGCGGGCAGGTTGTGCAGCACCATCGCGAGGCCGTGGCGGTCGAGCTGCTCTCGGATCGCCGCCGCCGGCAGCTCGTACGGAAACTGCAGCTCCACGGCCTGGAAGCCGGCGCGCGCGGCGCGGCCGAAGCGCTCGATCAGCGGCGCATCGGTGAAAAGCGTCGAGAGGTTGGCGGCGAAGCGGGGCATGGCGTCATCCGGCGGGGGGGTCGCGCGCCGACCGATACTCGCGGCATGCGACAGCACTTCAGCATAACCGCGGCGCTGCGGCGGCTGCGGCGGCGGGCCGGCGCGGCCGCACCGGCGGCCCTGGCCGCGCTCGCCTTGCTCGCCGGCGCGACTGCGACCGCGACCGCGACGGCGGCGCCGGCCGGCGCGCCGGCCTTCGCCGAGGAGGTGCCCTTCGTCGTCACGCCCGACGCCGTCACGCTGGCGATGCTGGAGCTGGCCGGCGTCGGCCCGCAGGACCGGCTGATCGACCTCGGCTCGGGCGACGGCCGCATCGTCATCAATGCCGCGAAGCGCTTCGGCGCGCAGGGGCTGGGCGTGGAGATCGTGCCGGAACTGGTGCAGCGCAGCCGCGCCGCGGCGCTGCGCGCCGGCGTGGCCGAGCGCGTGCGGTTCGAGCAGCAGGACCTCTTCGACACCGACCTCTCGCAGGCCAGCGTGATCACGATGTACCTGCTGCAGGCGGTCAACCTGCAGCTGCGCCCGCGCCTGCTGGCGCTGGCGCCGGGCACGCGCATCGTCTCGCACGACTGGGACCTCGGCGACTGGGTGCCCGACCGCACGCGCACGGTGGAGGCGCCGGACAAGCCGGTCGGCCGCGAGAAGACGAGCCGCCTGCACCTGTGGGTGGTGCCGGCGCGGCTGGCCGGGCGCTGGTGCGCCGCAGGGGGTGGCGGCGGCGCGGTGCTGGACCTGGTGCAGCGCTACCAGGCGCTGGAGGGCGGCCTGCGCATCGGCGACAGCCGCTGGATGCTGGCCGGGCGCATCGACGGGGCCGCCTGGCAGGCCCGCGGCGCCGGCGGCGCGGCGCTGCAGGCGCAATGGCACGGCGAGGGACGCGGCGAAGGACGTGGGGAGCTGCGCATCGTGCAGGCCGCCGGACCCTGGGCCGCCCTGCAGGGCGCGCGGCTGCGGCCGGCCGTGGACGGGCGCTGCGACGGCGCGTCGTGAGGCCGGCCGGCCCGCCGCCGCGCGTCGCGGACGAGAC
>CAZUPH010000119.1:0-12815 GCA_964621995.1 uncultured Rubrivivax sp. | reverse complement strand
GGCGAACAGGTTGCTCACCGCCTCGTTGGTGGCCCAGCTCTTGCCCCAGTCGAAGGTGAGGATCTGCTTGACGAAGATCCACAGCTGGTACCAGACCGGCTCGTCCAGCCCGAGCTGCTGCCGGATCGCCGCGATCTGCTCGGCGCTGGCATTCAGGCCGCCGAGCACCTCCGCCGGGTCGCCGCCGAAATACTTGAACAGGAAGAACACCAGCAGCACCACGCCCGCGAGCGTGGGGACCATCTGCCACAGGCGCCTGATGAGGTATGCCGCCATGAAGGGAACCGTTTTCCGGGGCCGCCGCTCGTGACGGCCGGGCCCCTTTTCGCGAAGCCGCGAGTGTAGGCGCCCGGCGCCGCGGTGCCCGACGGGGGTTTCCCGTTCGGACGCGGGGGTCCGGCCGCCACCCCTGCGGGCCCGGGGCGATCACCAGCAAGCGCCGTGCCGGCGCCGCCTTAGACTTCCCCCCTGGCCTTCCTGCCGTGCCCGCCGATGTTCCGCCCTGCCCTGATCGCCCTGGCCACCGCGCTGCTGCTGCCGGCCGCCGCGGCCGCCGCTGCCTTCGCCGCTGCCCCCGACGCCTCCCCGTCCGCCGCCGGCGCCAAGGTGCTGCGGCTGTCCTTCCCCGGCAGCGAGAACGGCTTCGACCCGGCGCAGATCAGCGACACCGTCTCCGCGGCGCTGGTCGGCAGCCTCTTCGACTCGCCGCTGACCTACGACTACCTGGCGCGCCCGCTCAGGCTGAAGCCGCGCACCGCGGCGGCGATGCCGGAGATCAACGCCGATCACACGCACTTCGTCTTCCGCATCCGGCCCGGGCAGTATTTCGTCGACGACCCGGCGTTCAAGGGACAGCGGCGCGAGCTGGTCGCCGAGGACTATGTCTACTCGGTCAAGCGCTACTACGACCCGGCCACGCGCAGCCCGACGGTCTTCCACTACGTCAATGCCGGGCTGATCGGGCTGTCCGAACTGCGCGCCAAGGCGCTCGCCGAGAAGACACCCTTCCCCTACGACACCGAGGTCGCGGGCATCCGCGCGCTGGACCGCTACACCTTCGAGGTGCGCACCTCGCGCCCGGCGCCGCGCCTGCCCTACGTCTTCGCGACGCCGGCGCTCTCCGGCGCGGTCGCGCGCGAGGTCGTCGAGGGCAACCCGGCGCGTGCGATGGAGCACCCGGTGGGCACCGGGCCGTTCCGGCTGGTGGACTGGAAGCGGCGCTCGCGCATCGTGATGGAGCGCAACCCGCTGCACGACGCGGTCTACGACGAGCAGCCCGCGGCCGGCGACCTGAAGGGGCAGGCCCTGGCCGAACGATTCCGCGGCCGCCGGCTGCCGATGATCGACCGCGTCGAGTTCGCGATCATCGAGGAGGCACAGCCGCGCTGGCTGGCCTTCCTGAACGGCGAGATCGACCTCGTGCCGGTGCCGCCGGACTTCGCCACCCAGGCCGCGCCGGGCGGCGTGCTGGCGCCCAACCTGGCGCGCCAGGGCATCGCGCTGCATGTCTCGCCGATGCCGCAGACCTGGTACACCTACTTCGGCATGGAGGACCCGGTGGTCGGCGGCTACGAGCCGCACAAGGTGGCGCTGCGCCGCGCCATCGCGCTGGCCTACAACGTGCCGCGCGAGGTCGAGCTCGTGCGCAAGGGCCAGACGATGCCGGCGCAGAGCGTGCTGCCGCCGCTGGTCAGCGGCTACGACGCGAAGCTCAAGACCGAGATGGGCGACCACGACCCGGTGCGCGCGAAGGCGCTGCTGGACCTCTACGGCTACGCCGACCGCAACGGCGACGGCTGGCGCGAGCAGCCCGACGGCAGCCCGCTGGTGCTGAACTTCACGACCGAGTCCTCGCAGCTGCACCGCGCGCTGCAGGAGGTCTGGCAGAAGAGCCTGCGCGAGATCGGCATCCGCGTCGCCTTCCGCACCGGCACCTGGCAGGAGAACATCAAGGCCAGCCGCGCCGGCACGCTGCAGATGTGGGGCACCGGCTGGAGCGGCGCCCTGCCCGATGGCGGCTACTTCCTGGACGTGCTGTACGGCCCGAACAAGGGCCAGTCCAACCACGCGCGTTTCGACCACCCGGCCTTCAACGCGCTGTACGAGCGCCAGCGCATGCTGCCCGACGGACCCGAGCGCGACGCGCTGATCCAGCAGGCGCTGCGCCTGTCGGTGGCCTACATGCCGATCAAGGCCACCGGCCATGTGGTGCAGCAGTGGGTCACGCAGCCCAAGGTGCAGGGCTACGTGCCGCACCCGTTCATCCGCGAATACTGGCGCTTCCTCGATGTCGGGCCGGCGTCCGCGGCGCACTGATGCACGAGGGCGCGCGAGGCGCCCGCTGGAGACCGTCGCCATGAAGATCCGCTCCCTGCTGACCGCCGCGCTGGCCGCGTTCTCGGTGCTGGCCGCGCTGCCCGCGGCGCAGGCCCAGACCGACGGCCCGAAGATCCTGCGCTACGCCTTCCCGATCGCCGAGAGCAACTTCGACCCGGCGCAGATCACCGACCTGTATTCGCGCACCGTGGCGGTGGGCTTCTTCGAGGCGCCGCTGGAGTTCGAATACTGGGCGCGCCCGGTGCGCATGCGGCCCAACACCGCCGCCGCGATGCCCGAGGTCAGCGAGGACTTCCGCACCTTCACCTTCCGCATCCGGCCGGGCATCTACTTCGCCGACGACCCGGCATTCAAGGGGCAGAAGCGGGAGCTGACGGCCGAGGACTATGTCTACTCGATCAAGCGCCACTACGACCCGCGCTGGAAGAGCGGCAACCTCTACATCCTGGAGAACGCGAAGATCCTCGGCCTGTCGGAGCTGCGCCGCCGGCTGCTCGACGAGAAGAAGCCCTTCGACTACGACACGCCGGTGGAGGGCCTGCGCGCGCTGGACCGCTACACCTTCCAGGTGAAGCTGGCCGAGCCCTCGCCGCGCTTCCTGTACAACTTCACCGACGGCTCCTTCACCGGCGCGCTGGCGCGCGAGGTCGTCGAGGCCTATGGCGACCGCATCGGCGAGCACCCGGTGGGCACCGGGCCCTTCGTGCTGAAGAGCTGGAAGCGCAGTTCGCGCATCGTGCTGGCGAAGAATCCGAACTACCGCGAGGTGCTGTGGAACGAGACGCCGCCGGCCGGCAACGAGCGGTTGGCCAGGGCGGTCGACCGGCTCAAGGGCAAGCGGCTGCCGCTGATCGACGAGGTGCACATCTCGGTCATCGAGGAGGCGCAGCCGCGCTGGCTGAGCTTCCTCGGCGAGGAGCAGGACCTGACCGAGAACGTGCCCGCGGAATTCGCCAGCACCGCGATCCCGAACAACGAACTGGCGCCGCACCTGGTCAAGCGCGGCGTGCAGATGGTGCGCTACCCGCGCGCCGACGTCTCGGTGTCGTACTTCGCGATGGAGCACCCGGTGGTCGGCGGCTACGAGCCGCACAAGGTGGCGCTGCGCCGCGCGATCAGCCTGGCGGTGGACATCGATCGCGAGATCCGCATCCTGCGCCGCGGCCAGGCGGTGCCGGCGCAGGGACCCATCGCACCCGGCACCTGGGGCTACGTGCCGGACTTCAAGACCGAGATGAGCGACTACAACGTCGCGCGCGCCAAGGCCCTGCTGGACATGCACGGCTATGTCGACAAGAACGGCGACGGCTGGCGCGAGCAGCCCGACGGCAGCCCGCTGGTGCTCGAGTACTCGACCCAGACCGACCAGCTCAGCCGCCAGGCCAGCGAGCTGTGGAAGAAGAACATGGATGCGATCGGCATCCGCATCGAGTTCAAGACCGCGAAGTGGCCCGAGCAGCTGCGCGCCAGCCGCGGCGGCCATCTGATGATGTGGGGCGTGGGCTGGAGCGCCGGTGCGCCCGACGGCGACACCTTCCTGGCGCTGGGCTACGGCCCGAACAAGGGCCAGGCCAACCACGCGCGCTTCAACCTGCCGGCCTTCAATGCGCTGTACGAAAAGCAGCGCGGCCTGCCCGACGGCCCCGAGCGCCAGGCCGCGATGACCGCGGCGGCCAAGCTGATGGTCGCCTACATGCCCTACAAGATCCACGTGCACCGCGTGTGGACCGACCTCGCGCATGCCTGGGTCGTCGGCTACGACCGCAACGTCTTCGTGCGCGAGTTCTGGAAGTACGTGGACATCGACCTCGACGAGCAGCGCCGCCGGGGCGTGGGCGGAAGCCTGTGAGCCCCCACGCTCCCTCCCGGTCGCTGCCCCCCGGGGGGGCTCGGGCGACGGCCCGGCGAAGCCGGATCCGTGCCCGCGGCTTGGCTTAGGTGCCGGTGGTCCGCGCAGGTTTGCCAGATCGGCGTGAGGCGTTGGCCTGGACCGGCGGCCTTGCCGTGGGCGCCGTCTGGCCGGCCTCGCTGCACGCGCGCGCCGCCGAGCCGCGCTCGCACGTGCTGCGCTACGCCTTCCCGGTGGCCGAGAGCAGCTTCGACCCGGCACAGATCACCGACGTCTATTCGCGCACGGTGATCGCGCATGTCTTCGAGTCGCTGTACGCCTACGACTTCCTCGCGCGGCCGGCGCGCATCGTGCCGCTGTGCGCGGCCGGCATGCCCGAGGTCAGCGCCGACTTCCGCACCTGGACCGTGCGCGTGCAGCCCGGCATCTACTTCGCCGACGACCCGGCCTTCGGCGGCCGCCCGCGCGAGCTGCTCGCCGAGGACTTCCTGCTGCCGTTCAAGCGCTGCGCCGACCCGGCGACCAAGAGCCCGCTGTGGTCCAACGTGGCGCTGCTGGGCTTCGCGGGCCTGGCCGACGCGCGCCGCGCGGCGATCGAAGGCAAGCGTTCCTTCGACCATGCACGGCCCATCGCCGGCCTGCGCGTGCTGGATCGCCACACTCTGCAGCTGCATTGCGACGAGCCGCGGCCGCGGCTGCTGGACGCGCTGGCCATCCCCGGCCAGTACGGCGCGGTGGCGCACGAGGTGGTGCGCCACTACGGCGAGCGCATCGGCGAGCACCCGGTGGGCACCGGCCCGTTCCGGCTGGCGCAGTGGCGGCGCAGCTCGCGCATCGTGCTCGAGCGCAACCCGGCCTACCGCGAGCGGCGCTGGCAGGCCGAGCCGGCTGCGGGCGACGCCGCCGGCCAGGCCATCGCCGGGCGCCTGCGCGGGCGCCGGCTGCCGCTGCTGGACCGCGTGGAGATCTCCATCGTCGAGGAAGCGCAGCCGCGCTGGCTGAGCTTCCTCAATCGCGAGGCCGACCTGATCGAGCGCGTGCCGGCGGAGTTCAGCGACCTGGCCATGCCCGGCGGCGTGATCGCGCCCAACCTCGCGAAGGCAGGGGTGCGCGGCGAGCGGGTGCTGCAGCCGGACATCGCGATGACGGTCTACAACATGGACGACCCGGTGGTCGGCGGCTACACGCCCGAGAAGGTGGCGCTGCGCCGCGCGCTGAACCTGGCGGTGGACCTGCAGCGCGAGATCCGCACCGCGCGCCGCGGCCTGGCGGTGCCGGCGCAGAGCCCGGTGCTGCCGCACATGAGCGGCTACGACCCGGCGTTCAAGAGCGAGAACAGCGAGTACAGCCCGGCGCGCGCGAAGGCGCTGCTGGACCTCTACGGCTACGTGGACCGCGACGGCGACGGCTGGCGCGAACTGCCCGACGGCCGCCCGCTCGTGCTGGCGATGGCGACGCAGCCCGACCAGGTCAGCCGCCAGCTCGACGAACTGTGGAAGCGCAACCTCGACGCCATCGGCGTGCGGCTGGAGTTCCGCCCCGCCAAGTGGCCCGAGAACCTGAAGGCCGCGCGGGCCGGGCGCTTCCAGATGTGGGGCGTGGGCTCCAGCGCCACCAGCGGCGACGGCCAGGACATGCTGCGCCGCTACCACGGCGCGCAGGCCGGGCAGCAGAACCTGTCGCGCTTCGCGCGGCCGGAGTTCGACGCGCTCTTCGACCGCCTGACCGCGCTGCCCGACGGCCCGGAACGCCAGGCCCTGTTCGACCGCGCCAAGCGCGTCGCGGTGGCCTGGGCACCGTACAAGCTGCACGTGCACCGCCATGCGGTGGACCTGGTGCACGCCGGCGTCGTCGGCTACCGGCGGCCGCCGTTCTGGAACGACTGGTGGCACATGGTGGACGTGCTCGGCCCGGACGAGGCGGCATGAAGGCGCTGCGCCGCCGCTCGCTGCTGCTGGCGCCCGCCGCGCTGGCCGCGCTGCCCCATGTGCGTGCGCAGCCGGCCGGCGGGCCGCGCAGGACGCTGCGCTACGCCACCAACACGGCCGAGTCGGGATACGACCCGGTGCGCATCGGCGACCAGACCTCGATCCGCGTCGTCGCGCACATCTTCGAGCCGCCGCTGACCTACGACCTGCTGGCCGACCCGCCGCGCCTGGTGCCGCTGACCGCCGCGGGGATGCCCGAGGTGTCGGACGAGCACCGGCGCTTCGTCGTCACGCTGCAGCGCGGCATCCTGTTCGCCGACGACCCGGCCTTCGGCGGCCGCCCGCGCGAGCTGGTCGCCGCCGACTACGTCTACACCATCAAGCGCTTCTACGACCCGGCCAACCGCACCGAGCACCTCTACCAGTTCGAGAACGCGAAGATCCTCGGCCTGTCGGAGCTGCGCCGGCGCGTGCTGGCCGAGAAGACGCCCTTTCCCTACGACGTGGAGGTCGAGGGCCTGCGCGCGCTGGACCGCTACCGCTTCGAGATCCGCCTGGCCGAGCCGGCGCCGCGCTTCCTGCAGCTGCTCTCGGGCTGGAACTGCGGTGCCGTCGCGCGCGAGGTCATCGAGGCCTACGCCGACGACACGATGGCCCACCCGGTGGGCACCGGCCCCTTCCGCCTGGTGCAGTGGCGGCGTGCCTCGCGCACGGTGCTGGAGCGCAACCCGCGCTTTCGCGAGCAGCGCTTCGCCACCGTGGCCGACCTCGACGCGCCGGGGCGCGCCGCGGCGGCCGAGGTCGCCCGCCGGCTGCAGGGCCGGCGCGCGCCGCTGGTGGACCGCCTGGAGTTCGACGTCGTGGAGGAATCGCAGCCGCGCTGGCTGGCCTTCCTGGGCGGCGAGCACGACCTGCTGACGCTGCCCTCGGAATTCGGCGAGCTCGCGATGCCCGGCGGCGAGCCCGCCCCCTTCCTGCAGCGCCTCGGGGTGCGGGCCGAGCGGGCGCTCACGCCCAGCATCTCGCACACCTTCTTCAACTGCGACGACCCCATGGTCGGCGGCTACACGCCCGAGCAGGTGGCGCTGCGCCGCGCCATCGCGATCGGCTACGACACGCGCGAGGAGGTGCGCCTGGTCATGCGCGGCCAGGCGGTGCCGGCGGCCAGCATGATCGCGCCGCACTGCTACGGCTACGACCCGGCGCTGGTCTCGCAGATGGGCCGCGGCGACGTGGCGCGCGCCAATGCGCTGCTGGACCTGTACGGCTACGCCGACCGCAACCGCGACGGCTTGCGCGAGCGGCCCGACGGCAGCCCGCTCGTGCTGCGCATCGCCTTCACGCCCGACCGCCGCGCGCGCGCCGTCAGCGAGCTGTGGCTCAAGCACATGCGGCGCATCGGGCTGCGCGTGCAGTTCGAGTTTGCGCCCTTCGCCGAGCTGATCAAGCGGGCGCTCGCCGGCCAGCTGATGATGTGGGGCTTCTCCTGGGCGGCCGGCGCGCCCGACGGCGACTTCTTCCTCGGCCTGGCCTACGGGCCGAATGCCGACCAGAGCAACGACGCGCGCTTCGCGCTCGCCGAGTACGACCGCCTGTACGAGCGCCAGCGCATGCTGCCCGACGGTCCCGAGCGGCTGGCGCTGATGCAGCGCGCCAACCGCATGATGCTGGCCTGGGTGCCCTACCTGCCGCACTTCCACCCGATCCAGACCGAGCTGCTGCACGCCCATGTGCGCGGCCCGGTGCGCCACCCCTTCAACAGCGACTGGTTCCGCTGGGTCGACGTCGCACCCGATGGCGCCTGAGCGGCCGGTACCCGGACATGAGCGAACCCACGCCCCGCATCACCCTGTACCTGCGCTGGCTCGAGCAGCAGCGCGCGCTGCGCTTCGACAGCTACGACGCGCTGTGGCGCTGGTCCACCAGCGACCTGAGTGGCTTCTGGTCGTCGATCTGGGAGTATTTCGGCATCGAGTCGCCGACGCCGTGGACCGCGGTGATCGAGGCCGAGGTCATGCCCGGGGCGCGCTGGTTTCCCGGCGTGCAGCTCAACTATGCGCGCCAGGCCCTGCGGCATGCGGAGGCCGCGCATGCCGCCGGCCACCCGGCGGTCGTGTTCCAGAACGAGCGCTTGGCCGCGCCGGTGGAGATGTCCTGGCCCGAACTGCGCCGCCAGGTCGGCGCGTTCGCGGCGCGGCTGCGCGCCGCCGGCGTGCGGCGCGGCGACCGCGTCTGCGCCTACCTGCCCAACACGCCGCACGCGGTGGTCGCCTTCCTGGCCACCGCCAGCCTGGGCGCGGTGTGGAGCGTGTGCTCGCCGGACATGGGGCCGGTGGCGGTGCTGGACCGCTTCCGGCAGATCGAGCCCGCGGTGCTGGTGGCCGTGGACGGCCAGGTCTGGGGTGGCGTCGCACACGACCGCCGCGCCGTGCTGCGCGAGGTGCTGGATGCGCTGCCCTCGGTGCGCCACCTCGTCTTCCTGGCCGACGTGGACCCCGCCGCCCGCGCCGAGGACTTCGCCGCGCCGGGCCGCGCGGTGCACCGCTTCGCGGACTGGACCGCCGGCGACCCCGGCGACTGGCAGCCCGAGGGGCTGCCTTTCGACCACCCGCTGTGGATCGTCTATTCCAGCGGCACCACCGGGCTGCCCAAGCCCATCGTGCACGGCCACGGCGGCATCGTGCTGGAGATGCTCAAGGGCGGGCTGCACAACGACATCGCGCCGTCCACGGAATTCGGCGAACGCTTCCACTGGTTCAGCAGCACCGGCTGGATCATGTGGAATGCGCAGGTCGGCGGCCTGCTGTCGGGCACCACGATCTGCCTGTACGACGGCAACCCCGGCGGGCCCAACCCGGCCAGCGGGCGCCCGGCCGACTGGGGCACGCTGTGGCGCTTCGCGGCGGCCGCCGGCGTGACCTGGTTCGGCGCCGGCGCGGCCTTCTACGCCAGCTGCCTGAAGGCCGGCGTGCAGCCGCAGCGCGAGGGCGACCTCTCGCGGCTGCGCGCCGTCGGCTCCACCGGCAGCCCGCTGTCCGACGAGTGCTACCAGTGGATCTGGGACCACTGCCCGAAGGTCGACGGCCACGACATCTGGCTCAACCCGATCAGCGGCGGCACCGACTTCGCCGGCGCCTTCGTCGCCGGGCTGCGCACGCTGCCGGTGGTCAAGGGCGAGATGCAGTGCCGCTGCCTGGGCGCTGCGGTGGCCGCATGGAGCGAGGACGGCCGCGAGCTGCACGACGAGGTGGGCGAGCTGGTGTGCACGAAGCCGATGCCCTCGATGCCGCTGTACTTCTGGAACGACGAGGGCGGCCGCCGCTACCGCGAGAGCTACTTCGACATGTTCCCCGGCGTCTGGCGCCACGGCGACTGGATCCGCATCACGCCGCGCGGCGGGGCCGTGATCTACGGCCGCAGCGACGCGACGATCAACCGCCACGGCATCCGCATGGGCACCGCCGAGCTCTACCGCGCGGTGGAGGCGCTGCCCGAGGTGCTGGACAGCCTGGTCGTGGACCTCGAGTACCTGGGCCGCGAGAGCTGGATGCCGCTGTTCGTGGTGCTGCGCGAGGGGCTGGCGCTGGACGACGCGCTGAAGTCGCGCATCAGGGCCGCCATCCGGCAGGCGCTGTCGGCGCGCCACGTGCCCAACGAGGTGTTCCAGGTGGCGGCGATCCCGCGCACGCTGTCGGGCAAGAAGATGGAGCTGCCGGTGAAGAAGCTGCTGCTGGGCGCGGCGCCCGAGACCGTGCTCAAGCGCGACGCGATGGCCAACGCCGACAGCCTGGACTGGTACGTGGACTTCGCGCGCCGGCGCGCCGCGGCGGCGCCTTAGTTGGTCTGCGTGACGATGGTCACGCGCCGGTTCTCCGGCGCCGCCGGGTCCGACGGGTTCATCAGCGCGCTGGAGCCGCGGCCGACTGCGCTGACGCGCTCCGCGGCCAGGCCGTGCTGCGCCAGCAGGTAGCTGCGCACGGCCTCGGCACGCGCCTGGCTCAGCCGCAGGTTGTGCTCGTCGCTGCCGCGCGGGTCGGCATGGCCCTCGATGACGAAGCGCTGGCTGGCCAGGCGCTCGGACTTCATCGCGCCGGCCAGCACGTCCAGCGCGCCGCGAGCTCGCGGCGTCAGCTCGGCCGAGTCGGTGACGAAGGTGACCAGGATGCTGGCCTTGCCGGCGCCCGCGGCGGCGGCCGCGGTGCCGGCGGCCGCCGCGCCGGGGCGCAAGGCGGGCCGGAAGCTGCGCGACAGCGGCCGCTCGTCGGCCGCGGAGGCGGCGGCCTCGGGTGGCGTCAGCGCGTCGATCAGCGCCTTCTCGGTGAGCTGGCCTTCGCGCAGCAGCTTCTCCTGCGCCTGCGCGGGGGCGCCCGCCAGCAGCGCTGCCAGCAGTGCAGCCGCGAGGACGTGATTCGTTGCAGGGGTCTTCATGGCATCGCTCTCGCAAGGGGGCTCCCCACCAGGTTCCGGATCCTACGCCCCGGGTGCGCGCGGCTGCGAACGACACCGAGGTATCACCCGCCGCCGCGGCGCCTGCGGCCGTCCGGCGTGATACCTTGGTACCGTGGCGTGCAGGCTGCACGCCGCGCAGCATCGCCGGGTCCCGATTGCCGATGAACGCCGCCATGAACCCCCACGGCTCCATCCTGCTGGCCGACGACCACGGCCTGGTGCGCCACGGCCTGCAGCTGCTGATCGCCGAGGTGCTGCCGGCGCTGCGCGTGCAGCTCGCCGGCTCGCTGGCCGAGACGGTGCAGACGCTGCAGACGGCCGGGCGCTTCGACCTCGTGCTGCTGGACCTGACGCTGTCGGACGTGCACGGCCTGGCCGGGCTGCGCCGCCTGCGCGAGGACTTTCCGTACGTGCCGGTGGTCATCCTCAGCGCGCAGGACGACCGCGACACCGTGCTCGCGGCGCTGGACGCCGGCGCCATGGGCTTCATCTCCAAGGCGGCTTCGCCGGCCGAGCTGAAGGAGGCGTTGACGCGCGTGCTGGTCGAGCACCGCATCCACCTGCCGCAGTCGGTGTCCGGTGGCCTGGCCGCGGCGCCCGACGCCAGCGGCCGCGACCTGCAGGCGCTGGCCGCGCTGGGCCTGACCGAACGCCAGATCGAGGTGCTGGGCTACGTCGTGCAGGGCCTGCGCAACAAGGAGATCGCGCGGCTGCTGGACCGCAGCGAGGTCGTGGTCAAGAAGCACGTCACGGCCACGCTGCAGGCGCTGGGGGCGCCCAACCGCACCAAGCTGCTGGTGCTGCTGGCGCAGCGCGGCTACCGCGTGCCCTCGCTGCACGGGGCGGCGGGCGCCGCCGCCCCGACCGGCGGGTGAGCTTGCGCTGAACGTGGCGCAGCGCACCGCAGGCGCCGACGCCGCCGCGGCCATCGGCGTGCAGCTGCCGCAGCGCCGACGCCGGCTCGGCGCCTCGCTGCTGGCCGTCGGCGTGGCAGGGATGGCGCTGCAGAGCCTCGTCGAGTGGTGGCTGCCCTACGACCCGACCGCGCTGCAGGCGCTGCGCCGCGCCGCCGCGTGGCCGGCGCTGAGTGCGGCGCAGCTGGTCTGGGCCTGGGCGCTGGCCTGCGCGCTGGCGCTGCTGGCGCTGACGCTCGCGCGCGACGCCCGCACGGCGCTGCCGCTGGGGGCGCTGGCCGGCGCGCTGCTCGGCTCTGCGCATGCGGCGGCCGGCGGCGCCGCGGCCTCGCTGGCCATGCTGCTGCTGGCCGGCGTGGCCAGCCTGGGCTGGCAGGGCGCTCGCGAAGGCGGCCTGGCGCTGCTGCTGGCCGCGGCGCTGGCGGTGGCCGGCTGGGACATCGCGCTGTCGGCCTTCCCCAGCCTGTGGACGGCCGCGGCGGTGCTGGTGGTGATGTTCGTCTGGATCGACCGCCAGCACCTGCGCGCCGGCGACCGCCGGCTGTTCGCCGCGCTGGCCGAGCGCGACGCGCTGATCGCGCGGCTGGACCAGCGCGGCGAGGAGCTGACCGCGCTGCAGAAGGCGCGCACGCGGCTCTTGGCCAGCATCAGCCACGACCTGCGCCAGCCGCTGCAGGCGGTGCGCCTGTTCGCCGAGGCGCTGCAGCGCCGGCCCGAGGGCGCCGACGCGGCGGCCGGGGAGGCGCGCCGCCAGGACCTGCTGCGCCAGCAGATGCGCGCCGCCGACGACGCGGTGGCGATGCTGGACCAGTTCAGCGAATTCAGCGCCATCGAGCAGGGTGCGCTGCAGTCGCACCCCACGCTGCTGGACCTGCGCGAGCTGCTCGACGGCGTGGCCGCCACGCTGCAGGCCACGCACCCCGGCTCGGCGCTCGTGCTGCGTGTGCACGGCCGGCGGCAGTGGGTGCACAGCGACCGCACGCAGCTGGCGCGGCTGGTGCAGAACCTGGCCGGCAACGCGGTGCGCTACAGCCTGGGCGCCCGGCCGGGGCGCCCGGCGCGCGTGCTGCTGGCCGTGCGCCCGCACCGCATGGACGGCGGCGAGGGTCTGGCGATCGACGTCGTGGACAACGGCCGCGGCATCCCGGCCGAGCAGCTCGACGCGATCTTCGAGCCCTACGTGCAGCTGGCCGGCGCCGCCGGCGGCGCCTCGCGGGGCGGCCGCGGCCTGGGGCTGGCCATCGTGCGCGGCCTGGCCGCGCAGCTCGGGCTGGCGCTGGCGCCGGTGCGCTCCGCACCCGGCCGCGGCACGCGCTTGCGCGTGCTGGTGCCGCCGGC
>CAZUPH010000118.1:676-12831 GCA_964621995.1 uncultured Rubrivivax sp. | reverse complement strand
GCCCAGCCCGACGCGCCGCCTCAGGTGGCCGCCGCGCTGCACCGCACGCTGCTGGCCGGCGGCGCGGAGGGTCAGGCCGCGGCACGCCAGTTCGAGGCCCGGCACCTGGCCGCGAAGCCGCGCGACGGCTACTTCCTGACCTACCTGGCCGAGATGGCGCAGGCGGCCGGCGACGCCGCGCTGGCCGAGCGCCACTACCGCCGCGCGCTGGCCATCCAGGGCGACGACCCGCTGCTGATGAACAACCTGGCGGCGCTGCTCACCGAGCGCCAGCCGGCCGAGGCGCTGACCCTGGCCGAGCGCGCGGTGCGCCTGGCGCCCGGGCAGCCGGCGCTGCTGGACACGCTGGCCGCCGCCCAGGCGAAGGCGCGACAGTACGATCGCGCGCTGCAGAACCAGCTGCTGGCGATCGAGTTCGCGCCCGGCGAGCCGCTGCTGCGGCTGCACCTGGCGCGCATCTATGTCGCCCAGGGCGACAAGGACAAGGCGCGCACCGAACTGCGCCGGCTGGCCAGCAGCGGCGTGCCGGCGCCGCTGCGCGAGCAGGCCGAGGCGCTGCTGCGCGAGGTGGGGGCGTGAACCGCGTTGCGCGCCCGATTCACCCCCGCGCTCGCGGGGTTGTGAGCAGTTGTCTCCGGAAGTAACGTTAGAGCGTCGGGGTCGGCAGGGGCCGCCCTAAGGCATATCAGGGAGCGGGAATGGGAACCTTGGCTTTGCGCACCGCGATCGGCGGTGCATTGGCGGTGGCGGCGCTGTCGGCGCAGGCGGTGACGCTGAACCTGAGCGGCTTCGCGAACGGCAGCGTGGGGGTGACGGGCGCAGCGCCGGCCTTCAACACCAACGCAGGCGCCTTCGTCGGCTCCCTGAGCAACGCACCGGGGTTCAACTCGAACCCGTTCTACACGTACTGCGTCGAACTCACCCAGACGTTCAACTTCGGCAGCCTCACCGGCTACAGCATCGTCAGCGGTGCCAGCTACTTCAACAGCGTGATGCCGGCGCTGCCGTCCAACGGCGCAACGATCGTCGACCGGCTGGGCAAGCTGTTCACGTCGCTCGGCGGCGTCAACCTGCCGACCAGCACCAACCAGTCGGCCGCGATCCAGGTCGCGGTGTGGGAGTCGATCTACGAAGGCGCCAATGCGCTGAACGTCACCAACGGCAATGGCGTGTTTTCGATCAGCAACGCGAACGCGGTAAGGAACACCGCCAATACGCTGCTGGCCAACGCCGCGGCGGTGACGACGAGCCTGTACTCGATCAGCGTGCTGAAGAACGCAAGCAAGCAGGACTTCCTGCTGATCTCGCGCATTCCCGAGCCCGCCAGCCTGGCGCTGGTCGGCCTGGCCCTCGCCGGCCTGGGCTTCATGCGCCGCCGTCAGGCCTGATCGTCAGCCTGGTCAAGCAAGAGCGCCCCGCGGGGCGCTCTTGTCGTTTCAGGCTGCCGTCGCCGATGCGAAGCCGAGCACGACGCGGCGAGTCATCGCCGACTTCTTCTCGATCTTGGTGACGACCACGTCGCCCACCTCGACGGTATTCGCGACATGCGTGCCGCCGCAGGGCTGCAGGTCCACGCCCTCGATCTCCAGCACGCGCACGCGGCCCAGGCCGCGCGGCGGCTGCACGCTCATGCTGCGCACGAGCTGCGGGTTGGCGTCGAGCTCCTCCTCGCTGATCCAGCGGTGGCGCACGGCATGGCCCTCGGCCACCAGGCGCGCGAGGCCGGCGCTCAGCGCCTCCTTGTCCAGCGGCTCGGCGGTGTGGAAGTCCAGCCGCGCATAGCCGGCGGTGATCGAGCAGCCGTTGACCGGGTGCGGCACCAGCGCGCACAGCAGGTGCGTGGCGGTGTGAAAGCGCATGTGCGCGCGCCGCCGCACAGGGTCGATGCGCGCCGTGACCGCGGTGCCCGGCGCGAAGGCCGTGAGGTCCGCGCCGGCCGCCGGCACGTGAGCGATCACTCCCGGCAGCAGCGGGTGCTTGCGGGTGTCGGCGATCGCCAGCGCGGCACCGTCCGCCGCCACCAGCACGCCGGCATCGCCGGCCTGCCCGCCGCCCAGCGGGTAGAAGACGCTGCGGTCGAGCACCACGCCATGCTCGTCGGCGGCCAGCACCCGGGCGGCGCACTCGGTCAGCGTCGCGTCCTCGCGGAACAGCTCCTCGGTCGGGCTCATGCACTCTCCAGCGTGACCTCGCCGCGCGGCGTGGCCAGGGTGGCCGACAGCGCCGGTGCGCCGGCGCCGTCGCCGGCGTCGGCCAGCACCTGCACGCCGCGCAGCCGCAGCACATCGCGCGCGCGCTCGGGCACGCCGCGCAGCGTCAGCGCCTTCAAGGCGAGGCCGGAGTCCGGCATCGCCGCCACCGGGTGGCGGCCGCTCCACTGGATCAGCGTCGGCAGCGCGCCGCCGCAGAGCAGCCGGCCGTCGTCGCGCACCAGGATCTGCCAGGCCAGCCTGCCGGCCGGCGTGTCGCGGTGGGCGCTGACCGGCTCGCCCGGCTGCAGGCCGACGTTGATCAGCCCCCAGCGGTGCATGTCCAGCATCGTCGAGCGCGCGACCACGTGCACGAGCCGCGGCCCGCGTTCGATCAGCGAGGCCTGCAGCGCTGGGTCGTCGAGCCCGAACCAGCGCACGCGGGCCGGCGGCGGCGCCTCGGGGTCGATCGCGATGATCTCCAGGTAGGCGTCGGGGAAGGCCGCGCTGGCGATCTTCGCCAGCCGGTTGTGCGTGCCCATCAGCGCATGGCGGCCGCCGGGGCCGGGCGCCACGCCCAGCGTCGCCTCGCACCAGGCCGCACCCTGCGCCAGGCTGGCCGCGGCGACCACCAGGTGGTCCACGTGCACCGTCACAGCGTCACCGTCCCTTCGATGCAGGCGGCGACGTCGCCGCCGATCCAGCAGTGCTCGCCGTCGTGCCGCACGTGCACGCGCCCGGCGCGGCCCAGCGCGCTGCCCTGGGCGGCGACATAGGCCGCCGGCGCGAGCCCGGCGCCGATCAGCCACTGCGCCAGCCCGGCATTCAGGCTGCCGGTGACCGGGTCCTCGCCGATGCCCATCGAGGGCACGAAGGCGCGCACCTCGAAGGCCGTGTCCGCGCCGGCGGCCTGCGCGCCGACGACGCCCAGCTTGAGCTCGGCTAGCGCCAGCGCCGCCATGTCCGGCATCAGCGAGCGCACCGCGGCGCCGCTGGCCAGCATCACCGCGCACCAGCCGGGGCCGTTGTCCACCCACTGGTGCTGCACGATGGCGCCGCGGTCGATGCCCAGCGCCGCGGCGATGCGACCCAGCAGCGCCTCGTCCAGCGGCCCGCTGCGGCGCAGCGGCGGCGCGGCGAAGGCCAGGCGGCCGCCGGCGGCTTCGTCGCGCCGCACGGTGACCAGGCCCACCCCGCACTCCTGCACCACCTGCCCGGCGCTGCGCGGCTGGCCGCCGGCGGCCAGCCAGGCGTGGCAGCTGCCCAGCGTCGGGTGGCCGGCGAAGGGCAGTTCGCCACCGGGCGTGAAGATGCGCACCCGGTAGTCTGCCGCCGGGTCGGCGGGCGGCAGCAGGAAGGTGGTCTCCGACAGGTGGGTCCAGCGCGCGAAGGCGGCCATCGTCGCGTCGTCCAGGCCCTCGGCGTCGTGCACCACGGCCAGCGGGTTGCCGCGCAGCGGCACCGCGGTGAAGACGTCGAGCTGGTGGAAGCGGCGGAGGCGGGGGGCGGGCATGGCGGTCATCGGATCGGGCTCCGGGCAGCGATTCTCGCGGCTCAGGCCGCGGCCACGGCCGGCTGCTCGTCCAGCGCCTGCGCCAGCACGCGCCCCAGCGCGGCCACCGCGGCCTGGATCTGCGCCGGCGTCGCGGTGACGAAGCTCAGCCGCAGCGTATTGGCGCGCGGCGCCGCGGGGAAGAAGGTCGCGCCGGGCACGTAGGCCATGCCGGCCGCCACCGCGCGCGGCAGCAGCGCGGTGGCGTCCAGGCCGCGCGGCAGCTCGACCCAGAAGAACATGCCGCCGCCGGGCACGCGCCAGCGGCAGCGGCTGCCATCGGCGCCGGCCAGCGGCGCCAGGTGCTCCTGCAGCGCCGCCTGCATCGCGTCGCGCTGCGCGCGGTAGCGTGCGCGGATCGTCGGCACGTGTTCGCGCAGGAAACCGCCCTTGATGACCTCGTGCACGATGCGCTGGTTGAAGCCCGGGGTGTGCAGGTCGGCCGCCTGCTTGGCCTGCAGCAGCTTGGGGTACAGCGCCTTCGGCGCTACCACGTAGCCCAGCCGCAGCCCGGGCGCCAGCACCTTGGAGAAGGAGCCGAGGTAGATCGCGCCGCCCTCGTCGCCGGACCCGCCCAGGCCCGCCGCCGCGGCCAGCGGCGGGGGCGGCGGCTCGTCGAACCACAGATCGCCGTAGGGGTTGTCCTCGACGACCGGCAGCCCGGCCGCGGCCGCCGCCTGCACCAGCGCCTGCCGGCGCGCGGCGCCCAGGCAGCGCCCGCCCGGGTTCTGGAAGTTGGGCAGCAGGTAGGCGAAGCGGGCGCCGCGCTGCGCCGCGAGCGCGGCCAGCGACCCGGGCAGCGGGCCGTCGTCGTCGCCCTCGATCGCCGCGAAGTCCGGCTCGTAGGGCGCGAAGGCCTGCAGCGCACCCAGGTAGGTGGGGCTCTCGACCGCGACCACGCTGCCGGGGTCGATCAGCACCTTGCCGACGAGGTCCAGCCCCTGCTGCGAGCCGGTGGTGACGAGCACCTGAGAAGGTTCGGCGCGCAGGCCCTGCGTGACCAGCTCGGCGGCGACCCACTCGCGCAGCGGGCCGTAGCCCTCGCTGGCGGCGTACTGCAGCGCCTCGCGCGGGGTGTCGCGCAGCACGCGCGCGGCGGCCTCGGCGACACGCTCGACCGGGAAGGTATCCGCCGATGGCAGCCCGCCGGCCAGCGAGACGATGCCCGGCTGCTCGGTGATCTTCAGGATCTCGCGGATCGTCGACGGGTTCAGCCGCTCGGCGCGGCGGGCCAGGGTCCAGGTCATCACGGGGTCTCCATCATCCAGTCCACCGCCGCGGCGGCGTGCAGCCGCGTGGTGTCGAAACAGGGCAGCGGGCTGCACGCGGCGTCGATCAGCAGGCCGATCTCGGTGCAGCCCAGCACCACGGCGTCGGCGCCGCGCGCGGCCTGGCGGGCGATCAGCGCCACGATGTCGGCGCGCGTCGCCTCGCAAACCACGCCGCGGCACAGTTCGTCGAAGATCACGCGGTGCATCAGCGCGCGGTCGGCCTCGTCGGGCACCAGGACGGGCGTGCCGGCGCGCTCGAGCCGGTCGATGACGATGGAGCGGTCCTCCATCGAGAAACGCGTGCCCAGGAAGGCGGCACGCTGCACGCCGGCCGCGCGCAGCGCCGCGGCGGTGGCATCGGCGATGTGCAGCAGCGGCAGCCCGGCCTCGGCCGCGACCGCGTCGCCGACCTTGTGCATGGTGTTGGTGGCGATCAGCAGCGCCTCGGCGCCGGCCGCACGCAGCCCGGCGGCACGCCGGCCCAGCAGCGCCGCGGCGCCGGCCCAGTCGCCCTCGCGCTGGCGCGCGGCGATGGTCTCGAAGTCCACGCTGGCCATCACCAGCGGCGCGCTGTGCAGGCCGCCGCGGCGTGCCGCCACGTCCTGGTTGACGAGCCGGTAGTACACGGCGGTGCTCTCCCAGCTCATGCCGCCGAGGATGCCCAGGGTCTTCATGTCTGTCCTTTCGGATCGGCGCCGTGCACGGACATGCGCCGGCCGATGAATACGATGCCGACGACGGCCAGCGCGAAGGCCAGCGTCAGCGGCTCGAGCGGCTCGCCGAGCAGCGGCACCGCGAACAGCAGCGCCAGGAAGGGCTGCAGCAGCTGCACCTGGCTGACGCGCACCACGCCGCCCAGCGCCAGCGCACGGTACCAGGCGAAGAAGCCCAGCCACATCGAGAACAGCGCGACATAGCCGAAGCCCAGCCAGGCCGCGGCGGCGACCGGCTGCGCCGGCCACCAGACCAGCGCCAGCGGCAGCGTCAGCGGCAGCGAGCCGACGAGCACCCAGCCGATGACCTGCTCGGCCGGCATCGCCTGCGCCGCACGCGCGCCGCCGACATAGCCCGCCGCCGCCGAGCCCACCGCCAGCAGCAGCCAGCCGTCGGCGGCCACCAGCGTGCCGCCGCCCTGCAGCACCGCGAACAGCAGCACCAGCGCGCAGCCGGCCAGCGCGCAGGCCCAGAAGCCTGCCGATGGGCGCTGCCGCCAGGCCAGCGCCCCGGCCACCGCGGTGGCCAGCGGCAGCACGCCGGTGACGACCGCGGCGTGCGCCGCATGCACCTCGCGCAGTGCCAGCGCCAGCCCGAGCGGAAAGCCGACCACGGTGCCCATCGCCGAGACCGCCAGCGCCGGCCATGTCGCCCGCGCCGGCCAGGGCGCGCGCGCCAGCGCCAGCCACAGCACGCTCAGCAGCCCGGCCGCCGCGGCGCGGCCGGCGGTGACGAAGGCCGGCGAGAGCTGCGGGTCGGCCGCGTCGCCGACGGCCAGCCGCGTCATCGGCAGCGTCAGCGCGAAGATCACCACCGCCAGCAGGCCCAGCGCCATGCCGCGCAAGGCCGGGTCGGCGGGGTCGGGGACGGCGGCCGTGGGCGCGGCCACGCCGGGGTCGGGACGGGACATCGCCGCAGTCTAGGGCCCGACGCCAGCACAGCGGCCATACACTGCCGCAAACAGTCTGCCAATCTGTACCGATGACGATGCCGACACAGGACCCGGGCGCCGCCCCGGCGCGAGGCGCCGGCGCCACGCTGGCCGAGCAACTCGCCGAGCGCTACGCCGAGCGCATCGTGCAGCGCCTGCTGGCGCCCGGCGCGCGGCTGCCGTCGGTGCGCGAATGCGCGGCGCGCCACGGCGTCAGCCCGAGCACCGTGGTCGGCGCCTACGACCTGCTGCAGGCGCGCGGCCTGGTGCAGGCCAGGCCGCAGCGCGGCTTCTTCGTGCGCGAGGGTGCCGCGTCGCCGCCCGCGGCGCTGCGCAGCGCGGCCCCGCCGCGCCCGCTGCCGCTGAATGCCACCGCGCTGATCCGCGGCATGTTCCAGGCCCAGGGCGAGCGCCCGGCGCCCGGCCTGGGCATGCTGCCCGAGGACTGGCTGGACGCCGGCGTGCTGCAGCGCGCGCTGCGCCGCGCCAGCACGCGGCCGGCGTCCTGGCTGCGCTACGGCGACCCCGCCGGCGAGCCGGCGCTGCGCGCGGCGCTGGTGCGCCGCCTGGCCGACCTGGGCGTGCCCGCCGATGCCGGCCAGGTGGTGACCACGGCCGGCGCGACGCAGGCGCTGGACATCGTCTCGCGCACGCTGCTGGCGCCCGGCGACGCGGTGCTCGTCGACGAGCCCGGCTGGGCGGTGGAATATGCGCGGCTGGCCCGCCTGGGCATGAAGCTGCTGCCGGTGCCGCGCGGGCGCACGCCCGACGGCGGCCCCGACCTGGCCGTGCTGGAGGCCCTGCTGCGCGAGCACCGCCCGCGCCTGTACGTGACCGTGTCGGTGCTGCACAACCCGACCGGCGTCTCGCTGAGCCCGGCCGCCGCGCACCAGGTGCTGCGGCTGGCCGAGGCACACGACCTGCTGATCGTCGAGGACGACAGCTACGGCTGGCTGGCGCCGCCGCACGCCACGCGCATGGCGCAGCTCGACGGGCTGCGGCGCACCATCTATGTCAGCGGCTTCTCCAAGATCCTGGCGCCGCAGTGGCGCGTGGGCTTCCTGGCCGCGCCGGCGGCGCTGGTGGAACGCCTCGTCGACACCAAGCTGCTGGCCGCGCTGACCAGCCCGGGGCCGCTGGAGCAGGCCGTCGCGCTGTGCCTGGAGCAAGGCCTGCTGCGCCGCCACGCCGAGCGCGTGGTGCAGCGGCTGGACGCCGCGCGCTCGCGCACCGTGCAGCTCGCGCAGGCGGCCGGCTTCGCCTTCGTGACGCCGCCGCAGGGCCTGTTCGGCTGGCTGTACGCCGGTGCCGACACCGAAGTGCTGGCACGGCAGCTGCTGGACGAAGGCTGGCTCACCGCACCCGGCACGCTGTTCCACGCCACGCCGCGGCCGACGGCGCTGATGCGCGTCAACTTCGCGACCGCGCAGGACGCGCGCTTCTGGTCGCGGCTGCGTGCGCTGGCGGACGGCGCGGCGCGCGGCACCGGTACATCCGGTCACAGCTGAAACAGCCGGGCGCAGACGTCGGCACGCCGGCGCACGTTCCAATGGCTGCAGCACGCGGCGCCGGCCGGGGTCGGCCGCGCCCGCGAGACAAGCCATCGATGTTCGATTCCACGCAACCCTTCGGTGCCGCCGACCTGATGCGCGTCAGCGCCTTCCGGCGACACCTCGAGGACACCGTGCGCGACGGCGACGCACGCGCGGGGGCCACGCGCATGTCCGCGCTGACCCCCTCGCTGCTGCAGGACCTGATGCGCTTCGACAGCTCGGCGCGCACCGGCGAGGGCATCGAGGTGCTGGAGGTGATGGCCGCGGCGGTGCGCCACGCGCGGCCGCTGCTGCTGCAGCTGCAGCACGACTACCGCGTGGTCCCGCTGACGCTGCTGCCCGCCGACCGGCTGGTGCACTGCCCGCTGCCGGTGCCGCAGCTGCTGGCGCTGCGCCTGCCCGAGCTGCGCGTGCTGCACGTGGAGCCGGCGCGGCTGAAGCCGCCCGGCCTGCGCGGCGACCTGCCCGAGGGCGCGAGCGCCGAGTACGGCCCGCTGGGCCCGGTGCTCTGGGAGATGGCGCTGCGCGGTTCGCGCGGCGAGCTGCTGCCGGAGATCGCCGGCATCGCCGCCTACCGCGTGGCGCCCGGGGCCGCGCTGGCCGGGCTGGACCTCACCGGCTCGCTGGCCGCCGCGGTGGAGCGGCTGCGCCACCAGACGAGCAACCTGCGCGAGATCGCCACCTGGCCCGGCTTCGACCGCGAGCGCGCGATGCGCATGCTCAACGGCCTGTACCTGCACGCCGCGCTGATGGTCAGCCGCACGCACCCGGCGGCGATCAACGACGACTGGCAGCCGCCGGGGCGCTGAGGCCGCCAGCGTCGCGTCGCAGCGCGCCTCCATCAACGCCGGAGGGTGGTCGCTCGCGACGGTGCGCAAGCCGGGTTTCAGCGAGCGCCAGGGCGCCACTCCAGACCCAGGCCGAGGCGGTGGGCCTGCGCCCCGCGCTGCCAGCCCGTGCCTTGCACGTCGCTCCCCAGGGTGTACTTGTAGGTGCCGACCCAGGCCCAGGCCGGTGAGACCGCGTAGGCCAACCCGAGACCGATCGAGGGCCGCCACTCGGCCGCGCGCACGCTGCCGCTGCCCATGACCCCAACGCCGTCGCCGGTGACCCCGGGCGCAGCGGAAACCTGCGCGGTGCGGCGGGTGGCCCCGGCGCTGATCTGCGGCTGCCAGCGGCTGCCGGTGACGAGGCTGTAGCGCAGCATCGCATCCAGGTGGCCGACGCGCACGTCGAACCCCCGGCGGCCCAGGCCGGTGGCACCGGTGCTGGACACCAGCAGCGCCCAGTTTGGATCGGCCCGCCAGCCGGCGGTGAGGTCTACGCCGCGGCCGCGGCCAGCATCTATGCCGGTCGCGCCCAGCCGTGTCGTCGCCAGGCCCGCGCCGAGCAGCCAGCCGGCGTGCGGTGCGGCAGAGGTGCCTTCGGCCGGGGCGGCCAGCGTCGGCGCCGCCCCGGCGACGAGGCCGGCGGCGGCGAGGAGCAGCCACGCGATGCGCTGCGCGGCGGGTGTGGATGCGGGGTCGTGATGCATGGGGATCTCCAGGGATGGCGGAAAGGCCGAGGCGCCGGTGCCCGAGGGGGTGGGCACAGGCCGGTCGCGCGCGGGTCGGCGGCGCGGCCGCGACGCTCAGCGCAGCGCGAAGCCGATCAGGTGCGGGCCCACCAGCGGCACCGGCATGGGCTCGCGGCTGCTGACGACCCACTCGAAGCCGGCCGACTCGATGAAGGACAGGGTCTCGCGGTCCGGCGCGCAGCCATCGCCGACGACGGCCTGCACGCCGCGCAGGGCGCGCTGCATGCGGCGCAGCCAGGTGCCCGGCTCGGCGGCGACGTGCTCGATGAAGACGAAGCGGCCACCTGGGCGCAGCACGCGGCGCACCTCGGCGAGCACGGCGGCCGGATCGACCACCGAACACAGCACCAGCGAGCAGACGACGTGGTCGACCGACGCATCCGCCAGCGGCAGGGCCTCGGCGCCCGCCTCGAGCAGTTCGATCGGGCGACCGCAGCGCCGTGCCGCGGCCTGCAGGAAGGGATGCATCGCGGCATTGGGCTCGGCGCCGATCCAGCGCACCCCGGGGCCGAAGAAGCCCAGGCTGGAGCCGGTGCCGGGGCCGATTTCCAGCACCGTGCCCGCAAGCGAGCCCAGCAGCGCACGCTTCGCCGGTGCGATGGCCGCCTCGTAGCGGCGGTTGCCCTGCGCCAGCGCGCGGGCGTGCAGGCGGCGGTACCAGCCGTAGCGCCGCAGCGGCGAGGCCGCGCAGTGAACGCAGGAGTCGGCGTGCGCGGCAGCCGACGGGCAGGTGGCGGGGGGTGTGAGCAGATTCATGGTCGGGTCTCCGAAACAGACAAGCGAACTCTGTCGATGAGCACTCATCGTCAAACTGTGACCAGTGGTCACTTCAGGGCAAAAAATGGGGTGGACCACGGCCCACCCGCGAGCACCAGGTTGAGGGCGACGGCGAACCGCCGCCGGGTTCAGTCCACGCGGCGCGATCCCGCGGCGGCACGCTGCCGCGGACCTTCCGCCGGACGGCGCGCGGCGGCGGTCATGCCGTCGCCGGAGTGGTGACGACCGAGGCTGGGCCGCAGGCCGCGCCCTCGGGCAGAGCCCGGGCCGCGCCTGCCGCCACGGGGCCGACCCGCACCGCCTGCGGCTCGCCCCGGAGGCCCGCCAGCAGGAAGTCGGTCAGGGTCTCGACGAAGCCTTCGCCGTCCTCGGCCGGCACGCAGCCGGACCAGATCATCAGGATCAAGCCGTTGATCACCGCCTGCGGGCCGACGAGGGCCTGCAGGATGGGCTGGCGCACGAACAGGCCCTCGGCCATGCCGCGCTCGAGCAGCTGCGCGTACAGCACGAACTGCGCCTGGTTGAGCCGCTCGAATTCGGCCTGCAGGTCCGCGCTCATGCCGCGGCGGAAGCTCTCGCGCGCGGTCGTCTCGATGATCGACTGGTAGCGCCGCCCGTCACGATAGGCGCGCCAGAACACACGCACCATCGCCCGCAGGCTGGCGACGACCCCGCCGGAGAGGTCCACCGCCTGCAGCGCGGCCAGCACCTGACGGTGGAAGTCCAGCGCCAGCCGGCCGTAGATCTCCTCCTTGCTGCCGAAGTGCTTGTAGACGGTGCCCTTGCCCACCTCGGCGGCCTGGGCGATCTCGTCGACGGTCACCGGCGCGCCGTCGCGCGTGCTGATCAAGGCCAGTGCGGCGTCCAGGATGTCTCGCTCCCGACGCTGGAACTCTCGGTCTTTTCTCTCGGCGATGCCCACGGCAATCTCCTGGCGGCTCTTGGTGGATGGGGTCAGCGGGTTCGTTTGGGGCCGCGGTGGCGGCCGGCGCCTCTGGCGCCGGCTCCGGCAGCATGCCGCCCCGGCCCCGGAGAACGACTGCTCGTCATTTTCGTGACTGCTGGTCGCTTTGTCAACTGCCAGTCCGAATCTGCCAGCATCTCGTGGGGCCGCCGCCACGGTGCCTGCTGCGGGCCGTCCGCCCGTCATGGCCCTGCGCGTCGCGGCGCTGCGTCAGGAGGCCGTGCCCCACGACGGCACAAGCGGGGAAGGCGCCGGGCCCGTGCATGGCGAAGCACGGCGACCCTGATCCCGTGCCTGCCGGGCATGGGACGTGAACCCGGCTGCGTGCGCCCGTGCGCGGCGATCCAGCGTGGGCCGCCCGGGTCGTCGGAATGCTCGGTGGGCAGGTCGGCATCCCAGGCCCGGGGTCATCGCATGCACACTTGCCAGCCCGGAGTGCAGACCGGGCACCAGGGGCGGCAGCATGAAGCCTCTGTCCCGGTGGTGTCGATCGCGCGTGGCCCGAGCCCGAAGCTCACCCGGCTGGGGCACGCTGGTCGCTGCGCCCGAGCACCTGCGCCACCAGGCCCCATGCTGCGCGAGATCGCCACCTGGCCCGGCTTCGACCGCGAGCGCGCGATGCGCATGC
>CAZUPH010000118.1:0-576 GCA_964621995.1 uncultured Rubrivivax sp. | reverse complement strand
TCAACGGCCTGTACCTGCACGCCGCGCTGATGGTCAGCCGCACGCACCCGGCGGCAATCAACGACGACTGGCAGCCGCCGGGGCGCTGAACGCGGCGCCGGCCGCCGTCGCCGTGCCGCCGCCGAACTCGGCGCGGTAGCGCGCCGGCGTCAGCGCGCTCAGGCGCCGGAAGCTGCGCGTGAAGTGCGGCTGGTCGGCAAAGCCGCAGACATAGCCCACGGCGGCCAGCGGCTCGTCGCTGCGCGCCAGCAGCCGTGCCGCCGCGGCCACGCGCTGCGCCGCCACCAGCGCCGCCGGCGTGGTGCCTGCGGCGGCCAGACGGCGCTGCAGGCTGCGCGGCCCGCAGCCGGCCGCCCGGGCCAGTGCCGGCAGCGTCCAGCGCCGCGCCAGGTCGCGTGCCACGGCGGCCTGCAGGCGCTGCAGCAGCGCCTCGCCGTCGGCCGGCGGGGGCGGTGCGGGGACCGGGCCCGCTTGCCAGGCGAGCTGCCAGTCGGCGGTGGCGGTGTTCCCGTCGACGGCACCTCCGGCCGCGGGCTGCCAGGTGCCCTCGGCCCAGTGCCAAGGTCCGCAGCGCGC
>CAZUPH010000117.1:7796-12900 GCA_964621995.1 uncultured Rubrivivax sp. | reverse complement strand
GCGATGCGCGCCAGGCTCGCGGCCAGCTCCTGCATCGCGGCGTCGAAGCCGGCTTCGCGGCGCGCCGTCCAGGCGGCCGTCAGGCGCGCCATCGCCTCGGCCTTGTCGCGCTCGCCGGCACCCTGCAGCAGCGTCTGCACCGCGTGCAGCAGCCGCGCCTCGTGCACCCAGCAGCGCGCGAAGGCGTCCAGCGGCAGCACGCCGCGCACCAGCGGCCAGCGCGCCAGGTGGCTGCGCCAGGCGGCCACGTCGGCGGCCTCCTCGGCCGGCGCACGCGGCGCGCCGAGCTGGTTCAGCAGCACCAGCACCGGCTTGCCGACCCACTGCAGCAGCTCCATCTCGGGCGCCACGTAGCCGGCCGCCGCCGGCGACTCGGCGGCATTGACCAGATAGAGCACGACGTCGGACTGCTCGCGCACGTGGTGCAGCGCGCGCTGGCTGGACCAGAAGGCGCGGTCGCGCCAGCGGTCCCAGACCTGGCTGAGGAACCAGCCGAGCGCACTGCCCTCGCGCCGCAGCCGCGCGACCAGCCGCGCGCTGTCGCCGAAGCCGGGCGTGTCCCACAGGCGCAGGCGGTCGCCCTCGGGGGTGGCGAACAGCTCGTGGCCGTCGGCGAACTCGGTGACGTGCGGCGCGTCGCGCACCTCGCCCACGTCGGCGGCCAGCAGCGTGCGCGCCAGCGTCGTCTTGCCGACGTTGGTGTGCGAGACCAGGCTCAGCGTGACGGTGGTCATGCCTGGCTCGACCCGCGCCGCTCAGCGGCCGGGCCGTGTCGCCGGCGCCGCCGGAGCCCCGTGCAGGGCCTGCGCAGCACGCGCGGCGGCCTCGGCGTCGGGCCGCTCGAGGTCCGCCGCGAGCCAGGCCACGTGCTCGGCCTCGGCCAGGGCCTGCCAGGCCGCGCGGCGCTGCGCCAGGCGCTCGGGCAGCTGGCCGAAGCGGCGCACGAAGCCGGCCTCGTCGGCCAGCAGCACGAGCGGCAGCGTTGGCTGGCCGGCGCGCAGCTCGCGCAGGAAGCGGCCGTGGGTGTCGGCCTCCGGTGTCGTGGCCAGGTCCACCAGCGCCACCAGCAGCGTGGCGCCGGGCTCCGCCGGGGACAGGCCCGCGCTGTCCTCGGCCCCGTAGGCGGTGGCCGGGGCCAGGCGCAGCTGCATCTCCGCGCCCAGGGCACCGGCGAGCAGCTCGCGCAGCCCCAGCACGGCCTGCGGCGACGGCGCGGCGCCATGCGGCCGCACGTGCACACGTGGCGCGGCGCCGCGGCCCTGCAGCAGCAGCTGCTGGACGTACGGGTCGTCGGCCGGCAGCGCCATGCGCCGCGAGGACCAGGCAGCGCGCAGCCCGGCCCATGCGGCCAGCGCCGTGCGGGGCAGCACGACACACAGCGCCAGCATGGCCGCGTACAGGTGGATCCACGGCGCGGCGGGGGCGCTGGGCGCGACGCCGAGCCCCACGCGCAGCGCGGAGATCGCGGCCTCGTCGGGCACGCCGATCCCGGTCAGCGCGCTGGCCGGCGCCAGCAGCGTGGACAGCAGCGCGCGCACGGTGCCCGGCTCCAGGAAGGTGCTCTCCCAGCCGGCGCGGTAGTCCAGTGCCAGCCCGCGCAGGTACAGCCCGGCGACCAGGCCGGCCGCCAGCGCCGCGGCGGCCACGTGCAGCAGCAGCGCGGCGCGCGCAACCAGCGCCGGCAGCACCCGCGGCATCCAGTCCGCCGTGAAGGCGGCCAGCGGCCCGCTGCCGCGCACGGGGCCGCCGGCCAGGCGGCGCGCCAGCCCGCCGGCCAGGCGGCCGCTGCGCAGCGGGCCGCGCGGCAGCAGCAGCGCCCCGTAGACGAGCAGGTTCCACAGGATGACGCCCCAGACCGGCGGCGCCAGCAGGTCGATGCGCTGGGCGCTGCCCACCGCGTCCACGGCCAGCCCGGCCAGCAGCCCGACGGCCAGCGCGGCGACCAGCCAGCTCCAGCGCCACAGCGGGCGCCCGAGCCAGCGCGCGATGGCCGGGTCGCGCGGCGCCAGGCGCTGCAGCGCATGGGCGGCACGCTCGTCGAGGAAGCGCGAAGCCGGCGCACCGGCCGGCACCGTCTCGCGCGCCAGGCGGCTGGCCCAGGCGCGGTCCTCGGGCGTCCACAGCGGCGTGTCGGCGGTCTCGTGCGCACGCACGAGCAGCACGCGGCGCGCGGCCGGCTCGGCCAGGATCAGTGCGGACGGGGAGGAGGCCACGCGGCGCACTGTAGCGCCCCGCGCCGGTGCGGCGGCAGGGCGGTGCTGCCCGCGGGGCCCTCAGCTCGCGGGCGGGGGCGCGGTCGGGCTCGCGAGGGCGCGCGCCAGCGCCGGGCTCGCACGCTCCAGCGGCGCCATCAGCCGCGACCACAGGCGCACGCCGGCTTCACGCCGGAAGGCGCCGAAATGGCCCAGGCGGCGCAGCCCGGCGTCGGCCGGCGTGGCGGTGTGGCGCTGCACCGGCGCGTTGCGGAACTGCGCGGCCAGCGCGTCCACCGCACGCGGCGGCGCATACGTCAGGTCGTCGCTGACGTTCCACAAGTGCACCGGCGCGACCACCGCGGAGGCGCTGCGGTGGCGGCGCAGCGTGGGGTCGCCGTAGGCCCAGCCGCGGGTGCCGCTCCAGCGCGACCACTGCCGGGCCACGCCGGGCGGCAGCGCCATCGCGCCCGGCCCGAGCGCCGGCCCGGGCAGGTGCCCGGCCACGGCGACGACGGCCGGGATCCAGCCGCGCAGGAAACCGGCGGCCAGCCAGCGGTAGGGGCCGGGGAACAGGCGCGATTCGCCCAGCTGCGAGGCCACCGCGAGGATCGCGTCGGCGCGCTCGACGCCGGACGCCAGCCCGATGCCGCCGCCGCCGAAGCTGTGCCCCACCAGCAGCAGCGGCAGCCCCAGGGTCCCGCGCCGCGCCTCGGCGCCGGACAGCGCGGCGCTCATGTCCAGCACCGCCCAGTCGGCCATGTTCGCGGTCTCCGCGCGCAGCGGGCCGCGGCGCGAGCCGCCGATGCCGCGGTAGTCGTAGGTCAGCACCGCGGCGCCGCGTGCGGCCAGCCAGCCGGCGAAGGCCCGGTAGTAGCCGCGCGGCACACCGGCAGCCGAGCTCACGACGGCCACCGCGCGCGCCGGCCCGGCGGGCGGTTCGTGCCAGGTGGCGGCAAGGTGGCGGCCGTCGGCGGCAATCAGGGCGGTGTCGGCGCCACCGGGCGCCGGGCCGGCGGCCGGGCCGAAGCCGCCGCGCAGGGTGGTGGTGGAACTCATGACGGCCACTCTAGGAAGTTGCCCCTGCATTGACTAGACTGCCTTCCGTTGACCGATTGTCGAGCTCGCATTGACAAACAGACCGCCCCTGCATCACGCCACCGCTCGGCCGGCCGCCCTGCCCGACGCCAATGCGCTGGAGCTGTTTGCACGCGTCGCGGCGGCCGGCAGCTTTGCGCAGGCCGCCCGCGAGCTCGGCCTGACGCGCGCCGCGGTCAGCCGCCGCATCGAGCACATCGAGCAGACGGTGGGCACCGCGCTGTTCGTGCGCACCACGCGCGCGCTGGCGCTCACCGCGGCCGGCCGCCGGCTGGCCGGCCGTGCACGCGCCGTGCTGGACGCCGCGGAGGCGGCGCGGCGCACCTGGCGCGCCCGCGCGGACGACGGCGGACACGACGACGAGCAGCTTCGCGGCACGCTGCGCATCACCTCGGTGCCCGCCTTCGGGCAGGCCGTGCTGGGGCCGCTGCTGGCCGGCTTCCAGGCCCGGCATCCGGCGCTGCGCATCGAGCTGCGCTTCACCAGCCGGCGCGTGGACCTGCCGCGCGAGGACATCGACGTCGCCTTCCGCCTGACCGACCAGCCGCCGGCGGACTGCGTGGCGCTGCCGGTGCTGCCCTTCGTGGTGCGCGCCTATGCCGCGCCGGACGCGGCAGGACACTGGCCGCTGCCCGGCCCCGATGCGCTGGCGGGCGAGCGCTGCCTGCTCTTCGGCGGCGTGGGCGGCGTGGACGACACGCTGACGCTGCAGTGGCAGTGCGACGCCGACGGCCGGCGCGCCGCCGTCACGCTGCAGCCGGCGATGGTGGGCGACGACCTGGGCTCGCTGCAGGCCGTGGCCCGCGCGGGCGGCGGCGTGGTGCTGGCGCCGGACTTCTGCGCGCGCGAGGACCTGGCGCGCGGCACGCTGGTGGAGGTGCTGCCCGGCTGGCGGCTGCCGCTGGCCGAGGGCAGCGCCGTGCGCGCGCTGACCCTGCCCTGGCACCTGGCGCCGGCCAGCGCGCGTGCGCTGGTGCAGCATGTGCGCGCGGCGCTGGGCGGCGCGCCGGCGGCGCCGGGCTGACCGGCCCGGGCGTGCCGCTCAGGAGCCGTGCAGCAGCGCGACGAGCTGTGCCTGGCTGTGCGTGCCGGTCTTCTCGTACAGCTCGCCGACATGCGTGCGCACCGTGGAGATCTTGACGCCCAGCGCCTGCGCGGCGTCGGCCGGCCGCATGCCCTGGCACAGCATCTCGGCCAGCCGGGCCTGCGTGCGCGTGAAGCGGTAGCGGCGGTGCAGCAGGTCGCTGCGCGTCATCGGCAGCCGCTCCACGGTGGCCAGGACCCAGGCGCCGTCGGCGACCGGCCTGCCGGGCATCGCGCGCAGCACCAGCTGCGCGGGCGCGGCGCCCTCGACCTCCAGCACCAGCGCGACCTCGCGGCCGCCCGTCAGCTCGGCCTTCCAGCGTGCCAGCGGCACCCAGCGCCCGCCCTGGCGCACCGCCAGGCGGCCGGCGGTGTCCAGCCACAGGCCTTCGCACTTCTCGACGCGGCGCGTGGCCGCGGGGTTGGCTTCGAGGACGACGCCGTCGGCGTCGGTCACCAGCAGCGGGGTCTGCAGGCGTTCGAGCAGGCTGGCGCCCAGAGCGGCCAGGCGGTGCGAACGGGCGGGGGCGGTGTGCATGGCGGTCCTCCTTCGGGGAATGGACCGCATTGAAGCGGCGCAGGCCGCCGCGGTGAACGACACCGTGGTATCGGAAGGGCGCCGGCTACGCCAACGCCCGGCCCGCATCAGTCGGCGGCCGGCTCGCCGGCTACGCCAGCGCCCGGCCCGCATCAGTCGGCGGCCGGCTCGCCGGCTACGCCAGCGCCCGGCC
>CAZUPH010000117.1:0-7696 GCA_964621995.1 uncultured Rubrivivax sp. | reverse complement strand
GCGCCCGGCCCGCATCAGTCGGCGGCCGGCTCGCCGGCTACGCCAGCGCCCGGCCCGCATCAGTCGGCGGCCGGCTCGCCGGCTACGCCAGCGCCCGGCCGATGAGGATCTTCTGCACCTCCGACGTGCCCTCGTAGATCTGGCACACGCGCACGTCGCGGTAGATGCGCTCCACCGGGAAGTCGCTGACGTAGCCGTAGCCGCCGTGCACCTGGATGGCGTCGCTGCACACGCGCTCGGCCATCTCTGTTGCGAAGAGCTTGGCCATCGCGGCTTCCTTGAGGCAGGGGCGGCCGGCGTCCTTCAGCGCCGCGGCGTGTCGGATCATCTGGCGCGCCACCTCGATCTGTGTCGCCATGTCCGCCAGCTTGAACTGCACCGCCTGGTGCTCGAAGATCGGCCGGCCGAAGCTCGTGCGGTCCCGGCTGTAGGCCAGCGCGGCGTCGAAGGCCGCGCGCGCCATGCCCACGGCCTGGCTGGCGATGCCGATGCGGCCGCCTTCCAGGCCGCTCAGCGCGATCTTCAGCCCCATGCCCTCCTCGCCCAGCAGGTTGGCCGCCGGCACGCGGCAGCCCTCGAAGCGGATCTGCGCCGTGTCGCTGGCATGCTGGCCCATCTTGTCCTCCAGACGCGCGACGACATAACCGGGGGTCGTGGTGGGCACGACGAAGGCGCTGATGCCCTTCTTGCCCGCGGCCTTGTCGGTGACGGCCATCACGATGGCCAGGTCGCCGTGCTTGCCGCTGGTGATGAACTGCTTGACGCCGTCGATGACGTACTCGTCGCCCTCGCGCCGGGCCGTGGTCCGCAGCCCGCCGGCCTCGGAGCCGACATGCGGCTCGGTCAGGCAGAAGGCGCCGAGCATCTCGCCGCGCGCCAGCGGCTTCAGGAAACGCTCCTTCTGCTGGGCGTTGCCGAAGGCCATCAGGATGCTGCACACGGGGCAGTTGTTGACGCTGACGATGGTGCTGGTGGCGCCGTCGCCGGCGGCGATCTCCTCCAGGATCACGGCCAGCGCCAGGTAGTCCAGACCGGCGCCGTCCCACTCGGCCGGCACCGCCACGCCGTAGCAGCCGAGTGCCGCCAGGCCGGCCAGCGCCTCGCGCGGGAAACGGTGGTCCTTGTCCCAGGCCGCGGCCTGCGGCGCGATCTCGGCCTGCACGAAGGCGCGCACGGCGTCCTGCACCGCCAGGTGGTCGTCGGAGAGCAGCATCGGAGGGGTCCTCTTCGGATGGTCAGGTCGTCGGGAATGCGGCGCGCTTGACGAGCACCGTGCCACGCCCGACGACGCAGGCGCGGCCGCCGACCCGGGCCTCGCCGTCCAGGTGGCCGATGAAGCCGCCGCGGCGCGTGCTGGCCGCGACCTCGGCGACGCGCCAGACGACGGCGATGTCCTGCTCGGCGAAGACCGGTGCCTTGAACGCGAAGTTGAAGTTCAGGCACAGCATCTCGCGCGGCACGCCGTCCTCGCGGCGCGAGAAGTGCGTCGCCACCAGGCCCATCATGCGCGACGCGGTGTGCTGGCCGCTGGCGATGATCTCGCCGAAGTTCGCCCGCTGCGCGGCCAGCAGGTCGTGGTGCAGCGGGTTGGCATCGCCGCTCAGGCGCGCGAAGGCGACGATGTCCTCGCGGCTGAAGCGCAGCCGGAGGCCGACCTGCTCGCCGGCGCGGATCAGCGGTGTGTCGGCGCTCGACATCGGCGGCGATGTCAGGCCACGGCCGGCCGGCCGGACACCAGCCGCAGCGCCAGGGCCAGGAACAGGCCGCCGCCCAGTGCCGCGAGCCCGCGCCGGGCCGCGGGCGACGCCTGCCAGCGCGCCATGCGCGCCGCCAGCGCCACCAGCAGCAGCAGGAAGGCCGTGCCCTGCAGCACGAACCAGGCACCCAGCAGCAGGAAGGACAGCGTCCGGTCCGGCGAGCCGGCCGGCACGAAGGGCGGCAGGAAGGCCAGGAAGAACAGCGCGACCTTGGGGTTCAGCAGATTGGTCAGCAGCCCGGTGCGGAACTCGGCCCGCCAGGACAGGCCGGCCGTGCCGCGCACGACGGCAAGGTCGGATGCTCCCTCGCCGCGCCAGGCCTGGTGCAGCAGCGAAAGGCCCAGCCAGGCCAGCCACGCGGCGCCGGCCCATTGCAGCAGCACGAAGGCCTGCGGGTGCAGCGCCAGCAGCGCCGCCAGACCGAAGGCCGCCGCCAGCGCATGCACCACGCAGCCGGCGGAGATGCCCAGCGCCGCCGCGACGCCGGCGCGCGCGCCGCCGGCCAGCGTGCGCGACACCGTGAGCAGGAAGTCCACGCCCGGCGTCGCGTTGAGCACCGCCACCGCGCCGGCGAAGACCAGCGCGGCGGCGGGGCCGGGCAGCAGGGGGCCCAGCTCGCTCAGCATCGGCCGCCCGTCGCGTGCCGCGTCACAGCATCTCGACGGCCAGCGCGGTGGCCTCGCCGCCGCCGATGCACAGCGCGGCCACGCCGCGCTTCTTGCCGTGCTTGCGCAGCGCGCCCAGCAGCGTGACGACGATGCGCGCGCCGGAGGCGCCGATCGGGTGGCCCAGCGCGCAGGCGCCGCCGTGGATGTTGACGATCTCGTGCGGCAGCTTGTACTCGGTCATCGCGGCCATCGTCACCGCGGCGAAGGCCTCGTTGACCTCCCAGAAGTCCACCTGCCCCGGCTGCCAGCCCGTCTTCTTCAGCACCTTGTCGATGGCGCCCACCGGCGCGGTGGTGAACCACTCCGGCGCCTGCGCGTGCACCGCGTGCGCCGCGATGCGCGCCAGCGGCGCGAGGCCCATGCTCTTCGCGGTGCTCTCGCGCATCAGCACCAGCGCGGCGGCGCCGTCGCTGATGCTGCTGGCGTTGGCGGCGGTGATGGTGCCGTCCTTCTTGAACGCGGGCTTCAGGCCCGGGATCTTGTCCAGCTTGGCCTTGAAGGGCTGCTCGTCGTGCTTGACGAGCGTCTCGCCGCCCTTGCCGGCGATCGCCACCGGCGCCATCTCCCAGTCGAAGCTGCCGTCCTCGTTGGCCTGCTTGCTGCGCTGGGTGGACGCGATCGCGAAGGCGTCCTGCGCCTCGCGGCTGAACTGGTACTTGGCCACGCACTGCTCGGCGAAGACGCCCATCGCCTTGCCGCGGTCGTAGGCGTCCTCCAGGCCGTCCAGCGCCATGTGGTCGTACAGCTGCGCGGCGCCGTAGCGCACGCCCTTGCGCGCGAACATCAGGTGCGGCGCGTTGGTCATGCTCTCCATGCCGCCGGCGACCATCACGCTGGCGCTGCCGGCAGCCAGCATGTCGTGCGCGAACATCATCGCGCGCATGCCGCTGCCGCACATCTTGGTCAGCGTCACGGCGCCGGTGCTGTCGGGCAGGCCGGCGCGGCGCATGGCCTGGCGCGCCGGGGCCTGGCCCTGGCCGGCCATCAGGCAGTTGCCCAGCAGCACCTCGTCGACGGCGTCGCCGGGCACGCCGGCACGCTCGACGGCCGCCTTGACGGCCACGGCGCCCAGCTCCCAGGCCTGCAGCGACGAGAAGTCGCCCAGCAGGCCGCCGATGGGCGTGCGGGCGGCGGAAACGATGACGATGGGATCGGCCATGGTGGTTTCTCCTGTTCAGGGGGCGGGGGTGGAATTCTGCGCCTGGGCCGGCGACGGCGGCCGGGGCCGCGCGCGCGCCGCGAGGCTGAAGCGCTTGGACGGGTCGTAGGGAAAGACGTCGTGCACGTGGCCGGCGAGGATGCGTTCCTTGTGGCCTTGCCAGAACGCCGGGTCCAGCAGGTCGCCGTGGTGGGCCAGGAAGACCTCGCGCACCTGCGGGTTGCCGAGCAGGAAGGGACCGAAGGTCTCCGGGAAGACGTCGCCCTTGTGCACCGTGTACCAGACCTCGCCGGACATCTCCTCCTCCTCGTTGCGCGCCGCGGGCACGCGGCGGAAGTTGCAGTCGGTGAGGTATTCGATCTCGTCGTAGTCGTAGAACACGACCTTGCCGTGGCGCGTGACGCCGAAGTTCTTCCACAGCATGTCGCCGGGGAAGATGTTCGCCGCCACCAGGTCCTTGATCGCGTTGCCGTACTCGACGACGGCATGCTCCACCTGCTCGGCGTCGGCGTCCTGCAGGTAGATGTTCAGCGGGATCATGCGGCGCTCGATGTAGAGGTGGCGGATGACCAGCATGTCGCCATCCTCCTCCAGCAGGCTGCCGCAGAACTGACGCAGCTCGGCCACCAGCTCCTCCTCGAAGCGGTGGCGTGGAAAGGCCACGTTGCTGTACTCCAGCGTGTCGGCCATGCGGCCGACCCGGTCGTGCTGCTTGACGAGCAGGTACTTGCCCTTGATCTGCTCGCGTGTGGTGTCCTTCTGCGGCGGGTAGTAGTCCTTGATGACCTTGAACACGTAGGGAAAGGAGGGCAGGTCGAAGACCAGCATCACCATGCCCTTGATGCCCGGCGCGATGCGGAAGGCGTCGCTGCTGTGGCGCAGGTGGGCCAGGAAGTCGCGGTAGAAGAGGTTCTTGCCGTGCTTCTGCAGGCCCAGCGCGTTGTACAGCTCGTGCCGCGGCTTGCGCGGCATCAGCCCGCGCAGGAACTGCACGTAGGCGCTGGGGATCTCCATGTCGACCATGAAGTAGGCGCGCGCGTAGCTGAAGATCATCAGCAGCTCGTCCTCGCCGAACAGCGCGGCGTCGATGACCAGCCGGCCGCCGGGCCCGTGGAGGATGGGCAGCGCCACCGGCGTCTCGGTGAAGCCGTTGATGATGCGGCCCACCAGGTAGGCGCCCTTGTTGCGGTAGAACAGGCTCGACAGCACCTGGATCTGGAAATTGGTGCGCAGCCGGAACCCGCCCAGCTCGGCCAGCATGGCCTGCACGACGTGGCCGCAGTCGCGCGCCAGGTCCTCGAACTCGGGCTCGAGCTGGAAGTTGCTGACGATGCGCTCCCAGGTCGCCTGCAGCGTCTCGCGCGTGGGGTAGTAGGCGCGGTAGGTCGGCAGGCTCGCCGGCTCGTCGTTCTCGATGTACTCGGTGCTGACCGCCGGGCGCACGAAGATGAAGTCGTTGCGGAAGTAGCTGCGGTGCAGCAGCTTGGCGGTGACGCTGTTGAAGAAGGTTTCGGCCAGCTCGGGCTGGTGATGGTCGGTGAGCAGGCCGATGTAGTGCAGCTTGGCCTGCTGCCAGGTGTCCATGGACAGCGAGGCGACGTCGAACTCCCGGCGCAGGCGGTCCACCGCCTCGTTGACGCGCTGGTCGTAGTACTCGATGCGCTGCGCCTGCGCGCGCTGCTGGCCGTGCCAGTCGGCCTGCTCGAAGCGCTGCTTGGCCGCCGCGCTGGTGGCGCGGAACAGCCGGTAGTGGCGGTTGAAGCCGTCGAGCAGCGCGCGCGCGATCGCGAAGGCGCGGCTGTCGGTCAGGCGGTGCGGGAACATCGCCGCGTCATTCGTCGGCGTCGGCGCCGGCGCCCGTGCGCCGCGGGTAGCGCTTGATCGCCCCGGCGTACACCGCGACGATGCGCTCGGGCGCGTCCATCGTGCAGTGCAGGTCCTTGAGCAGGCCGTCGGTCAGGCCGTAGACCCAGCCGTGCACGGCCAGCGGCTGCCCGCGCGCCCAGGCGTCCTGCACGACGGTGGACTGCGCGACGTTGCCGACCTGCTCGATGACGTTCATCTCGCACAGCGCATCTTCCATCTGCGCCGCCGGCAGGTGGTCCAGGCGGCCGCGGTGGCGCATGCGCACGTCGTGCACGTGGCGCAGCCAGTTGTCGGCCAGGCCCACGCGCAGGCCGCGCGCGGCGGCGCGCACGCCGGCGCAGCCGTAGTGGCCGACGACGAAGATGTGCTCCACCTTCAGGTGCTCCACCGCGAACTGGATGGTGGACAGCGCATTCAGGTCCGAGGGCACCACGATGTTGGCCACGTTGCGGTGCACGAAGACCTCGCCGGGGTCCAGCCCGGCGATCTCGTTGGCCGGCACGCGGCTGTCGGCGCAGCCGATCCACATGTAGCGCGGGCTCTGCTGCTGCGCCAGCCGCGTGAAGAAACCCGGGTCGCGGGCCTTGACGGCCGCGGCCCAGGTGCGGTTGTTGTTCAGCAGCCGGTGCGGCATGGCCGGCTCACATGGTCTCGGCGAAGAGCTCGCGGCCGATCAGCATGCGGCGGATCTCGCTCGTGCCGGCGCCGATCTCGTAGAGCTTCGCGTCGCGCCACAGCCGGCCCAGCGGGTAGTCGTTGATGTAGCCGTTGCCGCCGAAGATCTGAATGCCCTCGCCGGCCATCCAGGTGGCCTTCTCGGCGCACCACAGGATGACGCTGGCGCAGTCCTTGCGCACCTGGCGCACGTGCTCGGCACCGAGCTGGTCCAGGTTCTTGCCCACCGTGTAGCAGAAGGCGCGCGCGGCCTGCAGCACGGTGTACATGTCGGCGAGCTTGCCCTGGATGAGCTGGAACTCGCCGATGCTCTGGCCGAACTGCTTGCGCTCGTGGACGTAGGGCACCACGTGGTCCATCACCGCCTGCATGATGCCGATGGGCCCGGCGGCGAGCACCGCACGCTCGTAGTCCAGCCCGCTCATCAGCACCTTGGCGCCGCCGCCCACGGCGCCGAGCACGTTGGCGGCCGGCACCTCGACCTGGTCGAACACCATCTCCCCGGTGTGGCTGCCGCGCATGCCCAGCTTGTCCAGCTTCTGCGCGGTGGAGAAGCCCTTCATGCCCTTCTCGACGATGAAGGCGGTGACGCCGCGCGCACCCATCTGCGGGTCGGTCTTGGCATAGACCACCATCACGTCGGCGTCGGGGCCGTTGGTGATCCACATCTTGGTGCCGCTGAGCACGTAGACGCCGCCGCGCTCCTCGGCGCGCAGCTTCATGCCGATGACGTCGCTGCCGGCGCCGGGCTCGCTCATCGCCAGCGCGCCCACGTGCTCGCCGCTGATCAGCTTCGGCAGGTACTTGCGCTTCTGCGCCTCGGTGCCGTTGCGCTTGATCTGGTTGACGCACAGGTTGCTGTGCGCGCCGTAGCTCAGGCCCACGCTGGCGCTGGCGCGGGAGATCTCCTCCATCGCCACCATGTGCGCCAGGTAGCCCATGCCGGCGCCGCCGTGCTCCTCCGGCACGGTGATGCCGAGCACGCCGAGCTCGCCCATCTTGCGCCACAGGTCCATCGGAAAGCGGTCGCTGCGGTCGATCTCGGCCGCGCGCGGCGCGATCTCGGCCTCGGCGAAGGCGCGCACCGCGTCGCGCAGCGCGTCGATGTCCTCGCCGAGCATGAAGTTCAGGCCGGGAAGCTGGCTCATCGGGGGTATCTCCTTCGGTGGGCGGGGGTCAGCCGGCGATGCCGCGGCCGAGCACGGTCATCACGGTGGCGGTCATCGTGGCGACCAGCTGGTCCTCGGCGCTGCCGGGCGCGCGCTGCCAGGCGCGGGCGTCCACGACGCTGATCGTACGGCCGGCCTTGACCACCTGGCCGACCACGCGCAGCACCGGGCCGCGCGCCGGGGCCAGCAGGTTGACCTTGAACTCGACCGTCAGCACCGCGGCTTCCGCCGGCATCAGCGTGAAGGCGGCGTAGCCGCAGGCCGAGTCCAGCGCGGTGGACACCACGCCGGCATGCAGGAAGCCGTGCTGCTGCGTCAGCCCGGCGCGGTGCGCCAGCGCCAGCTCGACCTCGCCGGGCGCCACGCGCTCCAGCGTGATGCCCAGCGTGGCCATCGCGGCCT
>CAZUPH010000116.1:0-12910 GCA_964621995.1 uncultured Rubrivivax sp. | reverse complement strand
GCCGCACGCGCCGAGCTGCCCGCGGCGCCGCCGGCCGCCGCGCGCAGCCTGGCCGCACGCCTGGCCGCGGGACCGGCCCGAGCACTGGCCCGGGTCGGCCGCGGTGCCGCCGGACTCGGCACCCTGCTGCTCGGCCACTTGAACTTCCTCGGCGCGACGCTGGCGGCGCTGGCCGCCGCGGCGCTGCGCCCGCGCCGGCTGCGGCTGCGCGAGCTCACCGTGCAGCTGGAGCAGACCGTGCTGGCGGCGGTGCCGGTGGTCGCGCTGGTGACCGCGCTGATCGGCGTCGTGCTGGCCTACCTGCTCGGCCTGCAGGCCGAGAAGTACGGCGCCAACATCTTCGTCGTCGACGGCGTGGGCATAGGCGCCACGCGCGAGTTTGCGCCCATCATCGTCGCGGTCATCGTGGCCGGGCGCTCCGGCGCCGCCTTCACCGCGCAGCTCGGCGCGATGCGGCTGACGCAGGAGACCGACGCGATCCGCACGCTGGGGCTGGACGTCGCGCAGGTGCTGGTGGTGCCGCGCGTGCTGGCGCTGGTGATCGGGCTGCCGCTGCTGGTCTTCGTCGGCGACGTGGCCAGCCTGGCCGGCGCGATGCTGGTCACCGGCACGATGCTGGACATCGGCCCGGCGGCCTTCCTGGCGCGGCTGCGCGAGGCGCTGGAGCTGCGCCACGTCGTCGTCGGCCTGGTGAAGGCGCCGGTCTTCGCGCTCGCAGTGGCGGTGATCGGCACGCGCATGGGCATGAGCGCCGGCCGCGACACGCTGGCCATCGGCCGCGCGACGACCTCCACCGTGGTGCAGAGCATCGTCGCGGTGATCCTGCTCGACGCCGCCTTCGCGGTGCTGCTGCAGGCCCTGGGCTGGTGACGGTGTGACCGGGCCGCCGCCGCCACCGCTCGTCGAGGTCGAGGACCTGCGCACGCGCTTCGGCGCGCAGCGCGTGCACGACGGCGTGTCCTTCGCGGTCGGGCGCGGCGAGTTGGTGGCGCTGATCGGCGGCAGCGGCACCGGCAAGTCGGTGCTGCTGCGCCAGGTGGTGGGCCTGATGCGGCCGCAGGGCGGCCGCGTGCGCCTGTTCGGCGAGGACCTGTGGGCGCTGCCCGAGGCCGGCATGAACCGCCTGCGCCGCCGCCTGGGCATGCTGTTCCAGGACGGCGCGCTGTTCTCGTCGCTGACCGTGGCCCAGAACGTCGCGGTGCCGCTGCGCGAGAACCTGGCGCTGCCGCCGGCCACCGTCGAGGCGCTGGTCGCGCTGCGGCTGCAGCAGGCCGGGCTGCCGCCGGAGGCCGGCGCGAAGCGCCCCGGCGAGCTCTCCGGCGGCATGCGCAAGCGTGCGGCGATCGCGCGCGCGATCGCGCTGGAGCCGGAGCTGCTGTGCCTGGACGAGCCGACCTCGGGCCTGGACCCGATCACCGCACGCGGTTTCGACGGCCTGGTGCGCCGGCTCGTCGACGACCTCGGGCTGACGGTGCTGCTGGTCACGCACGACCTGGACACGCTGCTGACGGTCGTCGACCGCGCCGTCGTGCTGGCCGAGGGCCGCGTCGTCGCCGACGGCCCGGTGGCCGAGGTCGCGCGCCACGAGGACCCGTGGATCCGCCGCTACTTCGCGGTCCGTGCAATGATCGGGCGCGATGGAAGCTGATGCCCGCTACACCTGGGTCGGCGCCGCGGTGCTCGCGCTGGTCGCCGCGCTGGTCGGCGCGGTGGTGTGGCTGCAGGACCTGCGCGGGCGCGAGCAGTCGCAGCCCTTCGTGATCCACTTCGAGCACCAGGCGCTGGACGGGCTGGAGGTGGGCGCGCCGGTCAACCTGCGCGGGCTGCGCGTGGGCCGGGTCGAGCGGATCTCGCTTGCCGAGAGCGGCGTCAACCGCGTCAGCGTGCAGGTGCGCATCGACCGCCGCACGCCGGTGCGCACGAATACCGCGGCCGTCGTCACGCGCAACATCGTGACCGGCATCGCGGCGATCGCGCTCGTCAACCCCGAGCCCGCGGGCGCGCCGCTGACCGCGTTGCCGCCGGGCGAGAGCCACCCGGTCATCGCGGAAGGGCGCTCGGACCTCGACGAGATCGCCGGCCGCGTGCACCAGCTCGGCGAGCAGGCGGCCGAGGCGCTGAACAACCTCAACCAGCTGCTGACGGCCGAGAACCGGCGCACGGTGATGGACACGGTGCGGCTGGCGAGCGCCGACCGTGCGCTCGCCGAGGGCACGCAGGCGGCGCGCGCGGCCGGCGACGCGGCGACGCGGCTGGCCGCCGCCGGCGAGCGCCTGGCCGGCAGCGGCGAGGAACTCGGCCGCCGCCTGGGCGGCGCCGGCGAGCGTGCGGCGGCCGCCGTCGAGCGCAGCGGCGCGCGGCTGGACCAGGCGATGGCGCAGACCGAGCAGCTGCTGGCCGAAGCGCGCGCTGCGCTGGCGCGCGCGGCGGCCTCGGTGGATGCGGTGCAGGCCCGCGTGCAGCGCAGCGCCGGACGGCTGGAGCAGACGGCCAGCGGCATCGACGACCAGCTCGGCAGCGCGGTGCTGGAACTGCGCATCGCCGCCGAGTCGGCCACACGCGTGCTGGAGCGGCTGCGCGACCCGCGCGCCGCGCTGCTCGGGCCCGCGGCTTCGCAGCTGGGGCCGGGCGAGGTGCTGCCATGAGAACGGATGGGCGGCCAGGCATGGGGCCCGGCATCGGGCCCGGCATCGGGCCAGGCAGGTTGCCGTGCGTGCCGCAGGCGCCGCACGCCGCGCCCCAGGCCCCGGCCCCGTTGCCGTCGGCAGCGCACGGGGGCCGGCCCGCACCCGACGCCGGCATCCGGCGCCGCGCGCTGGGCTGGCTGGCCGCCGCGCCCGGGCTGTCGGTGCTGGCGGGCCTAGCCGGCTGCGTCAACCTCGGGCTGGGCGACGGCGCCGGTGCGCACCGCCACCTGGTGCTGCACGACCCGGCCGCGCCGCCGGCGCCGCGCGACGCGCCGCTGGTGCCGGCGCTGCTGATCCGGCCGCAGGGCCTGGCCGCGCCGGCCGACATGCTGGCCATCGCCTATGCGCTGCGCCCGCACGAGCTGGCCTACTACCAGCTGGCCTCGTGGACCGAGCGGCCGGTGCGTCGCGTGCCGCGGCTGCTGCAGCAGCGGCTGCAGGCGCGCGGCGTCGCGCGCAGCGTCGGCCTGCTCGGCGACCCGCTCGAGGCCGACTGGCTGCTCGGCGTGGCGGTCGACGAGCTGCACCACGACCTGCGCGAGCCGCCGGGGCAGGGCCGCATCGTGCTGACGCTGGACCTCTTCGACCGCAGCGTGCGCCGCCGCGTCGCGCAGCGCCGCATCGAGGCGCTCGCGCCGGCGCCGGCGGCCGACGCCGCCGGCAGCACGGCGGCGCTGTCGCAGGCGCTGGGGCGCGCCTTCGACACGCTCGTGCCCTGGCTGGAAGCCGAACTGCAGCGCGCCGCCGCCGGCGGCTGAGGCGCCCCGGGGCGGCGCGCAACAACGCCGAACCGCGAGCAGCCGCGCGCGCCGACCCGGCCGGGCGCCGCCTCAGCCGACCGCGCGCGCGGCCAGCACCGGGATCAGCGCGGCGCGGTATTCGGCCGAGCCGTGCAGGTCGCTGTTGAGACCGTCGGCGGCGACCTTGGCGCCGGCCAGCGCGGCGGCGGACCAGTTGGCGGCCAGCTTCGCTTCCAGCTCGCCGGCGCGGAAGACGCCGTTGGCCCCCGCCCCGGTGACCGCCACGCGCACGCCGGCCGGCCCCTTGCTGACGAATACGCCGACCAGCGAGAAGCGGCTCGCCGGCTGCTTGAACTTCTGCCAGCCGGCCTTCTCGGGGATCGGGAAGCTGACCGCGGTGATGATCTCGCCCTCGGCCAGCGCCGTCGTGAACATGCCGACGAAGAAGTCGTCGGCGGCGATCTGGCGCTGGTTGGTGTGCACCGTGGCGCCCAGGCCCAGCACCGCGGCCGGGTAGCAGGCCGCGGGGTCGTTGTTGGCCAGGCTGCCGCCGAGGGTGCCCAGGTTGCGCACCTGGCGGTCGCCGATGTGGCCGGCCAGGTCGGCCAGCGCCGGGATCGCCTGCTGCACCTCCTTGCTGGCGGCCACCGCGGCGTGGGTGGTGCCGGCGCCGATCTTCACCGCGCCGCCGCCGATGCTGATGCCCTTGAGTTCGGCGATGCCGCGCAGGTCGACCAGCGCCGACGGCGCGGCCAGGCCCAGCTTCATCGACTGCAGCAGCGTCTGGCCGCCGGCGATGATCTTCGCGTCGTCCTGCGCGGCCAGCCGCGCGGCGTCGGCCAGCGAGGCGGGGCTGTGGTAGGCAAAGCTCTGCATGGTCTCGTTCTCCTCGTTCAGGCGGCAGCGCCCTGCGCGGCCTTCCACACGTTGTACGGCGACGCCGGCATCGGCACGTCCTTGACGCCCAGCGCGTGGCAGATGGCGTTGATGAGCGCCGGCGGCGAGCCGATCGCGCCGGCCTCGCCGCAGCCCTTCACGCCCAGCGGGTTGTGCGTGCAGGGCGTGCCCTTGACCGTCTCCACGGTGAAGTGCGGCATGTCGTCGGCGCGCGGCATCGCATAGTCCATGTAGCTGCCGGACAGCAGCTGTCCGCTCTCGGGGTCGTAGACGCAGTTTTCCAGCAGCGCCTGGCCCAGGCCCTGCACCAGCCCGCCGTGCACCTGACCCTCGACGATCATCGGGTTGATGACGTTGCCGAAGTCGTCGCAGGCGGTGAAGCGGTCGATGCGCACGACGCCGGTGGCGGGGTCGACCTCGACCTCGCAGACATAGGCGCCGGCCGGGTAGGTGAAGTTGCTCGGGTCGTAGAAGGCATTCTCGTTGAGCCCGGGCTCCAGCTTGTCGTGCGGGAAGTTGTGCGGCACGTAGGCGGTGAGCGCGACGCTGGCGAAGGGCACGTTCTTGTCGGTGCCCTCGACCTTGAAGACGCCGTTCTCGAAGACCACGTCGCTGTCGCTGGCCTCCATCAGGTGCGCCGCGATCTTCTTGCCCTTGGCGACGACCTTGTCCAGCGCCTTCACGATGGCGGTGCCGCCCACCGCCAGCGAGCGGCTGCCGTAGGTGCCCATGCCGAAGAGCACCTTGCCGGTGTCGCCGTGCTCGATGCTCACGTCCTCCAGCGGGATGCCCAGCCGGTCGGCGACGACCTGCGCGAACGTGGTCTCGTGGCCCTGGCCGTGGCTGTGGCTGCCGGTGAAGACGGTCACCTTGCCGGTCGGGTGCACGCGCACCTCGCCGGCCTCGAACAGCCCGGCGCGCGCGCCCAGGGCACCGGCCACGCTGGACGGCGCGATGCCGCAGGCCTCGATGTAGGCGCTGTAGCCCAGGCCGCGCTTCAGGCCCTTGGCCTCGGACGCCTTGCGGCGCGCCTCGAAGCCGGCCACGTCGGCCAGCTCGACGGCGCGGTCCATCGTCGCGTCGTAGTCGCCGGTGTCGTAGGTCAGGCCCACCGGCGTGGCATACGGGAAGCTGCGGATGAAATTGCGCCGGCGCAGTTCGGCCGGGTCCATGCCCAGCTCGCGCGCCGCGGTCTCGACGATGCGCTCCACCGTGTAGGTGGCCTCGGGCCGGCCGGCGCCGCGGTAGGCGTCCACCGGTGCGGTGTTGGTGAACACCGCGTTGACCGTGCAGCAGATCTTGGGCGTCGTGTACTGGCCGGCCAGCAGCGTGGCGTACAGGATGGTCGGCACCGCGCTGGCGAAGGTGCTGAGGTAGGCGCCCAGGTTGGCGGTGGTGGTGACGCGGAAGCCGGTGAACTTGCCGTCCTTGTCCAGCGCCAGCTCGGCGGTGGTCAGGTGGTCGCGGCCGTGGGCGTCGGAGAGGAAGGCCTCGCTGCGCTCGGCGGTCCACTTGATCGGCCGCTTGACCTGCCGGCTGGCCCACACCAGCGCGGTCTCCTCGCCGTACAGGAAGATCTTGCTGCCGAAGCCGCCGCCGACGTCGGGCGCCACGACGCGCATCTTGTGCTCGGGGATGCCCAGCACGAAGGCGCACATCAGCAGCCGCTCGACGTGCGGGTTCTGGTTGGCCACGTACAGCGTGTAGCTCTCGTCGCTGGCCGGGTTGTAGCTGGCATTGGCGGCGCGCGGCTCGATCGCGTTGGGCACCAGCCGGTTGTTGCGGAAGCTGAGCTTGCTGACGTGCGCGGCGGTGGCGAAGGCGGCGTCCACGCCCTCCTTGTCGCCGATCTGCCAGAGGTAGCAGCGGTTGTCCGGCGCCTCGTCGTGCACCGCGGCGGGGGCCTGGTTGACGGTGGCCAGGTCGATCACCGCGGGCAGCACCTCGTAGTCCACCTCGATCAGGTCGCGCGCGGCCTTGGCCTGCTCCAGCGTCTCCGCGACGACGAGCGCGACGCGGTCGCCCACGTAGCGCACCTTGCCGTCGGCCAGCACCGGGTGCTTGGGCTCCTTCATCGGGCTGCCGTCCATGCTGTTGATCAGCCAGCCGCAGGGCAGGCCGCCGACGGCCTTGAAGTGCTCGCCGGTGTAGATGGCGAGCACGCCCGGCGCCTTCGCGGCGGCGGCGCTGTCGATGGACTTGATCTTCGCGTGCGCATGCGGGCTGCGCAGGAAAACCCCGTAGGTCTGCCCGGGCAGCGTGATGTCGTCGGTGTACTGGCCGCGGCCGGTGAGGAAGCGCCCGTCCTCGCGGCGCACGACGCTCTGGCCGATGAATCCCTGGCGTGCATTCATGTGACTGCTCCTGGTGTGCTCAAGCCATGCCCTGGGCGCCCTGCTGGACGGCCTTGACGATGTTCTGGTAGCCGGTGCAGCGGCAGAAGTTGCCCTCCAGGGCCTCGCGCACCTGCGCCTCGCTCTGGCACCCGTGGTGCTGCACGAGGTCGATCGCGCTCATCACCATGCCCGGGGTGCAGAAGCCGCACTGCAGGCCGTGGCACTGGTTGAAGGCCACCTGCATCGGGTGCATCGCGCCGTCGGCGCCGGCGATGCCCTCGATCGTCGTCACGCTGCGCCCTTCGGCCTGCACGGCCAGCATCGAGCAGCTCTTCACCGCGCGGCCGTCGACGTGGATCGTGCAGGCGCCGCACTGCCCGGTGTCGCAGCCGACGTGGGTGCCGGTCAGCCGCAGGTGCTCGCGGATGAATTCCGACAGCAGCGTGCCCGGCGCGATCTCGCGCGAGACGCTGGCGCCGTTGACGGTGAGGGTCAAGAGGGCCATGTGCTGAGTCTCCTTCGTTGGCTCTGGGGTGCGCGGCGAGCCTGCGCCGCGGCGATGGCGGGCCCCGGACCGCCGCGCTGGCCGGCGGCGGACGGGTCGACGGCGCAGCATAGGCGTCTGCGCCACCCGTGCATCAGGGAAACCGAGAAGGCCGCGCGCAGGGCCGGCCAGGCCACGGCGGGCCGCCCGCCGGCGAGAGCCTCAGGCGGGGCCGCCGCCGCGCAGCCGCCGGTACAGCAGCCCGCGCGAGACGCCGAGCAGCCGCGCCGCCTTCGAGATGTTGCCGTGGCAGCGCGCAAGCGTGTCGTGCACGAGCTGGTCGCTCAGCGCACGCAGGGCGCTGGCCGCGGGCGCCGCGGCCACCGGGGCCGGCGGCGGCGCCAGGTCGAGCGCCGGCGTGGTGCCCGCGTCGGCGGCACGGCCCGGCGGCAGCGCGCGCAGCCACAGCTGCAGCCCGCTGGGCAGGCGGTGCGGCCGCGGCTGGCGCACGCCGAGCAGCTGCCGCAGCCTGTTCAGGCCGAGACCGAACACCGCCTCGACATCGCCGCCCAGCGGCGCGCCCGGCTGGGCCAGCAGCCGTGCGCCGGCGGCGTTGAGCCCGGCGATGCGGCCGTCGCCGGCCACCGCGGCCAGGCCCTCCAGCGGCGTGCCCAGCAGCGCCGGGCTGGCCTGGAAGCGCAGCAGCACCTCGCCGGCGGACTGCACGGCCAGCAGCCGGTTCTCGATGCCGGCCACGGCCAGGCGCACCAGCGCCAGGGCGTCGAATCCGAAGGGTGCGCCGTCCACCGACACGTCCAGCACGCCGGCGACGCGGCCCTCGCGGTCGCGCACCGGCGCGGCAGCGCAGTGCAGGTGCTGCAGCACGCCGAAGAAGTGTTCGCCGCCCGAGACGGTGCAGTCCTGCGCCACGCTGACGCTGATGCCCGGCGCGGTGCTGCCGAAGTTGGGCTCGCCCAGATAGACGCCGACGCGGCCCAGCGTGTCCAGCAGCTCGCCGGCGCCGGCGCCGGGCGGCGTGGCGCGCACGACGACGCCTTCGCGGTCGGTCAGCACGGTCTTGCAGCCGGTGCCGGCGAGCATCGCCTCGAGCTGGTCCACCTCCGGCGCGGCGGCCTGCAGCAGCGCCTGCCCGCGTTCGAGCACCGCCTTCATGCGCGCGCGGCTGACCGGCTCGAACTCCGGCCGCTGCTGCGGCGCCAGCCCGGCGGCCAGGCAGCGGGTCCAGCTCTGGATGACGGCCTCGCCGACCATGCCGGTCGGGCGCTGGCCCTGCTCGAAGAATCGCTCGCGCGCCAGCGCCGTGCGCGCGGCAGGCGTGTTGAAGAACGGGCCGGGGGCGGGAAGGTTCAAGGCGGGCAGCGGCGGCAGCGCGGCGCGGCCGGGGCACTGTGCCGTTGTGGAACAGCGCGCCCGCACGCAGACCCGGCTAGCATAAGGCCGCCGCGGCCGTGGCGCCGGACCGCTCAGGAATTGGCGCGCACTTCCTCGATCGTCGTCACGCCGGCCAGCACCTTCTCGATGCCGTCCTGGCGCAGCGTGCGCAGGCCCTCGCCCAGCGACTGCCGCAGCAGCTCGTCGGCGCGCGCGCCGGTCTGGATCATGTGGCGCAGCGCGCGCGACACCGTCATCAGCTCGTGGATGCCGGCGCGGCCGCGCCAGCCGGTGCCGTCGCACTTCGGGCAGCCGACCGGGCGGTACAGCTTGAGCCGGCCGCCGTCGGCGGCGTCGCCGAAGCGCTGCCGCCACTCGGTCGCCAGCGCGCGGGCGCTGGGCGTGCCCTCGGCGCCCTGCGCTGCATGCAGCCAGTCCTGCAGCAGCTCCTCCTCTTCCTCCGGCGTGGCCTCGTGGCCGGCACGGCAGTGCGTGCACAGCCGGCGCACCAGGCGCTGCGCCAGCACGCCCAGCAGCGCGTCGCCGAAGTTGAACGGGTCCATGCCCATGTCCAGCAGCCGCGTCACCGTCTCCGGCGCGCTGTTGGTGTGCAGCGTGGACAGCAGCAGGTGGCCGGTCAGCGAGGCCTCGATCGCGACCTGCGCCGTCTCCTGGTCGCGGATCTCGCCGACCATGATGACGTCCGGGTCGGCGCGCAGGAAGGCGCGCAGCGCCTTCGCGAAGGTCCACTCGATCTTCGGGTTGACCTGCACCTGGCGCAGCCCGGCCTGCGTGATCTCCACCGGGTCCTCGGCGGTCCAGATCTTGCGCTCCGGCGTGTTGATGTGGCCCAGCGCCGAGTGCAGCGTCGTCGTCTTGCCGCTGCCGGTGGGGCCCACGCACAGGATCATCCCGTAGGGCCGCGCGACCAGCGTCTTGAAGCGCTCGAGGTTGGCCGGCGCCAGGCCCAGCTGCTCCAGCGGCAGCGGCTTGCTGGAGGTCAGCAGGCGCAGCACCGCGTCCTCGTGGTTGCCGTGCGTGGGGATGGTCGCCACGCGCAGCTCGAGCTTGACGCCCTGCACGAACTTGGAGAAGTTGATCTTGCCGTCCTGCGGCTTGCGGCGCTCGCTGATGTCGAGGTCGCACATGATCTTCAGCCGCGCCAGGACCGCGCTGCGGTAGGTGTGCGGCAGCTCCAGGTAGGGGCGCAGCTGGCCGTCCTTGCGGAAGCGGATGCGCACCTTCTCGCGCCCGGGCGGGCACTCGACGTGGATGTCGCTGACGCCCTGGCCATGGGCTTCCAGGATCATCTGGTTGATCAGCCGCACCAGCGAGTTGTCGCTCTGCTCGATGGACTGCTCGTCGTCGTCGTCGCCGCGCGACTCGCCGCGCTCCAGCGTCGCCGCCAGGCCCTTGGCGTCGCCGGCCTCGAATTCGATCGCGCCGTCGCTGGGCAGGCGCAGCGCGAAGGTGGCCGCGCCGATCTTCTCGTAGGCGCGGTCGATGGCACCCAGCAGCACGCCGGCGCGCGCCAACACCGGCACGGCCTTGAGCTGCGCGGCGAACTCGATCTCGTCGATCGCGCCGCGGTGCGAGGGATCCTCCAGCGCCACCACCAGGCGGCCGCCGCACATCATCAGCGGCAGCGCCGGCAGCCGCGAGGCCACCGCATACGGCAGCCTGGCCACCGCCTCGGTGTCGGCGGGAAACTGCACCACGTCCACCAGCGGGTAGCCCATCTTGCGCGCCAGCGCGGTCTGCAGGTCGGCGCGCGAGACCACGCCCTTGCGCACCAGCAGCTCGCCCAGCGGCACGCTGCGGTCCTGGCGCTGCTGCTCCAGCGCGTCGGCGAGCTGCTCCTCGCTGATGAAGCCCAGCGCGAGCAGCGCCTCGCCGATGCGCACCATCGGCATCCTCGCCTGCTGCTCGATGGCCTCGGCCAGCTCCTCCGGCGTGACGATCTGGCGCACCAGCAGGAGGTCGCCCAGCTTGCGGTGGCGCAGCGCCTGCTGCTCGGCCAGCGCCTGCTCCACCTGCTCGGGCGTGGCCGCCTGCTGCTCGACGAGCGCCTCGCCGATGCGCGGGCCGATCTCGGCGCTCGTGTAGGCCGGGCGCGGCACGAAGGTGCGGCGCAGCGCGCCGTCGGCGGCCACCGGCTCGAAGACGAACAGGCCCCAGAGCTCCTCGCGGCTGCCCACGGTCTGGCCCTCCCAGGGCGCGCCGGTCGTCATCTGCACGCGGAAGGGCAGCGCCGGTGCGTCGATGGCCGGCCGGCCCGTCTCGCCGACGGCGGGCAGCGAGAGCAGCGGATCCAGCAGGCGCAGGCGCCGGAACTGGTCGAAGCGCAGTACCAGCGGGGTGCGCGAGCCCGACACGCGCAGGCGCAGCTGCCCGCGCACGGGGTCGAAGTCCAGCAGCCGCCCGCCGATGATCTGGCCGTTGAGGCCCTCGACCTGGCAGGGCGGCGGCGTCACCGGGGCCACCGGCGCCGGATACTGCGGCAGCGGCGGCGTCGGCCACGCGTAGCCTTCGCTGTCGGTCGGCAGCAGGCTCAGCGGCGGGTCGGACAGGTCGGCCATCGGGAGGTCCTCGTGCGGACGGCGGGCACCACGCGTGCGACGCGCACGCAGCCCAGGATCCTGCAGCCGATGCTAGGGCGCGGGCCGGTCGCGCCAAGGCCCGAAATGGACCCGGTTGCGGCCCCAGATCGCCGCCGCCGCGGGGCGCCGGCAGGGCGGCGCGGCGCTCAGCGCCGCATCTGCTGCGGCAGCCAGGTCACCAGCTCGGGCAGCAGGTAGATCAGCGCCACCGCGATCATCATCAGCACGAAGAACGGGAAGGTCACGCGCGCGATCCAGCCCAGCTCCTTCTTCGTCATGCCCTGCATCACGAACAGGTTGAAGCCCACGGGCGGCGTGATCTGCGCCATCTCGACGACGATGACGACGAAGATGCCGAACCACAGCGGGTCGATGCCGGCCTTCTGCACCGTGGGCATCACCACGCCCATGGTCAGCACCACCATCGAGATGCCGTCGAGGAAGCAGCCGAGCAGGATGTAGAACAGCATCAGCGCCAGCAGCAGCTCGACCTGGGACAGGCCCAGCGTGGCGATCCACTCCGCCAGGTGGCGCGGCAGCCCGATGTAGCCCATCGACAGCGTCAGGAACGCGGCGCCGGAGAGGATCAGCGCGATCATGCAGTACAGCCGCGTGCCGCCGAGCAGCGAGTCCTTGAAGGTCTGCCAGTTCAGCGAGCCCTGCGCGGCGGAGATGACGAGCGCACCCACGACGCCCAGCGCCGCCGCCTCGGTGGCGGTGGCGATGCCGCTGTAGATGCTGCCCAGCACCGCGGCGATCAGCAGCAGGATGGGAATCAGGTGGCGCGACTCGCGCAGCCTGTCCGCCAGCGGCAGCGGCGGGTCGGCCGGTGGCACCAGTTGCGGGTTGCGCCAGGCCCAGAGCATCAGGTAGCCGGAGAACAGGGCCGCCAGCAGCAGCCCCGGCAGCACGCCGGCGATGAACAGCTGCGCGATCGAGACCTCGGCGGCGACGCCGTAGACGATCATGATGATGGACGGCGGGATCAGCAGGCCCAGCGTGCCCGCGCCGGCCAGCGAGCCGATGGCGATGCTGTCCGGGTAGCCGCGGCGCGACAGCTCGGGCAGGCTCATCTTGCCTATCGTCGCGCAGGTCGCCGCGCTGGAGCCGCTGACCGCTGCGAACATCGCGCAGCCGGCCACGTTGGTGTGCAGCAGCCGCCCGGGCAGCGCCTGCATCCACGGCGCGAGGCCGCGGAACATGTCCTGGCTGAGCCGCGTGCGGAACAGGATCTCGCCCATCCACACGAACAGCGGCAGCGCGGTCAGCGTCCAGCTGCTGGCGCTGCCCCAGATGGTGACCGCCATCGCGTCGCCCGCTGGCCGGCTGCTGAAGAGCTGCATGCCGATCCAGGCCACGCCCGAGAGCGTGAGCCCGATCCAGACCCCGCTGCCCAGGATCAGGAACAGCGAGACGACGAGCAGCGCGGTGATCGCGAGGTCACTCATGGCCGTGGTCGTGGTGCTCGCGCCGGCCGCGCAGCTCCAGCACCAGCTCGTCGATGAAGGCGACGAGCAGGATGCAGGTGCCCACCGCCATGCCGATCTGCGGGATCCACAGCGGCGTCGCGTCGCTGGCCGTGGAGATGTCGTGGAAGAGGTGCGACTGCCAGGCCAGCCGCACGCTGTAGAACGCGAAGAGCCCGGCCAGGCAGGTGGCGGCGAAGAGCGCCCAGATCTCGAAGCCGCGGCGCACGCGGCCCTTCAGCATCGAGAGGACCAGCGTCACGCGGATGTGCTCGCCGCGCTTGAGCGTGTGCGCCAGCGCCAGGAAG
>CAZUPH010000115.1:0-12952 GCA_964621995.1 uncultured Rubrivivax sp. | reverse complement strand
AGATGCGTCGCCTCGACGGGCGCTCAACGCGGCGGCATAGAGGGGCGCGCGAGTTGTTCAGGACGGACTACCTACGACCCAAACCCGCCCAAGGGAAGGGTGACGTCTAGCCAGAACTGCACGGCAGTTAGTCGGCGGAGCGGCCGCTCACGCACGGAAGGCCCGGCGACATGTACCGCGGCTGAGGTCATTTGTAACCGTGCGGTCGCCGGGGCCGCATTCCGACAGACGCTATTAGATTTCCGACAGACCTTATTCCCACGGATCAGCGCGGCGCCCAGCGCGCGCCCGTCACTCGACGGTCACGCTCTTGGCCAGGTTCCTCGGTTTATCCACGTCCGTGCCCCTCGCGCACGCCGTGTGGTACGCCAGCAGCTGCAGCGGCACCACGTGCAGGATGGGGCTCAGGCGCCCGTAGTGCTCGGGCATGCGGATCACGTGCACGCCGGGGCCGCTGTCGATGTGGGTGTCGGCGTCGGCGAAGACGTAGAGCTCGCCGCCGCGCGCGCGCACTTCCTGCAGGTTGCTCTTGAGCTTCTCCAGCAGCGCGTCGTTGGGCGCCACGGTCACCACCGGCATCTCGGCCGTCACCAGCGCCAGCGGGCCGTGCTTCAGCTCGCCGGCCGGGTAGGCCTCGGCGTGGATGTAGCTGATCTCCTTGAGCTTGAGCGCGCCCTCCAGCGCGATCGGGTAGTGCAGCCCGCGGCCCAGGAACAGGGCATGCTCCTTGCGCGCGAAGTCCTCGCTCCAGGCGATGACCTGCGGCTCCAGCGCCAGCACCGCGCGCAGCGCCACCGGCAGGTGGCGCAGGGCCTTCAGCTCGGCGGCCTCCTGCTCGTCGGTGAGGCGGCCGCGCACCTGCGCCAGTGCCAGCGTCAGCAGGTACAGCCCGGCCAGCTGCGTGGTGAAGGCCTTGGTGCTGGCCACGCCGATCTCCACCCCGGCACGCGTGATGTAGGCCAGCCTGCACTCGCGCACCATCGCGGAGGTCGCCACGTTGCAGATCGTCAGCGTGTGCTCCATGCCCAGGCTGCGCGCATGCTTCAGCGCGGCCAGCGTGTCGGCGGTCTCGCCGCTCTGGCTGATCGTCACGACCAGCGTGCGCGGGTCGGGCACGCTGTCGCGGTAGCGGTACTCGCTGGCGATCTCCACGCTGGTCGGGATGCCGGCCACGCTCTCCAGCCAGTAGCGCGCGACGCTGCCGCTGTAGTAGCTGGTGCCGCAGGCCAGGATCAGCACGCGGTCCACCTGCTTGAATACCGCGTGGGCGCCGTCGCCGAAGAGTTCGGGGCTGATGCCTTCCACGCCCTCCAGCGTGTCGGCCAGCGCGCGCGGCTGCTCGAAGATCTCCTTCTGCATGTAGTGGCGGTAGGGCCCCAGCTCGGCGGCGCCGCTGTGCGCCTGCACGGTGCGCACCGGGCGCTCCACCGGCCGGTAGCGTCCCTGCGCATCGGCCGCGCTGATCCACACGCGGCCCAGCTGCAGGTCCACCACGTCGCCTTCTTCCAGATAGACGATCTGGTCGGTCACGCCGGCCAGCGCCATCGCGTCGCTGGCCAGGAAATGTTCGCCCTGGTGCTCGCCGCGGCCCACGCCCAGCACCAGCGGCGAGCCCTGGCGCGCGCCCACCACGCGGTGCGGCTCGTCGCGCGCGAAGACCGCGATGGCATAGGCGCCGCGCAGCCGCGGCAGCGCCTGCTGCACGGCCTCCAGCAGGTCGCCGTCGTACAGGCTGTGCACCAGGTGCGCGATGACCTCGGTGTCGGTCTGGCTGGCGAAGACGTAGCCGCGCTGCTGCAGTTCGGCGCGCAGTTCGTCGTGGTTCTCGATGATGCCGTTGTGCACGATGGCGATGCGGCCCGCGGCGGCGTCGCCGTCGAGCTCGCCGAAGCCGGTGCTGGCCGAGTCCACGCCCGGCCCGGCGCTGAAGTGCGGGTGCGCGTTGTGCACCACCGGCGCACCATGCGTGGCCCAGCGCGTGTGCGCGATGCCGGTGCCCGAGGCGATGCCCTCGCCCTGCACGCCCGCCGCCAGCTCGGCCACGCGCGAGGTGCTGCGCGCGCGGCGCAGTTCGCCGCCCTGGTGCACGGCCACGCCGCAGCTGTCGTAGCCGCGGTATTCCAGCCGCTTCAGGCCTTCGATGAGGATGGGAACGATGTCGCGGCTGCTGACCGCACCGACGATGCCGCACATGGCGCTGGCTCCTGCTGAAGTCGAGGCTGCGGATGCTAGTCGGCCTTGTCTGATGATTTTGTGCGTTGTTCAGTCGTTCATGAAATCTTGAGTCGTGACTTCATCACAGCGGCCGTTTATGCCATCTTGAGTCGTTTTGCGATGTATTGTTCCGCCCATGGATCTGGACGACACCGACCTCCGGCTGCTGGACCTGCTGCAGACCGACGCCTCGCTGACCAACCAGGCGCTGGCCGAACGCGCGCACACCTCGCCGGCCACCGCGCTGCGCCGCGTGCGCCGGCTGCAGGAGGGTGGCCTCATCGCCCGCCAGGTGGCGCTGCTGGACCCGCACCGGCTGGGCGCCGGGCTGAGCGCGCTGGTGGAGATCACGCTGGACCGCCAGGGCGCGGAGCACCTGCAGGCCTTCGCCGCGCGCGCCGCGGCCGAGCGCGCGGTGCAGCAGTGCTGGCAGGTGAGCCCGGGGCCGGACTTCGTGCTGGTCGTGCACGTGGCCGGCATGCCGGCCTATCAGGCGCTGGTGCAGCGCCTGTTCACGCAGGACGCCAACGTGCGCAACGTGAAGGCCTTCTTCAGCGTTGCCTGCCACAAGTTCGACCCGCGGCTGGACCTGGCGGTGGTGCGCCGGCCGCGCGACGGCGCTGCAGCCGACGGCTCATGACCGACTCCTGGAAGCGGCCGCCGGCCATGCCGGGCGCGTGCCCGGCGTGTTGCAGGATCAGGCAGCAGGGGGCTACGCGGCCCGCCGGCGCCGCGCGGCCGCCGCCAGCAAGGCCAGCCCCACCAGGGCCAGCGTGCCGGGCTCGGGCACGTCCCCGCCGCCGGACTCGGTGCGGAAGGCCAGACCGAAGGCGCCCCCAGCCAGGTTCGGAGCGAAGGTGGACTGGAAGGTCGCCGCGCCGGTGCTCGTGTTGACCAGGTAGACGCTCTGGCCGGCCACACCGTAGAGGGTGGCGTTGTCGGGCGTGGCCAGACCGAACATGCTGGCCACGCCGAGATTGCCGACCAGGGTGCCCGCGCCGGTGGTGACGTCCACCTCGACGAGCTGGTTGCCGCTGGTGGCCATGTACAGCGTGCTGCCGATGAACGCCAGGTCACCGCCCGACTGGAAACCGATCGCGCCGATCGCGCTGGCGGCGCCGGTCAGCGTATTGACCGTGTAGAGCGAGCTGCCGGCCATGTACAGCGTGCCGTCGGAGCCGAAGACCAGGGCGTTGGCGGTGCCACTGACCGCGCCCAGGCCGCCGATCAGCGCGGTGGCGCCGGTGCCGGCGTTGACGCGGTACAGGCTCGTGAACGAGATCCCGTAAAGGTCGCCCGTGGGGCTGAACGCGATGTCGGTGAGCGTGACGCCGGTGCCGCCGATGAGCGAGGTGGCCCCGGTCGCGACGTCGACCGTCGCCAGCTGGCTGCCCCCCGTGCTTACCCAGAGCGTCGGGGCAGCCTGCGCGGCGACGGCCGCAGCGAAGAGCGCACATGCAGCGCTGGTGCGCCTGATCCACGTCGAGAAGGCCATTCGAACACTCCCTGGTTTTTGGCGGCGGTTCGGGCGCTCCGCTGCAAGAATCGCGCCGCAACCCAACCCACGCCGCAGAATCAAGCACTTGCAGCCGTTGGACCCGTGCCTCGCCCGGCAGACTGTCAGAAACCCCGACAGACGGCCCGCAGGCGCAACGCTCAAGCCCGCTTCAGGATCGCCAGCCCCTTGAGGTACTCCCCCTCGGGAAACACCAGCGTCGTCGGGTGGTCGCAGGCGCCTTCCAGGCGCTGCAGGATGGCGCCGTCCACGCCGGCGTCGGCCGCCGCACCGGCGACGATCTTGTGGAACAGCTCGGCGCCGATGCCGCCGCTGCAGCTGAAGGTGAGCAGCAGCCCGCCCGGGGCCAGCAGCTTCAGCGCCAGCCGGTTGATGTCCTTGTAGGCGCGCGCCGCACGTTCGGCGTGGCTGGCGGTGGGCGCGAACTTCGGCGGGTCCAGCACGATGGCATCGAAGTGCCGGCCGTCCTTCAGCGCCTGGCGCAGGCAGCCGTTCACGTCGGCGTCCAGCGCCTCGCTGCGCGCGGCATCGAAGCCGTTGAGCGCCACGTTGTCGGCCAGCAGCGCCAGCGCCGGCGCCGAACTGTCCACGCTGGTCACGTGCTGCGCGCCGCCGGCCAGCGCCGCCACCGTGAAGCCGCCGGTGTAGCTGTAGCAGTTCAGCACGCGCTGCAGGCCGAAGTGGCGCACCCAGCGCGCCAGCAGCGCGCGGTTGTCGCGCTGGTCCAGGTAGAAGCCGGTCTTGTGGCCCAGCGCCACGTCCAGCGTCAGCCGCCAGTCGTGCTCGGTGATCGTCAGGCGGCTCTCGCCCTCGCCGCGCAGCCAGCCGCTGCGCGCTTCCAGCCCTTCCAGCCCGCGCGTGCCGGAGTCCGAGCGTTCGTACAGCCGCGTGCAGCCGGTGGCGGCCAGCAGCGCATCGGCGATCGCCTCGCGCCAGCGCTCCGCGCCGGCGGAGAGAAACTGCGCGCTCAGGGTGTCGCCGTAGCGGTCGACGATCAGCCCCGGCAACCCGTCGGCCTCGCCGTGCACCAGGCGCACGCCGCTGCTGGCCACCGGCAGCCGCGTGCGCAGCGCCACCGCGGCGGCGATGCGCCGCGCGAAGAAGGCCGCGTCGATGCGCTCGGCCTCGTCGAAGCTCCACGCGCGCACGCGGATCATGCTGGTCGGGCTGTAGGCGCCCCAGGCCAGGAAGCGGCCGTCGGCGGCCTCCACGCGCACCGTCTCGCCGGGGTCGGCCTTGCCGCGCGCCACGCTGCCCTGGAAGACCCAGGGGTGGCGGCGCAGCAGCGAACGTTCCTTGCCTTCGTGCAGGCGGATGGATTTCATGGGCGCGATTGTCGTCGCGCCACTCACACGCGACGGCTTCAGGCGCCTGGCTCGCCGTCCCAGTAGTCCAGCGAATCGGCCTTGCGCTGGATCAGGATGCGCCGCTCGGCGAAGGCGTTGACCTTGCCGGAGTCCGGGTACTCGCAGACCTCGGGGCTGCGCCGCGTGCTGATCGACAGGTATCTCAGCGGCGCGTCCGAGGTGTTCAGGATCTGGTGCGGGTACTCCGGCCCGGCCGGGATGGCGATCACGTCGCCCGCGCCCACCGGCAGCAGCTCGCCGGCCACGCGCAGCGTCCCGCTGCCTTCGAGGATGACGAACAGCTCCTCCTCGGCATGGTGCAGGTGGTAGGGCGCGACCCGCTTGCCCGGCGGCACGATGTCGTAGGCACAGCCCAGGTCGCGCGTGGCCAGCCCCTCGGTGAACGAGGTGCCCAGGCTCTCGTACAGCGTGCCGCGCTGGAACAGGTCCAGCTTCGCCGTGTGCAGGTTGCGGATCAGCTTCGTGCGCAGTTCGTCGGCGCGGCTCGTCATGGCGGTGCTCCTGGGCAGGCCCGTGGGTGATCGCCATTCTGGCTGCAGCCGGCACCGCGGCCGAGGGGGTGCAGACTGCACGGCGGCCAGCGCCGCGGCACGCGGGCCCGGTGTGGCGCCCGGGAGGGGCTTCCTAGAATCCCCCCCGATGACCGACAAGGCTGTCGACACCGCGGCGCCGCGGTCGGGCACCGCGGCACGCGCGCGGCGGGCTCGACCGTGAACCCGTTGCCCACCCCCGTGGCCGCTGCCGCGTCCGGCGTACCGCAGGCCGCGCCGCGCTGGTCGCTGCGCCTGCTCGGCGGCCTGCGCTGCGAGGACGGGGCCGTGGTCCTGGAGCGCCTGCCCTCGCGGGCCACGACGGCGCTGCTCGCGCGGCTGGCGCTGTGGCCCGAGCGTGTGCACGCGCGCGAGGAGCTGGTCGAGCTGCTGTGGCCCGGGGTCGCGCTGGACGTGGGCCGCAACCGGCTGCGCCAGGTGCTGTCCACGCTGCGCAGCCTGCTCGAGCCCGCCGGCCAGCCGGCACGCCCGGTGCTGCAGGCCGACCGCCATGGCGTGCGCGTGGTGCCCGGCAGCCTGGCCTGCGACGTGCACCGCTTCGAGGCCCTGGTGCGCGCCGGCCGGCACGCCGAGGCGCTGGCCGCGTACGGCGGCGCGCTGCTGCCCGGCTTCTACGACGACTGGATCGACGAGGAACGCTGCCGCCTCGCCGCGCTGCATGCCGATTGCGAATCCGCCTGCCGCGACCTCGGCGCGGCCGTGGCCGCAGCGACGCCCGCCGAGCCCGCCCCAGCGCAGCCCGCCGGCCGGCCCGCGCGCCGGAGCGTCGCCGCGGCGCACAGCATCCCGCACTACCTGACGCGCCTTTTCGGCATCGACGCCCAGGCCGCGCGGCTGCAGCGTCAGGTGCTCGGGCAGCGCCTGGTCACGCTGGTCGGCCCCGGCGGCTGCGGCAAGACCCGGCTGGCGGCCGAGCTGGCCCGTGCGCTGGCCGGTGGTGATGCGCTGGCGCGCGAGACCGGCGCCGCGCTGGACCTCGTCGCCTTCGTGCCGCTGGTCGCCTGCCGCGACGCCCCTGCCGTGCTGGACGCCCTGCAGACCGCGCTGCCCGGCCGGCCCGGGGGCCTGGACGGGCTGGTGCAGGGCCTGGCCGACCGCCGCGTGCAGCTGGTGCTGGACAACTGCGAGCAGCTCGACGCCGGCGCCGTGGCGCTGCTGGCCGAGCTGCTGGCGCGGCTGCCCGGCCTGCACGTGCTGGCCACGTCGCGGCGGCCGCTGGGCATCGACGGCGAGCAGCTGCACGCCATGGAGCCGCTGCCGCTGCCGGCGGCCGACGCCGACCTGGCCGCGGCCGCGGCCAACCCCGCGCTGGCGCTGTTCGTGGACCGCGCGCGCGCGGTGCGCGCCGACTTCCATCTCGGCCCGGGCAACCACGCCACGCTGGTGGCGCTGGTGCGTGCGCTGGAGGGGCTGCCGCTGGCGCTGGAGTTGGCGGCCACGCGCGTGCGCGCCGTGTCGCCGGCGCAGATGCTCGAGCGCCTGAGCGGCCCCGCGCCTGCGGGGCAGACCCCGGCACTGGACCTGCTGGCCCGCAGCGGCCCGCGCGCCGCCGCCGACCCGCGCCATGCCTCGATGGCCGCCACGCTGGCCTGGAGCTGGGACACGCTGGACGCGCCGGCACGACGGCTGCTGGCCACCCTGACCGGCTTCCCGGCCGGCGCGCCGCTGCCGGCGCTGGCCGCGCTGTGCCCGGAGCAGGACCTGGCGCTGACGCTGGAGACACTCGGCAGCTCGCTGCTGCTGCGCGTGCAGGCCGACGACGAGCGCCTGCCGGCCCGCGCCAGCCTGCCCGAACCGCTGCGCGAATTTGCCGCCGCGCGGCTGGCGCCGGACGAGGCGGGCGAACTGCGCCGCCGGCAGCGCGCCTGGTGGGTGCAGTGGGCGCAGGGGCTGGGCGCCACGCCGCCGCTGCCGGCGGTCCGGCGCGAGCTGCCCAATCTGGCCGCGGCCATCGTCGACGCGGTGGCCGACGGCGAGCCGCAGGCCGCCGTGCAGCTGGCGCTGGCGCTGCGCCCGGCGCTGACCGAGATCGCGCTGCCGGGCCGCGCGCTGGCCGCGCTGGCGCAGGCCCTGGAGCATGCGCCGGACGCCGACACCGCCAGCCGCGGCCACACGCTGCTGGCCTGGCTGTGCTTCGAGGCCGGCGAGGGCGACGCCGCGCAGCGGCATGCGGAGCGGGCCCTGGCGCTGGCGCCGGCCGGCAGTGCCGCGCGCGCCCGCGCGCTGCACGCCAGCGCCAGCCTGCGCTGGCGCGCCACGCGCCGCCCGGAGGGCCTGGCCCCGCTGCTCGACGAGGCCGAGCGTCTGGCCGGGCAGCAGGGCGACGACGGCGCCCGCGCCAGCGTGCTGGCGCTGCGTGCCTACATCGCCAACGTCGCCGCACGCGACCCGGTGCGCGCCGAGCAGCTGCACCGCCAGGCGCTGGCACTGTGGCAGCGGCAGGGCAACGGCCACGTCATCAACGGCGGCCTGTACAACCTGGCCCTGTGCGCCGCGAATGCCGGCCGCCACGCCGAGGCGCTGGAGCGCCTGGATGCCGTCTGCGCCACGGCGCGCGCGCACGAGGACTGGGAGCAGCTGGCCGATGCGCTCAACGTGCTCGGCACCACGCGCATGGCGCTGCGCGACTGGCCCGGTGCCGTCGAGGCACTGCGCGACTGCGTGCGCTGCGCCTGGCAGGCGGTGGCGCTGCACGCGCTGGCCTACGGGCTGTGGAACCTGCCGCGGGCCTTGGCCCATGCGGGCCGGCCGGAAGCGGCCGCGCGGCTGATGGGCTTTGCCGCCGCGCACTGGCAGCGCCATTTCGGTGCGCTGGCACCCTCGGACGCGCTGGACCTGCGCCGCGTGCGCCGGCTGGTCGCGGTGCAGCGTGGCGCGGCGCGCGCCGAGACCTGGATGGCCGAAGGCGCCGCGATGAGCGCCGGCGAGGCGGTGCGGCTGGCGCTGGCGGCCGCGGGCGCGGACTGACACCTCGGGAAGGCCGCACCCCGCGGATGCGGGGTCCGCCGGGGCCCGTCGGGCCGCCGGCGGGCCGGCCCCGCTAGCGGCTGCCTAACGGTCGGGCACGACGATGCGGGCATCCCCTGCCCCTATCGAGGTCCTGACATGCCCCCTGCCAACCCGCCCTGTCACCGCACCCGCCGCACCCGCGGCACGGCCACCGGCCACCCGCGCCTGCGCGCCGTGCTGGCCGCCATCGCTGCGCTCGGCGCCGCCGGCGGCGCCGCCGCCGACAGCGTGCCCTGCACGCCGACCAACGTCTGGGAGTCCGGCGACTTCATCCGCTGCGCACAGCCGCACCTGCAGACGCCGGCGCTGGAGATCGTCGGCCCCGGCAGCAAGACCTTCAGCGGCTTCGGCATCTACACGGTGACCGGCTACCCCAACGCCTACGACCTCACGGGCCCGACGAACTGGCGCGGCGGCCCCATCGCGCTGAACAACGGCTTCGGCCCGGCGACGGTGCTCTTCCAGCGCGGCGACTGGTATGCCCACGGCAACGACACGATCACGCTGTTCAGCGGCAGCGAACTGCGCAACAGCGCCGTATTCGGCAAGGCCGCCGGCAGCGGCGAGACCACGGTGCAGATGGCCGGCGGCCACTTCCTCAACACCGACAACGCCGCGCTGGCCACCGGCGTGCCCAGCGGCGGCGTGATCGACGCCCAGGTCGGCACCATCGCCTTCCGCGGCACCGTCTTCGGCAACCGCGTCATCTTCGAGGACGACAGCAAGTTCACCGGCGCCGGACGCGTGCTCGCGGCGCTGAACCTCAATACCTTCGGCGGGCGGCAGTTCTCCGACAACCTGGAGCTCGCGGCCAACACGCACCGCGGCGTGGATGCGGTGCTCGCCGGCGGCGTGGCCGGCGCGGGCGTGCTGCGCGTCAGCGGCGGCACCTTCGACGGCCAGTGGCGCACCGCCGCCGGCACCGAGGTGCTGGCCATCGCCGGGGCCAGCGGCATCAACCTCAGCGGCACCGGCTTCGCCGGCGTCGTCGGCCCGGCGCTGATCACCAACCAGGGCCAGTGGCGCTGGCAGCGCGGCGACCTCGCCGGCCTGGGCGGCAGCGGCTCGGTCTTCGCCAACGAAGGCAGCTTCGTCTTCGAGGCCAGCGGCGGCGGCATGGGCTGGAGCGGCGCCGCCGGCGTGGCGCGCTTCGAGAATACCGGCGTGGTGCAGGCCGCCGCCGGGGTGGCGGCGCATGTCAGCAGCGGCGGCTTCCTGTTCGACAACCGGGGCACGCTGCACGCCGACGCCGGCGCCACGCTGCGCCTGAGCGGCGCCAACACGATGGGCGGGCCGTACTCGCTGCAGCTGCGCGAAGGCACCCGCAGCACCGGTGCCGGCGTGGTGCGGATCGAAGGCACGGTGGACCTGATCGGCCGCGTCGAGAGCGACAACGCGGTGCTGGACGGCGGCCAGTACCGCGGCGGCGGCATCGAGCCCGGCGCCACGGGCACGCTGGCCGGCACCTGGCGCTGGACCGGCGGGCTCATCACCGGCCGCGTGGAGGTCGCGCCCGACGGCGTGCTGCGCGCCGACGGCGCGGGCGGCGGCAGCCTGCGGAACATGGACTTCACCAACCGCGGCCGCATCGAGTGGGCCAGCGCCGCCTCGCTGGGCCTGGGCGGCGGCGGCACGCTGCGCAACGAGGGCACGATCGACTTCGCCACCGACGCCGGCGTGCTGTGGAACGGCTTCGCGGGCGCCGCCACCTTCGTCAACGACGGCCTCATCGTCAAGAGCGCGGGCAGCGGCACGACGCCGCTGAACCTGAGCAGCGTCTATGCCTTCAGCAACCCGGGCACGATCCACGCGATGAGCGGCGCCATCGCGCTGCCGAACAACTTCGTCAACACCGGCACGCTGATGGGCAGCGGCAGCTTCGTCGCGCCCGGGCTGGTCAACCAGGGCGTCATCGCGCCAGGCAATTCGCCGGGGCTGCTGACGCTGCAGGGCAGTGTCGTGCTGGGCGCCGGGAGCACGCTGGCCATCGAGCTGCAGGACCTGGCCAGCTTCGACCAGCTCGCCGTCACCGGCAACCTGGTGCTGGGCGGCACGCTGGCGCTGTCGTGCTGGGCGGCCTGTGCACTCGACGTCGGCGACAGCCTGACCGTGGCCACCAGCGGTGGGGTCCTCTCCGGCAGCTTCGCCGCGGTGACGCTCTCGGGCTTCGGCAGCGGCGGCTTCGACCTGGTGGTCGACAGCGGGCTGGGCCAGCTGCGGCTGGTCGTCACCGAGGCCGTCACGCCGGTGCCCGAGCCCGGCCCGGCGGCGCTGCTGCTGGCCGGGCTGACGGTGCTGGGCTGGGTGGCGCGGCGCAGGCAGCGGCCCTGACCGGCCACCGGGTCCGGGGCACCCGGGCCCGGGGCGGCGGCGCGGTGCGGCGCTGCGGCTAGAGTCGCGGCTGCACCGCCGCCGCGCGACCATGCCACCACCCGCACGTCATCCCGCACGCCCTCCCGCCCCCCGCCCCGCCCGGCCGCAGCGCCGCGGCCGGCGCTGAGCCCGCCGCGCCATGGTGCTCAACGCCGTCTGGGTCGCCTTCATCCTGGTCGGCTTCGCCGTCGCGCTGGTCAAGCTGGCGCAGGGCGACGTCACGATCTTCACGAAGATCCTGACCGGGCTGTTCGACACCGCGAAGGTCGGCTTCGACATCTCGCTCGGGCTGGTGGGCATCATGAGCCTGTGGCTGGGCATCATGAAGATCGGCGAGCGCGCCGGGATGATCGCGCTGTTCGCGCGCGCCATCGACCCGCTGTTCCGCCGCGTCTTCCCGGACATCCCGCGCGGCCACCCGGCCGGCGGCAGCATCGTGATGAACTTCAGCGCCAACATGCTGGGCCTGGACAACGCCGCCACGCCGCTGGGCCTGAAGGCCATGCGCGAGCTGCAGGAGATCAACCCCGACAAGGAGGTGGCGAGCAATCCGATGATCATGTTCCTGGTGCTCAACACCGCCGGCGTGACGCTGATCCCGACCTCGGTGATCGCGATCCGCCAGAGCATGGCGGCCAGCCAGGGCCTCACCGGCTTCAACGCGGCGGACATCTTCCTGCCCACGCTGATCGCCACCTTCGTCAGCTTCGTCGCCGGTCTCGCGGTGGTGGCGCGCGTGCAGCGCATCCGGCTGCTGCAGGCGCCCATCGTCGCCTTCGTCGGCGGCTTCGGCGCGCTGATGGGCGCCCTGTACCTGTGGCTGCGCACCCTGCCGCCGGCCGAGATGGCGCAGACCATCGGCCTGCTGGGCAGCCTGATCATCTTCGGCGTCATCGTGCTCTTCGTCGCGGTCGGCGCGGCCAGGCGCATCAACGTCTACGAGGCCTTCGTCGACGGCGCCAAGGACGGCTTCCAGGTCGCGGTGACCATCATCCCGTACCTGATCGCGATCCTGGTCGCGATCTCGGTCTTCCGCACCACCGGGGGCATGGACTTCATCGTCGGCGCCATCGGCGCCATCGTCGTCGCGCTGGGGCTGAACAGCGACTTCGTGCCGGCGCTGCCGGTGGGCCTGATGAAGCCGCTGTCCGGCAGCGGCGCGCGCGGGCTGATGGTCGACGTGATGACGACCTACGGCGTCGATTCGTTCCAGGGCAAGCTCGCCGCCATCATCCAGGGCTCCACCGAGACCACCTTCTACGTGCTGGCGGTGTATTTCGGCAGCGTCAACATCCGCCGCACGCGCTATGCGCTGGCCTGCGGGCTGTTCGCCGACCTGGTCAGCGTGGTGGTGGCGATCTTCGTGGCCTACGCGTTCTTCCACTGACGCCGCCCGGGGGGCCGGGGCGGCCGCGCGGCGTCAGAACGGATAGTGCCGCGGCTGCGTCTGCACCGTGATCCAGCGCAGCTCGGTGAACTCGGCGATGCCGGCCTTGCCGCCGAAGCGGCCGATGCCGCTGCCCTTGACGCCGCCGAAGGGCATCTGCGCCTCGTCGTGCACGGTGGGGCCGTTGACGTGGCAGATGCCGCTGTCGATCTTGCGCGCCACGTTGAAGGCGCGTGCGATGTCGCCGCCGAAGACCGCCGCCGACAGGCCGTAGTCGTTGTCGTTGGCGCAGGCCACCGCCTCCTCGATGCCCTTCACGCGCACGATGCACTTCACGGGGCCGAAGGTCTCCTCGTGGTAGATGCGCATCGAAGGCGTCACGTGGTCCAGCAGCGTGGCCGGCATCAGCGTGGTCTCGACCTTGCCGCCACACACGAGCCTGGCGCCCTTGGCCAGCGCGTCGTCGATCAGCGCGTTGCAGTGCTCCACGGTGGGCATGCCGATCACCGAGCCCAGCACCACCGGCTCGGGCTTG
>CAZUPH010000114.1:12645-12960 GCA_964621995.1 uncultured Rubrivivax sp. | reverse complement strand
CGACCGACGGCGACACGCTGTTCGCGCTGGCGACCGGCCGCGCGGCCGCGCCGGCCCCGCTGACGCTGCTGGGCGCGCTGGGCGCCGAGGTCGTCGCGCGCGCGGTCCGCAACGCGGTGATCGCCGCCACCGCAGTGCAGGCGCAGCCGGCGCTGCCGGCCGCGGGCGACCTCGCCGCGCGCTGAGCGGCGGGCGGCACGGTGCGCCTGGCGCAGATCCTCTACAGCCAGGGCTTCGGCAGCCGACGCGAGTGCGCGGCGCTGCTGGCGTCAGGCGTGGTGCGGCTGGGCGATCGTGTGCTGGACGACCCCGACG
>CAZUPH010000114.1:0-12635 GCA_964621995.1 uncultured Rubrivivax sp. | reverse complement strand
CGACCCGCCCCGGCCGCTGGCCCGGCGTGCTGTCGCTGCTGCCGCCGCCGCTGCGCCGGCGCGGCGTGCAGCCGGTGGGCCGGCTCGACGCCGACACCACCGGGCTGCTGCTCGCGACCGACGACGGCGCGCTGCTGCACCGGCTGACCTCGCCGAAGCACCACGTGGCGAAGGTCTACGAGGTGACGACGAAGCACCCGGTCGACGACGCGCTGCTGGATCGCCTGCGCGAGGGCGTGGTGCTGCACGACGACCCGCAGCCGGTGCGCGCCGCCGCGGTCGAGCGCCGCGGCGCGCACGCGCTGTCGATGACCCTCACCGAGGGCCGCTACCACCAGGTCAAGCGCATGGTGGCGGCGGCCGGCAACCGGGTCGAGGCGCTCCACCGCAGCGCCTTCGGGCCCTGGACGCTGCCGGACGGCCTGCGGCCGGGGCGCTGGTGCTGGCTGACGCCCGCCCTGCCCTACCCGGGCCGCACGCCCGATAATCCCGCGCCAGGCGGATCCCCGACGTGAAAAGAGCACTCATCACCGGTGTCACCGGCCAGGACGGCAGCTACCTGGCCGAATTCCTGCTCGAACGCGGCTACGAGGTGCACGGCATCAAGCGCCGCGCCTCGCTGTTCAACACGCAGCGCGTGGACCACATCTACGAGGATCCGCATGTGCCGCACCAGCGCTTCGTGCTGCACCATGGCGACCTGAGCGACGGCAGCAACCTCACCCGCATCCTGCAGCAGGTACAGCCCGACGAGGTCTACAACCTCGGCGCGCAGAGCCACGTGGCGGTCAGCTTCGAGGCGCCGGAATACACCGCCGACGTCGACGCCCTGGGCACGCTGCGCCTGCTGGAGGCCATCCGCCTGCTCGGCCTGAAGGACCGCACGCGCTTCTATCAGGCCAGCTCCAGCGAGCTCTACGGGCTGGTGCAGCAGGTACCGCAGACCGAGACCACGCCCTTCCATCCACGCAGCCCCTACGGCGTGGCCAAGCTCTACGCGTACTGGATCACCGTCAACTACCGCGAGGCCTGGGGCCTGTACGCCTGCAACGGGATCCTGTTCAACCACGAGAGCCCGCGCCGCGGCGAGACCTTCGTGACGCGCAAGATCACGCGCGGGCTGGCCCATGTCGCCCAGGGCCTGCAGCCGCGCCTGTACCTCGGCAACCTGGACGCGCTGCGCGACTGGGGCCATGCCCGGGACTACGTGCGCATGCAGTGGCTGATGCTGCAGCAGGAGCGCGCCGAGGACTACGTCATCGCCACCGGCCAGCAGCACTCGGTGCGCGACTTCGTGCGCTGGACGGCCGCGGAACTGGGCCTGACGCTGCGCTTCGAGGGCCAGGGCGTCGACGAGAAGGCCTTTGTCGACCGGATCGACGCCGGAGCCGCCGACAAGGCGCCGGCACTGCGCCCCGGCGACTGCGTGATCGAGGTCGACCCGCGCTACTTCCGCCCGGCCGAGGTCGACTCGCTGCTCGGCGACCCGTCCAAGGCGCGGCGCCAGCTCGGCTGGGAGCCCACGGTCAGCGCGCGCCAGATGTGCGCCGAGATGGTGGCCGAGGACCTGCAGCTGGCGCGTCGTGCAGCGCTGCTGCAGGCGCATGGCCATCGCCAGCCGCTGGCCAGCGAACAGCGGGAACAGCGGGAACAGCGGACATGAACGGCGCCGTGCCCGAGCGGCAGCTGCCGGTCTTCGTCGCCGGCCACCGCGGCATGGTCGGCTCGGCCATCGTGCGACGGCTGCAGGCGCTGGGCTACACGCGCATCCTCACCGCGCCGCGCAGCGAGCTCGACCTCGCCGACCAGCGGGCGGTGCGTGCCTTCCTGGCACAGGCGCGACCGGCAATCGTCGTGCTGGCCGCGGCGCGCGTGGGCGGCATCGAGGCCAACCGCACGCTGCCGGCGGACTTCATCGCCGAGAACCTGCAGATCGAGCTCAATGTCATCGACGGCGCGCACCGCGCCGGCATCCAGCGGCAGCTGTTCCTGGGCTCGAGCTGCATCTATCCGCGCCTGGCGCCGCAGCCGATGCCCGAGGAGGCGCTGCTGACCGGTGCGCTGGAACCCACCAACGAGCCCTATGCGATCGCGAAGATCGCCGGCATCAAGCTGTGCGAGAGCTACAACCGGCAGCATGGCCGCGACTACCGCAGCGTGATGCCGACCAACCTGTACGGCCCCGGCGACAACTTCCACCCCGAGCACTCGCATGTCATCCCGGCCCTGATGCGCCGCTTCCACGAGGCGGCGCAGCGCGGCGAGCCCGAGGTCGTGGTCTGGGGCAGCGGCCGCCCGATGCGCGAGTTCCTGCACGTCGACGACATGGCCGCGGCCAGCGTGCACGTGATGGAACTGCCGTTGGCCGACTGGCAGCGCCAGACCACACCGATGCGCGGCCACCTCAACGTCGGAACCGGGGTGGACTGCACGATCGCCGAGCTGGCGCAGACCATGGCCCGCGTCACCGGCTACCGCGGGCGTGTCGTCTTCGACACCGGCAAGCCCGACGGCGCGCCGCGCAAGCTGCTGGACGTCTCGCGGCTGGCGGCGCTGGGCTGGCGCGCGGGCATCGCGCTGGAGGACGGGCTGCGCGACACCTATGCGTGGTTTCGCGAACATGCCGTCTCCTTGCGCAGCTGAGGTCGTGCACCGCGGCGCGCGGTCTGGCCCGGGCGGCGCGGGTGGCCCGCGTGGCGAGGCCAACGACGGGCTCCGGTCCACGGGCCGGGCGAAGCCCTGTCGCGTCGAGCGCGTCCGCGAATGAACATGCCGGCGGCGCCCTCCGACAGGCTGTCTGGCAGCCGCGTTGTTGCCGCAGCGGGCCGCATCGAAGGTGGCCTGCGCCTGGCCGACCCCGGCCGGTGCCGGCAAGGCAGCCCCGGGCAACCGCTGGTCAGCTACATCACCGTCGTACGCAACGCCAGGACCACGCTGGAGCGCACGCTCGCGAGCGTGCGGGCGCAGACCTGGGGAGCGGTCGAGCATATCGTCGTCGACGGGCTGTCGGACGACGGTACCCGGGACCTCATCCAGGCGCATGCCGCCCACATCGACTACTACGTCTCGGAGCCAGACGCCGGCCTGTACGACGCGCTGAACAAGGCCGTTTCGCTGGCGCGCGGCGACCTCGTTTGCGTGCTCAATGCCGATGACTGGCTGACGCCGGACGCAGCGGCATTGGCGGCCGGGGCGCTGCTGCGCAACGCCGGGGCGGCGGGGACCTCGGCTGCGTTGATGATCCTCAGTTCGGCCTGGCTGCACGACGGCGCGCGGCGCAAACTGTGGTTGCCCGCCGCGCTGGATGCCGGCTCGTGGCTGCGCTGCCCGAAGATCTGCCACAACGGCGTCTACGCCACCCCCGCGGCGCTCGCCCTCGCCGGCCCCTATGACACTCGACTTCGCATCGTTGCCGACACGCAGTGGCTGTGCAAGGCCTTCGACGCCGGCGTGCGTTTCGTTCACTGTGCTGCACCCACCATCCACTACATGTCGGGTGGACTGTCCAGCGACCTCGAGCGCCACGTACGGGAGTGTGCGCATTTGATCGCCTGGCGCTTTCCCTCGCTGGACGACGCCGAGGTCTGGACGCTGATGCACGCCTTCTATCCGTGGCCGGACAACCTGGAGCCGTTCGGGGCGTTGCGTCCGGACGATCTTGGCCGCGCGCTGGACGCCGTGCTCGCGCGGCACGGCACCGACGAGGCGCTGCTTGCCAGCGCCAACGCAGCGGGATGGACTGCACAGCGAGGCCACGCGCGGCGGGTGCGTGCGCGCCGGCCGCTGCTCGAGCAGTTGCGCCGCGGCCTCCTGCGGGCTTGGTTCGGCGCTCGCTACAGACTGGCGCCCGGGTCGGCCGGGCGCTGAACGCGCGTTCTCAGGAAGGGCAACACTTCTTCCCAGAAGGCGCGGTCAAAACGTTCCCAGGCATGGCAGCCAAAGGGCAACACGCGGCCGTTGCGCTCGTAAAGCAAGCGGGGCTCCACCTCGAAGGCAAATCCGATGGCCTCCTGCGGCTTCGGCACCTGGAAGAACGGACACACGCTCGGCACCAGCATGCCCCAGAAGAAGTCCTCGTTGGTCCGCGGGAAGAAGGGCTCCACGTTGTAGGCGAAGCACCACTCGTGCTTGAGCTTCCTCGGCAGGTTCAGCAGCCCTGCACGCCCCCCCGCCTGCGACTTGAGGACATTCGGAATTCGCCTTGGCCTGCCGAGGACGCGCAGAAAGTCGTTCACCCGGCGCAACGAGAAGCCGCCGTTGCCCACGCCGAGATAGGTCAGCGGCTGCTGGGGAGTGCTGCCGCCGACAAACCACGGCGCGCCAACATAGGAAAAGTCGCGGCTGCACCAGACCTCGAGCTGGTCGGACAGGACCAGCGCATCGGTCTGCGCGAGCAGCACATGGCTGAAGTCCGAAAAGGACTGGTAGAAGACCGCGGAGCGCATCAGCGCGTTGTAGCCCTTGATGCCCTGGAAGTAGCGGTCGCCAAAGACTCGGTACCGGAGTCGCGCGCCATAGTGCCGGCACAGCGTGGCGAGGTAGGAGCGCAGCCTGTCCGGGCCCACGAAGAATATGGGCTGCGAGGTCAGCACCTCGACCGTACGGTCGATGGAGATGCGCTCGGCCGACGTGAGTTCGGGCTTGTACAGGGGAATCGCAACCGCGGGGCGACAGGCAAGCATCGAAGTGCCGTCAAGTGGCCGCGGACCGTGGCAGGTAGCGGCGGCGCCACGAGGGGCGGGCCTTCAGCACCGCCGAAGCCAATCCCTGCGGCAGTCTGGCGATCAGGCGCAGTCCCCAACCGGGCACTGTGGTGCACGCAGGCAGCGTATCGCCGGACTCGGCCAGCACCGCCTGCGAATATCGCCCGATGGCTCTCAGCGCCAGCAGGTGCTTGGCACCCAGGATGCCCGTCTGCTGCGCGTGCGACTTCAGCACGGCGGGAACTGCCGTGGCTCCAAACGCGTCGGCGTTGCCGCTTATCACAGCATGCCAGTCGGTGCCCCACACCGACACGGCTTCCGCGAGCCAGTAGCTGCTGCTGCGCTGCGGGTGCGCAGTCAGGATGCGTTCGCCGACGACGGTTGCGCGGGCGTCGCCATGGGCCGCGACATGACCCAGCACGACGCTGAGCTGGGGGAAGTTGCGCACCACGACGCCCTGACCGTTGCGCCACCACTGGACGACGCGCCGTGAATAGACCGTGGCGCCGGTATAGGTCAGAGCCCAGGCCTGCTGGACGAGATACGCGCGCAGGTCAGCGGCGGGGACATCGAACGACGGACCGGCCTCATCGTTGCGACAGTTGAGGAAGACGAAGTCCTGGCCCCGCAGCGCCGCATGCACGCGGCGCAGCCCGGCCTCCCGGACCAGCGCGCCGTCTCCGAGTAGCCAGACATGGTCGGCATCCGGCGCCAGCAAGGCCGCGATGAGGTTGCGATCGTGGCGCAGTCCGGGCTGGTTGTGCTGGTAGACGATGTGCAGCGACTCGCGCTCGCGCAGGCGCCGCATCGCCAGCGCGGTGTCGTCGTTGCCGCTGTCGTCCAGCACATGCACCGCGACGCCCAGCTCGCGAAGCGCCGGCGCCAGGCCCAGCAGGGTATCGGCCAGCACGGCCGCGCGGTTGTAGGTGGGAATCGCCAGCGCGAGCCTGCTAGCGGCCATGGCGCCGGATCAGCTCGTGATAAAAGCGCCGCAAGCCCTCGAGCAGCGGCAAGGGGCGCCAGTCCACGGTCTGCGACAGCGCCGTGGTATCCAGCACGATGCGGCGCACGTCGGTCGCGCGGCCCGGTCGGCGCACGACATCCAGCACCCGTCCGCTGACCTGCTGCACGATGTCGATCACCTCGTTGACCGAATGGCCGATGCCGCTGCCGATGTTGAAGGTGGCATTGGCCACGCCACGCTCCAGCAGGTCGACGACGGCCCGGCTAAGGTCCTGCACATCCAGATAGTCGCGCACGGCCTCTCCGTCGCCCCAGATCTCCAGCGGCGTGCCCGACAATGCGCGGCCCAGTGCGACGGCCACCAGGCCCTGGGCACCATCCAGGCGCTGGTGCCGGCCATAAGGATTGGACGGTCGCAGCACCAGGGTGCGCAGCCCCGACATGCCGTGGCACAGCCGGGCATAGTCCTCGAGCATCACCTTGGCCAAGCCGTAGCGGCTCTTGGGTGCCAGCGGCTGGGCTTCGCCGGCGCGCGCGGGGCCCGGGTCGCCGTAGACCGTGCCGCCCGAGGAGAACAGCAGGAAGTCCACTTCGGCACGGGCGCACGCATCCATCAGCGCAAAGCTGGGTGCCAGCACCTCGACCAGCTCGTGTTCGAACTGCTCGGCGCGGCTGGAGGGCAGCATCGTGCTGGCCAAGTGGACCACAGCGTCCACCTCGTGGCGCTGCAACAGCTCCTGCATCGCATGCCGCTCGACCAGTGCGATGCGGTAGTCGTCGGGCGGCATGCTCTGCGGCAGCCGGGCGTCGGCAACGATGGCGCGGTGGCCGCGCTGGCGCAGCGCTTCGCTCAGGTTGCGGCCGATGAAGCCGCCGCCGCCGACCAGCAATACGCAGCGAGACGGACGCGGGGCTTCCTGGCGGGCAGTCAATTCCAAGGCGGCTGTCGGCAATCAAGCGCCAGTGTAGCGGTCGGCAGCACGAGCGCTCCGGCGCCGCGGGACTGCACCGCGCTCATCACAGCAGCGTGTTGGAGATGCTGAAGGTATTCTCGCCCCAGTAAACGAAGTCGCGGTCCTGGGCCGAGATGGCGCGCAGGTAGGGTCTTGTGCTGGCGCTGCGCGGCAGCATCCAGTCGTGCAGTTCGACGATGATCAGCGGAAAGCGCTCTATCCACTCGGTATTCTGTGTGAACAGCTCGGCCTCGAAGCCCTCGATGTCGATCTTCGCGATGAAGGGCACATGGGTGGCCGGATCGTGCTGCTGCAACAGCTCATTGATGGAGATGATCTCGGTGCCGCCGCCCGCGCTGCGGTCGATGCGAAAGGCGTTGTTGCCCCAGCCAGGATCGACGATCCGGCCACGACTCAGCTCGCTGCCGATGGCGCACTCGTAGACCGTCACCGCGGGCGAAGGATTGTTGCGGCGCGCCTGCTGCGCATTGCCGGGATCGGGCTCCACGCACAACACCCTGGCGCCCGGGTGGTTCTCTATGAAGTAGCGCGAAGCCAGACCGATATTGCCGCCGCAGTCCAGAATGAGTGGCCGCTTGCCGGACGCCAGCACCGCGTCACGGAAGGCGACGAGTTCGTCGCAGCGCGCCAACTTCTCCAGCCCGTAGTCCTCGTTCAGGAAGACCTGGCCCACGGTACCGAGGTCGACGCGATCGCGCACCTCGATCTCCAGATGCCGGTGCAGCTTGCGGTCGTACAGAACCTGGCGGCGACACACCCGGGGCGACAGCTGCAGGTAGCGTCGCAGGCGCCGCTGCCGGCGCAGCGGCCGGCGCAGCCACCGGCCGAAGTGCTCGAGGTAGTCGGCCACGATATCCCGCCAACCCGCACCCTCGATAAAGCGGCTGGTGGCCGGCGGCGGCAGGCTCGCGTCGATCTCGTGCATGTGGCCAAATACTCGCTCGGTGGGCGACATCGCCGGCATATCGACCGGCGGACCTGCCCACGGGCGCGCCGTTGAGGGGCCACACTGACCGAGGCCATGGCCCAGGGTGGCCGATGCTAACAGCGCAGCCCGGCCCGGCCGCATCGCCCCACAGCGCCCTTGCCGGCAGGCGTCCTGCAACGTGGGACCGCCGGTCGGCAGCCCCTACACTGCTGCAGGTTCGCCACCCTTCGACGGCGCACGCTGGCCGGGCGCCGCGACCGCCCGCCGCAGCGCTGACGGACCGCGACCTCACGACATCCAGCGCACCCATGGACCTGATGCCCAGCGAATTCACCCTGTCCCGGCGACGGATAGGCATCTCGCTGGGAGACATCACGGCGCTGGAAGGCGGCGGACTGGGAGAATTCTGTCTGCAGATTGGCCGCCGGCTGGCCGCCGCCTTGGCCACCACGGCGACCGGCCCCTTCAGCCTCGCCTTCCACGTTCGCCCACCGCTGATCGGCGCCTTCGGTGACCAGGTTGACTACCTGCCGGTCCGGCGCCTGCACCGTCACGTCCACCGCCAGCCGGAGCGCTTCGACCTCTGGCATACGCTGCACCAGCTGAGCAAACATCGCCCGCCCATCGGCGCGGGCGTGCGGCTCGTGACCGTGCACGACCTGAACTACCTGTACGGACGCAGTGCCTTCAGCCGCTGGCGCCACCAGCGTCGCACGAGCGCGCTGCTGGCAAGAAGCGATGCGCTGACCGCCATCAGCCGCCATACCGCTGGTGATGTGCGGCGGCACCTGGGATGGCAGGGCGACATCACCGTCATCCCCAACGGCGCGCGCAGCCTCCTGGCCGAGCCGCAGTCGCCGCTGCCCGGCTGGGCGGCGCAGCCGCAGCGGCCATTTCTCCTGCATCTCAGCCGCATGTCACCCGCCAAGAACCCGCAGGCCTTGCTGGCGCTTGCCGTTGCTTGGCCCGGCATGAGCTTCGTGTTGGCGGGTCCGCGCAATCACGATACGCGGGCGCTGGAGTCCACGACGCGCTTGCCCAACGTTCAGTTTTGCCTCGACATCACCGAGGCCCAGAAGGCCTGGGCCTACGCCCACTGCACCGGCTTCCTGTTCCCGTCGCTGACCGAAGGCTTCGGGCTGCCTCCTATCGAGGCCATGCACTTCGGCAAGCCGGTCTTCCTGTCACGGCTGACCAGCCTGCCGGAGATCGGCGGCGACGCGGCCGACTATTTCGACGACTTCGACGGCCCGGCGATGCGCGCGGTCGTGGAGCGCGGCCTGGCGCGCTGGCGTGCCGAGCCCGGCCGCGCCGATGCAATCCGCGCTCACGCCGCGCAGTTCGACTGGGACCGCGCCGCCGACGCCTACCTGGCGCTGTATGCGCGGCTGCTCGGCCTGGACGACCCGGTCGCGCCGGCCTGCGCCGCCGCGCCGGGATAATCCGCCCCCATGCTCATCCATCGCGGCCTGGCGCGGCGCGGCACTGCGGCGTGCGCGCTGACCATCGGCAACTTCGACGGCGTGCACCGCGGCCACCAGGCCATGCTGGCGCTGCTGACCAACGAGGCGCGCCACCGCGGCCTGCCGGCGGTGGTGCTGAGCTTCGAGCCGCACCCGCGCGACTTCTTCGCCGCGCGCGCCGGCCGGCCCGAGAGTGCCCCGGCGCGCATCGCGACGCTGCGCGACAAGCTCGCCGAGCTGGCGCGCTGCGGCATCGACGAGGCCGTCGTCGCACGCTTCGACGCGCGGCTGGCCGCGATGTCGCCGCAGGACTTCATCCAGCGCGTGCTGGTGGACGGGCTGCGCGCGCGCTACGTGCTCGTCGGCGACGACTTCCGCTTCGGCGAGAAGCGCGCCGGCACCTACGCGATGCTGGACGAGGCCGGCGGGCAACTGGGCTTCGACGTCGCGCGCATGATGAGCTACGAGGTGCATGGCCTGCGCGTGTCCAGCTCGGCGGTGCGCGACGCGCTGGCCGCCGGCGACCTGGCGCAGGCCGAGGCCCTGCTCGGCCGCCCGTATGCGATCAGCGGCCATGTCGTGCACGGGCGCAAGCTCGGCCGCGACCTGGGTTTCCGCACGCTGAACCTGCGCTTCGCCCATGCGCGGCCGGCGGCCAGCGGCATCTTCGTCGTGCAGGTGCACGGCCTGGCGGCCACGCCGCTGCCCGGCGTGGCCAGCCTGGGCGTGCGCCCCACCGTGGAGGACGCCGGCCGCGTGCTGCTGGAGGTGCACTGCCTGGACTGGCCGGCCGCGCTGGGCGCCGAGGGCGCCTACGGCCGCTGCGTGCGCGTGGACCTGCTGCACAAGCTGCACGACGAGCTGCGCTACGGCTCGCTGCCGGCGCTGCGCGAGGGCATCGCGCGCGACACGGCCGACGCGCTCGCGTGGTGGTCCGAACGGCACGACCGGCGCGCCGGGCCCTAGAAGCGGCGCGCCAGCCCGGCGTTGAGGCCCCAGCTCGTCGTGCGCCGGGTCAGCGGGCTGGCCGCCGCGGGCCCCAGCAGCCGCGTGACGCCGCCGCCGACGAGCAGCGTCCAGTGGTCGTGCAGGTCGGTGCGCAGGCTGGTCGTGAAGGCCGCGTCGCGCAGGCCCAGCCGCGGTTCGTAGACCGGGTAGCCGCTGGCCGCCGACTGCGCCTCGTTGACGCCGTAGTAGCTGCGCAGGTAGCGCCGCCCGCCGACGGTCAGGCCGACGGCGGCCGAGGCCACGGTCTGCGGCGTCAGCGGCCAGTCGCGGATCAGCTGCAGGTCGGCGAAGCTGCCGCCGCCGCGGCCGAAGGCGTCGACGTTCCACGAGGCGGCCGCGCGCCAGCGCGCGTCGAGCTGGCGGCGCACCGACACGCGGGCGCGCACCGTGCCCTCGACGTCGCCCAGGCCGCGCAGGGCCGCGCTCTCGTCCTCCTGGCGCCCGGAGTCGTGGCGCAGCGCCAGGCTGATGCGCGTGCGCGTGCCGCGCACGAGGTCCACGCCGAGGCCGCGCACGACGTCGTCGGTGCGGCGCGCGGCGAAGCTGGCGCCGCTGGACAGCGAGAAGCGGCCGTAGCGCAGGTAGATGGCCGGCCGCGCGACGGTGGCATGGCGCGAACCGCCGTCGTATTCGGGCCGGTACGAGAGGTTGACCCCGAGTGCGCCGCTCCATTCGGCCCGCGGCGCTTCGGCGGGCGCGGCCTGCGGCGCCGCGTCGTCGGCGGGCAGCGCCGGCACCGCAGGCAGGGCGACGGGGGCGTCGGCCACCTGCGGGGTAGAAGCCGCCTCGGCAGGCGGGGCGATCTGGGCCGTCGCGGCGATGGGCAGCAGGACCAGCAGGGCGAGCCCGGCCCGAAGCCCGGTCCGCGGCGACGGGGACCCGTCGGGAGGCCGGGCGCAAGACCGGGCAGGGAGTGCGCGCGTCGCTAGAATCCTGGGCATGAAGCTGTCGAGGCCATCATCGGGACTGCGCGGAGGCCTCTGGCGCTGGCACGCGGCCACGCGCCGCCAGGCGACGCGCGACCGAATTATGGGCACGGCCCGCTGAAGCCTGACTGAAGGCAGGCCTTCGCGCCCCGCCCCCGTGGCCGCTGCCCGCTTGCGCAGCGGCGGCCGCGGCTCCGATGCCCCCGACCATGCCGTGCGGCCCACCCGGGCCCGGCCCCCGCCCATGAGCACCACCCCGGAAACGCCCCCCGACTACCGCAGCACGCTCAACCTGCCCGACACGCCGTTCCCGATGCGCGGCGACCTCGCCAAGCGCGAGCCCGCGTGGGTGCAGCAGTGGCAGGCCGAAGGCCTGTACCAGCGCCTGCGCGCCGCGCGCCGCGGCGCGCCGCTGTTCGTGCTGCACGACGGCCCGCCCTACGCCAACGGCGCCATCCACATGGGGCACGCCGTCAACAAGGTGCTCAAGGACATGATCGTCAAGGCGCGGCAGCTCGCCGGCTTCGACGCGCGCTACGTGCCCGGCTGGGACTGCCACGGCCTGCCGATCGAGAACGCCATCGAGAAGAAGCACGGCCGCAACCTGGACCGCGACGAGATGCAGGCCAGGAGCCGCGCCTATGCCACCGAGCAGATCGCGCTGCAGATGAAGGACTTCCAGCGCCTGGGCGTGCTCGGCGACTGGGAGCGGCGCTACGCGACCATGGACCCGGCCAACGAGGCCGACGAGATCCGCGCCTTCAAGCGCGTCGTCGAGCGCGGCTTCGTCTACCGCGGCCTGAAGCCGGTGTACTGGTGCTTCGACTGCGGCAGCTCGCTGGCCGAGTTCGAGATCGAGTACGCGGACAAGAAGAGCCAGACGCTGGACGTGGCCTTCCTGTGCGCCGAGCCGGACCGGCTGGCCGCCGCCTTCGGGCTGCCGGAGATCGCCGGCGAGGCCTTCGCGGTGATCTGGACCACCACCGCGTGGACCCTCCCGGCCAACCAGGCGCTGAACCTGAACCCGGCGCTGGAGTACGCGCTGGTGCACACCGAGCGCGGGCTGCTCCTGCTGGCGGCCACGCTCGTCGAGCGCTGCCTGGAACGCTACGGCCTGGTCGGCCGCGTGGTCGCGACGACCCTGGGCGAGAAGCTGGCGGGCATCCGCTTCCGCCACCCGCTGGCCCACGTGCACGAGGGCTACGACCGCATGAGCCCGGTCTACCTGGCCGACTATGCGACGGCCGAGGACGGCACCGGCATCGTGCACAGCAGCCCGGCCTACGGCCTGGACGACTTCAACTCCTGCCGCGCCCACGGCATGGCGGTCGAGGAGATCCTGAACCCGGTGCAGGGCCATGGCAGCTATGCCGCGGACTTCCCGCTGTTCGGCGGCATGAACATCTGGAAGGCCGCGCCGGTGATCACCGAGGCGCTGCGCGACGCCGGCCGGCTGCTCGCCACCGGCCCGCTGCTGCACAGCTACCCGCACTGCTGGCGCCACAAGAGCCCGGTGATCTACCGCGCCGCGGCGCAGTGGTTCATCCGCATGGACGAGGGCGAGGGCGTCTTCACGAAGGACAAGGCGCCGGCCACGCTGCGCCAGCTGGCGCTGGCGGCGATCGACGCGACGGGCTTCTACCCCGAGAACGGCCGCGCGCGGCTGCGCG
>CAZUPH010000113.1:0-12981 GCA_964621995.1 uncultured Rubrivivax sp. | reverse complement strand
GAGCAGGAAGGACGACAGCACGACGGCGCGGCCCCCGATGCCCGCTGCGGCGCCCGCGCCGGACACTGCACTCACCCCGCCACCTGCCCCTGCGGCCGCCCTGCCGGCCGTCGCGGTCAACGATCAGGAGTGAGCCATGCTGCACTACGCCGTCGTCTTCTTCGTCATCGCGCTGATCGCGGCGCTCTTCGGCTTCGGCGGCATCGCCGCCGGGGCGGCCGGCATCGCGCAGCTGCTGTTCGTGCTGTTCGTCGTGCTGGCCATCGCCAGCTTCTTGATCGGCATGTTCAGGCGCTGACGCACCACCAACCCAACACCAGGAGACCGCGATGAACCGCCCCCGCTTCGTTCCTGCCGCGCTCGCCGCCACGCTGCTGGCCGCCGGCGCCGCCCTCGCCCACCAGTGGTGGCAGCGCCACCGGGCACGTCGCCTCGCGCGCATGCAGGCGCAGGCACTGCAGACCTGGGAAGGCGAAGGCGGTGCGGTGCCCGAACTCGCCGCCGCCGCGGCGGCGGACGCGCCCGGCGGCGCCGGCCAGCGGCCGCGCCGCCGCGTGCGCGCCAGCACGTGAAGACCGACGTCGACCGCGGCCCGCAGCGTGCGGCGCAGTCCCGGCTGGCGATGCTGTCGGACAAGGTCCGCGGCCTGATCGACGCCGCGCGCGCCGCACCCTCCGCCGAGGCCGCGCCGATGCTGCGCCGGCTGGCGCTGGCGATGCAGGCGCAGCAGGCCGTGGACGAACAGGTGCTGCTGCCGGCGCTGGCCGAGCTGTGCGAGGACACGCGCGGCGACGCCACGGCGCGCCAGCGCTGCGAGCTGCTGCGCGACCTGGTCGCGCTCGTCGGCGAGCCGGCGCTGGCCCCGGCGTCGCGCCAGCACATGCTGTGCGTGCTGGAAGGCGTGTGGATGCTGCACCAGGACATGGTCGCCGACGCGCTGGCGCGCCACGCCGCACTCGGCGACGCGCCCTGGCTGCACGAGGACGACGCGCCGCGCGGCGGCGGCGCGGCGCACTGAGCGCGCCGGGTCGTCGCGCCGCGGCTCAGGCGGTCAGCCGCCGCACCCCTTGCAGCGGGCAGGCGTAGATGCAGTTGCGCAGCGCGGCGATGGCCTCGTAGCGCGGGAAGGTGCGCCGCCACGCCAGCACCACGCGGCGCGTGGGCACCGGCTCGGCGAAGGGCACGTAGCGCACGTGCGGCTGCTCGTCCTTGGGCACGCTGAGCTGCGGCACCACCGTCACGCCCATGCCGCTGGCGACCATGTACTTGATGGTCTCCAGCGAACTGCCCTCGAAGCTCTTGCGGATGCCCTCGGCGTCGCTCGCGAAGCGCGCGTACTCGGGGCAGACCTCGAGCACGTGGTCGCGGAAGCAGTGGCCGGTGCCCAGCAGCAGCATGGTCTCCTGCTTCAGCTCCTCGGCACTGACCGACGCCCGCTTGGCGAGCGGGTGCCCCACCGGCACCGCGGCCATGAAGGGCTCGTCGTACAGCGGCGCCACCGCCAGGCCCGTCTCCGGGAAGGGCTCGGCCAGGATCGCGCAGTCCAGCTCGCCGGTGCGCAGCGCCTCCAGCAGCCTGGCGGTGAAATTCTCCTGCAGCATCAGCGGCATCTGCGGCACGCGGGCGATGGCCTGGCGCACCAGGTCCGGCAGCAGGTACGGGCCGATCGTGTAGATCACGCCCAGGCGCAGCGGGCCGCTGATCGGGTCCTTGCCGCGCTTGGCGATCTCCTTGATCGCCGACGCCTGCTCGATGACCTGCTGCGCCTGGCGCACGATCTCCTCGCCCAGCGGCGTCACGCTGACCTCGCTGGCACCGCGCTCGAAGATGCGCACGTCGAGCTCTTCCTCGAGCTTCTTGATCGCCACCGACAGCGTCGGCTGCGACACGAAGCAGGCCTCGGCCGCACGCCCGAAGTGGCGTTCGCGCGCGACGGCGACGATGTACTTCAGCTCGGTCAGCGTCATGGGTGCATTCTGACGCCAGATGCCGCTCAGGCGCGCAGGTAGTCCTCGCGACCGCCCAGCCAGCGCTCCACCTGGCGCGCCGCGGCCTGCGGGAATTCGGCCCACAGCCGCGGCGCGAGCGCACGCGCCTGCGCCAGCAGCGGCTCGTCGCTGGCGAGGTCGGCGAAGCGCAGCAGCGCATCGCCGCTCTGGCGCGCGCCCATCATCTCGCCGGGGCCGCGGATGGCCAGGTCGCGGCGCGCGATCTCGAAGCCGTCGCCGGTCTCGGCCAGTGCACGCAGCCGTGCCTTGCCGGTCTCCGACAGCGGCGGCGTGTACAGCAGCACGCATACGCTGGCCACCGCGCCGCGGCCGACGCGCCCGCGCAGCTGGTGCAGCTGCGCCAGGCCAAAGCGCTCCGCGTGCTCCACCACCATCAGGCTGGCATTGGGCACGTCCACGCCGACCTCGATGACGGTGGTGGCCACCAGCACGGCCAGCTCGCCGGCCGTGAAGCGCGCCATCACCGCGGCCTTCTCGGCCGCCTTCATGCGCCCGTGCAGCAGCCCGACGCCAGCGCCGGGCAGCGCCGCGCTCAGCTCGGCATGCGTGGCGGTGGCATTCTGCAGGTCCACATGCTCGCTCTCCTCGACCAGCGGGCAGACCCAGTACACCTGCCGCCCGCGCGCGACCTCGTCGCGGATGCGCGCGACGACCTGCTCGCGCCGGCCGTCGGCGAAGACCTTGGTCAGCACCGGCGTGCGCCCGGGCGGCAGCTCGTCGATGGTGCTGACGTCCAGGTCGGCGTAGTAGCTCATCGCCAGCGTGCGCGGGATCGGCGTGGCCGACATCATCAGCAGATGCGGTTCGATCGGCGGTCCGCCCGCCGCGCCGCCGCCGAGCTTGTCGCGCAGCGCCAGCCGCTGCGCGACGCCGAAGCGGTGCTGCTCGTCCACCACCGCCAGCCCCAGGCGCGCGAAATGCACGTCGTCCTCGATCACCGCATGCGTGCCCACGGCCAGCATCGCGTCGCCGCTGGCCAGGCGCTCGGCCATCTCGCGCCGCGCGCGCCCCTTGCGGCTGCCGGTGAGCCAGGCCACGCCCACGCCCAGCGGTTCCAGCCAGGCCACGAGCTTGCGGAAATGCTGCTCGGCCAGGATCTCGGTGGGCGCCATCAGCGCGCACTGCCAGCCGGCGTCGATGGCCGTCGCCGCGGCCAGCGCGGCGACCACCGTCTTGCCCGAGCCGACATCGCCCTGCAGCAGCCGGTGCATGGGCCGCGGGCGCGCCAGGTCGGCGGCGATCTCGGCCACCACGCGCTGCTGCGCCGCGGTCAGCGCGAAAGGCAAGGTGGCACGCAGCCGTGCCAGCAGCCCGCCGTCGCGCGCCGCCAGCGCCGGCGCCGCGAGCGCCGCGCGCTCGGCGCGCGAACGTGCCTGCGAGAGCTGCTGGGCCAGCAGTTCGTCGAACTTCAGCCGCTGCCAGGCCGGGTGCGCGGGGTCGTGCAGCGCGTCGGCGTCCAGCCCCGGCGCCGGCTGGTGCAGGCGCTCGAGCGCCGCACGCAGCGTCGGCAGCCCCGGCGGCAGCAGTGCCGCGGGCAGCAGTTCCTCCAGCGGCGCGCGCGCCAGCGCGGAGACCACCGCCTTGCGCAGGTAGGCCTGCGGCAGCTGCGCGCTGGCCGGGTAGACCGGGGTCAGCGCCGCGGGCAGTGGCGTGTCCGCCTGCACGACACGCCACTCGGGGTGCACCATCTCGCGGCCGAAGAAGCCGCCGCGCACCTCGCCGCGCGCGCGCACCAGCGCGCCTTCGGCCAGCGTCCTCTGCTGCGCGGGATAGAAATGCACGAGCCGCATCACGAGCTCGCCGCTCGTGTCGGCCAGGCGCACGACGAGCTGCCGGCGCTGGCGCGTCTCCACGCGCGCGGCGATGACGCGGCCCTGCACCTGTGCAGTGTCGCCGTCGCGCAGCGTGGCCATCGGCACCAGGCGCGTCTCGTCCACGTAGCGCATCGGCAGGTGCAGCGCGAGGTCGATGTCGCGCACCAGCCCCAGCTTGCGCAGCGCACGCTGCGGGCCGCTGAGCGGCTTGGCGGTGCCACCGGGCGCCGGCGCTGCCGCTGCCGCCGCTTTGCGTGCCGGACGTGGGGGCTTGGCGCTGGCGGCGGGGTCCGGGCGGTCGGGCATGGAACAATTCTGGCCTCGATCGGGTCCAGGTCGGTCCAGCCTGCAGACCATGAACAGCACCCCGCACCTTCCGCTCACGCTCGCCGACTTCGACTACGAGCTGCCGCCGGAGCTGATTGCGCAGCATCCGGCGCCCACGCGCAGCGGGTCCCGACTGCTCGACGGCACCGGCGCGCTGCCGGCCGACCGCCGCTTCACCGAGCTGCCCGCGCTGCTGCGCGCCGGTGACCTGCTGGTCTTCAACGACACGCGCGTGATCAAGGCGCGGCTGCTCGGCGTCAAGCCCACCGGCGGCACGGTGGAGGCGCTGGTCGAGCGTGTGCTGCCCGGCGACCCGCCGCGCGAGGTCTGGGCCCACCTGCGCGCGAGCAAGTCGCCGCGGCCGGGCAGCGTGGTGCGCTTCGCCGATGCCTTCGACGCCCTCGTGCTGGGCCGCGCCGGCCCCGAGGACGCGCTGTTCCACCTGCGCTTCCCCGAGGACCCGCTGGTGCTGCTGCAGCGCCACGGCCACGTGCCGCTGCCGCCCTACATCACGCACGAGGACGGCGCCGACGATGAACGCCGCTACCAGACCGTCTTCGCCGCGCGCCCCGGCGCGGTGGCGGCGCCGACCGCGGCGCTGCACTTCGACGAGCCACTGCTCGCCGCGCTGGCCGCGCGTGGCGTGAACACGGCGCGCGTGACGCTGCACGTGGGCGCCGGCACCTTCCAGCCGGTGCGCGTCGACGACCTGGACCGCCACCGCATGCACAGCGAGTGGTACGAGGTCGGCGCCGCGACGGTGGACGCCATCCGCGCCACGCGGGCCGCGGGCGGGCGCATCGTCGCGGTCGGCACGACCACGCTGCGCGCGCTGGAATCCGCCGCGCTGGCCGGCGGCGGCGAGCTGCGGCCGTACAGCGGCGACACCGAGCTCTTCATCCGCCCGGGCTTCGCCTTCCGCGTCGTCGATCGGCTGCTGACCAACTTCCACCTGCCGCGCAGCACGCTGATGATGCTGGTCAGCGCCTTCGCCGGCCACGCCCACGTGATGGCGCTGTACCGCCACGCGGTGGAGAGCCGCTACCGCTTCTTCAGCTACGGCGACGCGATGCTGCTGCAACGGACCCCCACGCTGCCTCCGGTCGCTGCCCCCCGAGGGGGCTCCGGCAGCGGACCGGCCTAGCCGGATCCGCGCCGGGCCCTGGCCCGGCGTGCGCGGACAATCGAGCGCATGTTGCATTTCGAGCTGCTGAAGACCGAGGGCGCGGCGCGCCGCGGCGTGCTGACGCTGAACCACGGCACCGTGCAGACGCCGGTCTTCATGCCGGTGGGCACCTACGGCACGGTCAAGGGCGTGCTGCCGCGCTCGCTGCTGGAGATGGGCGCCGAGATCATCCTCGGCAACACCTTCCACCTGTGGCTGCGCCCGGGACTGGAGGTGCTGCGCAGGTTCGGCGGGCTGCACCGCTTCGAGGGCTGGCCGCGGCCCATGCTCACCGACAGCGGTGGCTTCCAGGTCTGGAGCCTGGGCAAGATGCGCAAGATCAGCGAGGAGGGCGTGCGCTTCGCCTCGCCGGTCAACGGCGACCGCCTGTTCCTCACGCCCGAGGTCAGCATGCAGGTGCAGACGGTGCTGAACAGCGACATCGTCATGCAGTTCGACGAGTGCACGCCCTACGAGACCGACGGCCGCGTGACGACCGAGCCCGAGGCGCGCGCATCGATGGAGCTGAGCCTGCGCTGGGCGCGGCGCTCGCAGGCCGAATTCGAGCGCCTGGGCAACCCGAATGCACTCTTCGGCATCGTGCAGGGCGGCATGTTCGAGGCGCTGCGCGAGGAGTCCGCGGCGCGGCTGGCCGAGCTGGACCTGCCCGGCTATGCGGTCGGCGGGGTCAGCGTCGGCGAGCCCAAGGAGGACATGCGCCGCATCATGGCGCACACGCCGCGCCTGCTGCCGGCGGGCAAGCCGCGCTACCTGATGGGCGTGGGCACGCCGGAGGACCTGGTCGAGGGCGTGGCGAACGGCGTGGACCTCTTCGACTGCGTGATGCCCACGCGCAACGCCCGCAACGGCCACCTGTTCACGCGCTTCGGCGACCTGAAGATCCGCAACGCGCGCCACAAGGACGACGAGCGCCCGCTGGACCCCACCTGCACCTGCCACGCCTGCCGCGGCACGACGGCCCCCGACGGCACGGCGAGCGGCGGCTTCAGCCGCGCCTACCTGCACCACCTGGAGCGCTGCGGCGAGATGCTGGCGCCGATGCTGGCCAGCATCCACAACCTGCACTACTACGTCAACCTGATGCGCGAGGTTCGCCTGGCGCTGGACGAGGGCCGCTTCGAGGCCTGGCGCCGCCAGTTCCACGCCGACCGGCAGCGTGGCATCGACTGACGCGCGGGCGGCCGATTTGCCGCCCGGACCGCGCTCAGGCCGCGCGCCGGGTGTCGCCGTCCTGCTCGCCGGGCAGCTGCGCCAGCAGCGCGTCGAAGGTGGGCACCACCGTCACGTTCGGCTCCTTGCGCACTTCCGGCGCCGCGTCGGGCAGCGCGAAGGCGCGGTCGGCGGCGCGCAGCAGCCCCAGGTCGTTGACGTTGTCGCCCAGCGCCCAGGCCAGCGCGAGCCGCGGTTCGGTGGTGTCGGCGCGGAAGCGGCGCAGCACGTGGCTCTTGCACAGCGCCGGGCCGGCAGCCTCGGCTTCTGGTGTGCCGGGGTCGTCGGGCCGGAAGGCCGGGTTCATGCGCAGCTCGCCGCTGCACACGTCGCCGTCGAACTGCAGCATGTGCGCGAGTGCGAAGTCCGCGAAGATGCGCCGGCGCACGATCTCCGCCGCGATGAACCAGCTGTCGCTGACCAGGCCGACCATGAAGCCGGCACGCCGCATGCGGTTGACGAAGGGGATCACGCCCGCGCGCAGCTCGACCTCGCGCGCGACGCGCTCGACCTGCTCGCGGTGCGCGAAGCGCATCAGCGCCGCGATGCGCTCGTGGCGGTCGGCCGGCAGCTCGCCGAGCAGCTTGATGAGCTCGGCCTCCTTGCCCACGCCGCGCGCGACCAGCTGCGCGAATCGCTCGCGGATCACCGTGCCGTCCATCGACAGCAGCAGCAGCTTCGTGCGGCCGCGCCGGCGCGCCAGGATGCTGTCGATGCCGGCGGCGGCCTGGCGCTGGGCCTCGAACATGGCGCCGATCTGCTCCACGTGCAGGCGGCCGGCGGCGCGGGCGCGCGAGTAGATCACCCGCGAGACCTCGTTGGCCATGGCCGCCAGGTCCAGCAGCGGCTGGCTGTCGTGCTCCAGCGAGCCGATGTCCACCTCGGCCAGGTGCGCGCCGGCGCGGTGGGCGTCGATCAGCAGGCCGATGTCCACGCCGTAGCCGTCCTCGAAGGGCAGCGAGCGCAGCAGCGTCCGCCGCGCCGCGATCAGCCCGCCCAGCGGCTGGCCGAAATGCGCGAGCTCGGGGAAGAACACCTTGAGCATCGGCTTGGCCGTGAGCTCGGTGACGCGCCCGCCGCTGCGACCGAAGCGCGCCTTGACGAAGTCGGCCGCGCCGCTGGCCAGCGGCGCGACCAGGTCCGAGACGATGCCCGGGCGCAGGCCGGCCAGGTCGCCGTCCAGGAAGACCAGCAGCTCCTCGCCCGCAGCGGCCACGCCGTCCTTCATCGACGTGCCCTTGCCCAGCATCGTGCTGCGCAGCACGCGGGCGCCGGCCTGGCGCGCGAGCTCGGCGGTGTCGTCGGTGGAGCTGTCGTCGATGACGACGACCTCGGCGGTGGCCGGGTCGGCCAGTGCGTAGGCGACGACGCTGGCGATGCGCCGCGCCTCGTTCAGCGCCGGGATCACGACGGTGGCGCGCGCCGGCAGCGGCGCCGGTGCGGCGGCGGGCAGCGCTGCGCTGACGTGGTCCGCGGCGGCCTCGTGCGCGCCGGCCGCAGCCGGATGGGCCAGGCGGTCGAGCAGTTCGCGCAGCCGCGCGACGACCTGCGCGGCGCGCGAGGGCCGGGGCGGGTTCGGGCGGGGATCGTTCATGGGCACTCCGATCCGTCGGGGCCGACAGTATCGTCGCTGCGCGTGACCGTGCGGCGAACGCGGCGAGCCTGCGCCCCTACCCCGCCGCCGAACGCTCCAGCAGCGAGTGCGCGCCGTCGAACTGCGCCAGCACGCGCGCCAGCCAGGGCAGGGTCTCGTGCAGCTCGGCGTGCAGCGTGTGCGGCGGATTGGCGACGAAGACGCTGCTGCCCAGCAGCCCGTAGCCGCGCGCGTCGGCCTGCGCCACGGTCAGCCGGGCGTGCAGCCAGCCCTTGCGCGCGCCGGCCAGCGCGGCGGCCTTCAGGCGCTGCGGCAGCTGTGCCGCCTCCAGCAGCTGCAGCTGCGGCAGCCAGACGATGACGGTGCCCTCGGCATGGCGCGCCAGCGCCTCGCGCAGCGCGCCCAGCGCATGCGCGTAGTCGGGCTTCAGCTCGTAGGGCGGGTCGACCAGCACGACGCCGCGCCTCGTGGGCGGCGGCAGCTGCGACTTCAGCGCCGCGAAGCCGTCGCTCATGCGCACCTCCACGCCAGGCGCCGCGCCCAGCCAGGCGGCAAGGATCTTGTGGTCGGTGGGGTGCAGCTCGAACAGGCGCAGCTGGTCCTGCGGCCGCTGCAGCATCTGCGCCAGCGCCGGCGAGCCCGGGTACTGCACGAGCTCGCCGCCGGCGTTGAACTCACGCACGCAGGCCACCAGGTCGGCCAGCGGCGCCGGCAGGTCGTCGCGGCCCCACAGGCGGCCGATGCCCTGCTCGTATTCGCCGTGCTTGCGCGCCATGTCGCCATGCAGCGCGTAGCCGCCGGCGCCGGCATGGGTGTCCACGTAGCGCCAGCCCTTCTCCTTGGCGTTCATGTGGCGCAGCACGCGCAGCAGCACCAGGTGCTTGAGCACGTCGGCATGGTTGCCGGCATGGAAGGCGTGGCGGTAGGCGAGCATGGGGGCGATGGTGCCACGCCGGACCCGCCGGGCCGGCCGCCGGCCATGCGCTACCCTCCCCGCATGCCCACGCTGTTCGACCCGATCCGCATCGGCGCGCTGGACCTCGCCAGCCGCATCGTGATGGCGCCGCTGACGCGCTGCCGCGCCGGCCCCGGCCAGGTGCCCACCGACCTGATGCGCGAGTACTACGCGCAGCGCGCCGACCCCGCCACCGGCGCCGGGCTGATCGTCAGCGAGGCCACGCAGGTCTGCCCCGAGGGCCAGGGCTACCTGGACACGCCGGGGCTGCACAGCGCCGCGCAGGTCGCGGGCTGGCGGCGCGTCACCGACGCGGTGCATGCCCGGGGCGGGCGCATCGTCGCGCAGCTGTGGCACGTGGGGCGCATCTCGCATGTCTCGCTGCAGCCGGGCGGGCAGGCGCCGGTGTCCAGCAGCGCGGTCACCGCCAACGTGAAGACCCGCACGGCGGCCGGGCGCGAGCCGGTGTCGCCGCCGCGCGCGCTGGCGCCCGACGAGATCCCGGGCGTCGTCGGGCAGTTCCGGCGCGCGGCGCTGCATGCGCTGGAGGCCGGCTTCGACGGCGTGGAGGTGCATGCGGCCAACGGCTACCTGATCGAGCAGTTCCTGCGCGACAGCCTCAACCAGCGCAGCGACGCCTACGGCGGCACGGTCGCCAACCGCTGCCGCTTCCTGCTGGAGGTGGTGCAGGCGGTGGTGCAGGCGGTCGGCGGCGGGCGCACCGGCGTGCGGCTGTCGCCGGTGACGCCGTCCAACGACGCCGGCCCGGACAGCGACCCGCAGGTGCTGTACGGCCATGCGGTCGCTGCGCTGGCGTCGCTGGGCCTGGCCTACCTGCACGTGGTCGAGGGGGCCACCGGCGGCGCGCGCGACCACGCACCCTTCGACTACCCCGCGCTGCGCGCGCGCTTCAAGGGCGCCTGGATGGTCAACAACGGCTACGACCGCACGCTGGCGCTGGATGCGGTGGCCGGCGGACGCGCCGACCTGGTGGCCTTCGGCAAGCCCTTCATCGCCAACCCCGACCTCGGCCGCCGGCTGCGCCGGGGGGCCCCGCTCGCGGTGCCGGATGCAAGCACCTACTACGGCGGCGGCGCACACGGGTACACCGACTACGCCACGCTGGATGAAGCCTGAGCGCGCCGGCCGCATCGCGCTGACGCTGGCGCTGGGCGGGGTCGCGGCGCTGGCCTGCCGCGCCCTCGGCACGCCGCTGCCCTGGCTGATCGGCCCGCTGCTGGCCAGCGCCGCGCTCAGCATGGCCGGCCTGCCGCTGGCGGCCTCGGGCCGGCTGCGCAACTTCGGGCTCTGGATGATCGGCGTCGCGCTGGGCCTGTATTTCACGCCGGCCGTGCTGGCGCTGCTGTGGACGCTGGCGCCGGCGCTGCTGGCCGGCATCGCCTGGGCGCTGGCGCTGGGCTACGGCTTCTACCGCTTCCTGCGCCGCTACGGCGGCGAGCGCGACACCGCCACCGCCTTCTTCGCCGCGGCGATCGGCGGTGCGTCGGAGATGGCGGTGATGGCCGAGCGGCACGGCGGCCGCGTCGACCGCGTCGCCGCGGCGCATTCGCTGCGCGTGCTGCTGGTGGTGGTGCTGATCCCCTTCGCCTACCAGGCCGCCGGCGTGCACGGCCTGGACGCCGCCGCGCCGGCGGTGCAGGAGCTGCGCTGGCCGGGGCTGGCACTGCTGCTGGCCGCCAGCGCCGGCGGCATCGCGCTGCTGGGCTGGCTGGGCACGCCGAACCCCTGGGTGCTGGGCGCGCTGCTGGTCACGCTGGCGATCAGCGGCGCCGGCATCGAGCTCTCGGCGCTGCCGCCGGCGCTGAGCAATGCCGGGCAGCTGTTCATCGGCGTCGCGCTGGGCACGCGCTTCACGCCGGACTTCGCGCGTGCCGCGCCGCGCTGGCTGGCCGCAGTGGCGCTGGGCACGCTGGGCATGATCACGGTCAGCGCCGGCTTTGCCTGGGTGCTGGCGCAGACGGTGGGGCTGCACCCGGCCACGGTGCTGCTGGGCACCAGCCCGGGCGGCATCGCCGAGATGTGCATCACCGCCAAGGTGCTGCAGCTGGGCGTGCCGGTGGTGACGGCCTTCCACGTCACGCGCTACGTGGCGGTGCTCACGCTGACGGCGCCGCTGTACCGGCGCGAACTGGCGCGCAGCGTGTGACGGGACCGCCCGGGAGCGTGCGGGTTCCCTCTCAACGGCCGAGGCGGGCGCGGAACAGCTCGCGCAGGTTGACCTCGCGCGGGCCGGGGACCAGCGCCAGCGCGTCGCCGGCGGCCACGCTGCCCGGCTCGACGACGCCCAGGTAGCTGCCGCAGTAGCCGGACTGCGCCATCAGCTTCACCGCCTGCGCGAAGCCCATCGCGGCGCCCAGCTTGTGGCAGGGGAAGCGCGGCTCGCTCACCGCCAGCACGCAGGCGATGGCGCCGCCGCGCAGCACGTGCAGGCGGTCGCCGATCCACAGCCGGTCCTCGGCCAGCCCGCGCACCGTGAGGTTCTCGCCCAGCGCGCCGGGCGCCAGCGGCTCGTCCCACAGCGCCACGCGGGCCTGCGCGCGCACCGTCTGCCAGAAGGGGTAGTGCTCGACCGGGTAGGCGTAGACGGCCTTGGCGAGGCCGCCGTGCACCGACAGGTCGGCCTGCTCGTCGCCCTCCAGCCCGAGCGGACCGACGGCGACCGGCCCGGCGACCGGCGTCTTGCCGATCGCCGAGCGCCCGCGGCGGCCGTCCAGCAGGGTGACCGCGCGTGCGCGGCCGGTGTTGACGTGGACGATCTCCATGAATCCTTCACGCATCCTTCGCGCGTCGTTCGCGCCTTGGGACCAATACCCCGAGGCGCATGCATGGGGTCATGCGCATCCTGCATGACCCCCCTCCGGGCCGGTGGTTACAGGGTGATTACATTGCCCCGACAATGGCTCCCCGCCCGCGGCGGGACCCCCTGCCGGTGCCGGCCCGGGACCCCGCCGCGACGGCGGCAGAGGACGGCATTGGGCGAGCCTCCGGCACCCGGCGAAGCGGTGTCCCGGCAGCGGCAGCGGAGGTTCGCCCAATCCCGCTTCCTCACCATCGTCATGACCGGAGTTTCCATGAACCAACCCGCGCTCGAAGGCCTGCGCCTGAATACGCCCGCCTACGTCACGCACGCCCGGCTCGTCGCCTGGGTCGCCGAGATGGCCGCGCTGACCGAGGCGCGCGAGGTCTACTGGTGCAACGGCAGCGAGCAGGAGTACCAGCGCCTGACCGAGCAGCTGGTGGCCGCCGGCACGCTGATGAAGCTCAACCCCGAGCTGCGCCCGCGCAGCTTCCTGGCGCGCAGCGACCCGAGCGACGTCGCGCGCGTCGAGGACCGCACCTTCATCTGCAGCGCGAAGAAGGAGGACGCCGGCCCCACGAACAACTGGGTCGCGCCGGCCGAGATGCGCGAGCTGCTGCAGACCGGCCCGAATGCGCTGTTCAAGGGCGCGATGCGCGGCCGCACGATGTACGTCGTGCCGTTCTCGATGGGCCCGCTGGGCAGCCACATCGCGCACATCGGCGTGGAGCTGACCGACAGCCCCTACGTCGCGGTGAGCATGCGCACGATGACGCGCATGGGCCGCGGCGCGCTGGACGTGCTGGGCAGCCACGGCGAGTTCGTGCCCTGCGTGCACACCGTGGGCGCGCCGCTGGCACCCGGGCAGGCCGACGTGGCCTGGCCCTGCAACAAGACCAAGTACATCGTGCACTACCCCGAGACGCGCGAGATCTGGTCCTACGGCAGCGGCTACGGCGGCAACGCGCTGCTGGGCAAGAAGTGCTTCGCGCTGCGCATCGCCAGCACGATGGGCCGCGACCAGGGCTGGCTGGCCGAGCACATGCTGATCCTGGGCGTGACCAACCCG
>CAZUPH010000112.1:0-13185 GCA_964621995.1 uncultured Rubrivivax sp. | reverse complement strand
GCGGCGCCGCCTGCTGGCGGCCGCCGCGGCCGCCGCGTGGCCGCTGGCGCTGCGTGCCGCCACGCAGCACGGGGACGGGGAGGACCTGCCCTGGCCGCCGCCGCGCGTGCGCCTCGTCGTCGCGTACGCGGTGGGCGGCGTCAGCAGCGAGGTCGCGCGTCACCTCGGCGAGGCGCTCGCGCCGCGGCTCGCGGTGCCGGTGCTGGTCGAGCACCGGCCCGGCGCCGGCGGCACGCTGGCGATGGAGGCCCTGGCGCGCGCCCCGGCCGATGGCAGCGTGATCGCCTTCTCGGCCATCACGCCGCTGACCCTGGCGCCGCTGCTCGGCCGCGTGCCCTACGACCCCGAACGCGACATCACCCCCGTCACCGCCATCATGCGCACGCCGGTGCTCGTCGCCGGGACGCCGGCCCTGCCGGCGCGCACGATGGAAGGCATGCTGGACTGGGCGCGGCAGGCACCGGGTGGCGTGCGCTGGGCGAGCAGCGGCGTGGGCTCCACCGGCCACCTGGTGCTCGAGCGCGTGGCGCGCGCGACCGGCATCGCGGTCGTGGCGGTGCCCTACGGCGGCGGAGGCCGGCCGCTCACCGACGCGATCGGCGGGCAGTTCGAGCTGCTGTCGACCAACGTCGCGCCGACCCCCTTGCGCCTGGTGCGCGAAGGCCGGCTGACGGCGCTGGCGGTCACCGGCACGCAGCGGCTGGCCGGTCTGCCCGAGACGCCGACCCTGGCCGAGCTGGGCCTGGCCGAGGCCAACCTCGTCTCGACCTTCGGCGTCTTCGCGCCGGGCCGGCTGCCGGCGGCGCGCCGCGATCGGCTGCACGCGGCGCTGGCCGACGCGCTGCAAGCCTCCCCGCTGCCGGCGCTGCTGCGCGCGGCCGACAACCAGGTGCTCGGCGACGGCCCCGCGGCCTTCGAGCGCTGGGTGGCCGAGGACCGGGCGCTGCACCGGCGCTGGCTGGCCCCTCAGCGCTGAGCGCCGCCCAGCCAGTCGCGCGCCCCGGCACCCGCGGCCGCGCCGGTCGCGAAGCAGGCCGTGAGCAGGTAGCCGCCGGTCGGGGCCTCCCAGTCCAGCATCTCGCCGGCGACGAAGGTTCCGGGCAGCGCACGCAGCATCAGCCGCTCGTCCAGCGCCTCGAAGCGGACGCCGCCGGCGGTGCTGATGGCCTCGTCCAGCGGCCGCGTCGCCGTCACCGTGACCGGCAGCGCCTTGATCGCGGCCGCGAGGCGCTCGGGGTCGGCCTGGTCGGCCCTGGGCACCAGTTCCCACAGCAGTGCGGCCTTGGCACCCTCCAGCTTCAGCCGTGTCTTCAGGTGCGTGGCCAGCGAACGCGGGCCGCGCGGGTGGGCCAGCTCGCGCGCCACCCACTGCGGCGCGCGCTGCGGCAGCAGGTCGAGGTGGAAGACGGCGCTGCCGCCGGCGGCCAGCGCGTCGCGCAGCCGGGCCGATGCGGCATACACCAGGCTGCCCTCGACACCGTAGTCGCTGAGCACGAATTCGCCGGCCTGCCGCCAGCCGCCGATGGTGATCGCGACCCCCTTCAGCGGCGCGCCGGCGTGGCGCGTGCGCAGGTGTTCGCTCCACGCCACCTCGAAGCCGCAGTTGGACGGGGCCAGCGGCGCGAGGTCCACGCCGCGCGCAGCCAGCAGCGGCACCCAGGCAGCGTCCGATCCCAGCCGCGCCCAGCTGCCGCCGCCCAGCGCCAGCACGGTGGCCGCCGCAGGCATGCGCAGCTCGCCCTGCGGCGTGGCAAAGCGCAGTGCGCCGTCGTCGGCCCAGCCCAGCCAGCGGTGGCGCATGTGCAGCACCAGACCCTGGCCGCGCAGCCGGTGCAGCCAGGCGCGCAGCAGCGGCGCGGCCTTCAGGTCGGAGGGGAAGACGCGGCCGGAACTGCCCACGAAGGTGGCCACGCCCAGGTCGGCCGCCCAGCGCCGCAGCGCGTCGGCGCCGAAGTCGCGCAGCAGCGGCTCGAGCGTCGGCGCGCGCGCGGCGTAGCGGCGCACGAAGGCGTCGAAGGGCTCGGCATGGGTGAGGTTCAGCCCGCCCTTGCCGGCGAGCAGGAACTTGCGCCCCACCGAGGGCATGCGGTCGAAGAGTTCGACCCTGCGGCCGGCGGCGAGCAGCACCTCGGCGGCCATCAGCCCGGCCGGGCCGCCGCCGACGACGGCCACGGGGGCGTCGTCGGCGGCGCGCGGTGCTGGGGCGGGGACGGCGGCGTCGGTCACGCGCCGATTGTCGGCGCGCCGCGCCGCGCGCCCAGCGAAGCGCGGGTCAGGCCAGCGCCGGCTCGGCCACGGCCTCCCGGCGGCGGCGGCGGTTGAGCGCGCCGCCCAGCAGCGCCAGGCCGCCGATCAGCGTGGCGTAGGTCGCCGGTTCGGGGATCGCGGTGGTGATCGGGATGCTGTTCGCGGTGCCGATCTCCAGACCGGTCAGGTCCGGCAGGCCGAAGACGGCCGTCAGCGCGCCGGCCGCCGCGGCGGTGAGCGTCAGCGAGAAGGGCGAGACGGCATTGCCGCTGAAGCCGATGTTGAACAGCGGCACGCCCGGGATCGAGGTGGCGCCGAAGGCGGCGTTGCCGGTCAGCGTGAGCGCGACGGTGTCGATCAGGAAATCGGTCAGGTTCAGCGTGGTGGACGCGTCGGACAGCGCCAGGCCGCTGCCGTCGTGCGCGATCGTGCCGGCGAAGGTGTCGGTGTCGATCGCGCCGCCGGTGACCGGGAAGAAGGCCAGCGGCGTGCCGCTCGATCCCGGGCTGACGGTGGCGCTGCCCAGCGGCGCCACACCCAGGCCCACGGAGGCCAGGGTCGGTGCCGAGGTCAGGGTCACGGCGGTCACGCCGCCGGTGATCGGCAGCGCGGTGGCCTGCGCTGCGGTGGCGCCCAGCGTCGCGGCCAGGGCCGCGCCACAGATGCGTACTGCGTACTTCATCGCATCACTCCTGTCGGTTGGGGGGTCTGACCGGCGCCGGCCGCGGCTCCGACCCGTCGGTGCGGTTCGGGAACCAAACAGTCGTGATCTGCTACCGATCAGTCTTGAACGATACCGTGCAGTTATTCCCGGCGCATGACCTCGGACGATCCCGACCCCACCCATTCGTGGGGTCCCGGCACGAGGGATGTGTGACCTCAGGTAACGGCGCCGGATGGCGCGGCCCGGCAGGCCGCACGCCGGCCCAGCCGGCTCAGCCGGCCTCGCGCAGCGCCTGGCGCAGCTTCTCGCCGATCTCCGGCCGCTCGCGGAAGGGGTCGGTGGGGTTGCGCGGCGTCATGATGTCCTCCAGCCGCACCTGCACCGAGGCCAGCGCCTTCGGGTGGCTGTAGATGTAGAAGCGCTTCTCGGCCATCGCGTCGTAGACGAACTGCGCCACCTGCGCGGCGGTGACCTTGCCGCTGCTGACGGCCTTGTCGCTCATCGCCTGCGCGATGAGCTGGCTGCGCGTGGGCCGCGCCGCCGGCAGGTCCGCCGGCCGGTTGCGCTCGCTGCGGTGGATGCCGGTGGGCACGAAGAAGGGGCACAGCACGTGGGCGTGGACCTGGTCGGTGACCAGCGACAGGTCCTGGTACAGCGTCTCCGACAGCGCCACCACCGCGTGCTTGCTGACGTTGTAGACGCCCATGTTGGGCGCATTCAGCAGGCCGGCCATGCTGGCGGTGTTGACGATGTGTCCGCGCCAGGAGGCATCCGCCTTCGCCGCGGCCAGCATGGCCGGCGTGAAGACGCGCACGCCATGCGCCACGCCCATCACGTTGACGCCCAGCACCCACTCCCAGTCGCGCGCGCTGTGCTCCCAGATCAGCCCGCCGGCGCCTACGCCGGCGTTGTTGAAGACGAAGTTCGGCGCGCCGAAGCGCGCGAGCGTGGCCTCGGCCATCGCCTCCACCTCGGCGGCCTGGCGGATGTCCAGCCGGTACGGCAGCACGGTGGCGCCGAGCTCGCCGACCTCGCGCGCGGCGAGTTCCAGCGCGTCGGCCTGCACGTCGGCCATCACGAGCTTCATGCCCAGCCGCGCGGCGATGCGGCTGGCTTCCAGGCCGAAGCCCGACGCGGCGCCGGTGATGACGGCGGTGCCGCCTTGCAGGGGATGCATCGGTGGGTGCTCCTGTCTTGGGGGGTCAGATTTCGACCGGCATCGCGCGGTCGATCGGGGTGTCGAAGTCGGTGCCCGCGGGCAGCAGCCCGAAGGCGTCGGCCGCACCGTCCAGGCGCGAGCGCACGAAGGCCGAGAACACGGCCGCCGGCGCCTGGCGCTGCAGCAGCGCGGCCTGCAGCACCAGCGCGACCTCGCGCGCCAGCGTGCGCGCGTCGGCCTCGGCGGTGCCGGCGTCGATGGCGGCCAGCACACGCGCCGCGGCGCGGTCGAAGCCGGGCTCGCTGCCGCGCGCCGCGGCCAGCTCGGCCTCCAGCACCGGCGCGACGTCGGCACCGCGCAGCGCGCGCAGCAGGTCCAGCGCCATGATGTTGCCGGCGCCCTCCCAGATGCTGTTGAGCGGCATCTCGCGGTAGATGCGCGCCATCGTGCCCTCGCCGGCGGCCTCCACGTAGCCGTTGCCGCCCAGGCACTCCATGGCCTCCTGCGCGAAGTGGCTGCCGCGCTTGCAGACCCAGAACTTGGCCACAGGCGTGAGCAGGCGGCGCATCACGGCCTCGTGCGCATTGCCGGCGTGCTCGGTGCGGTCCACCGCGGCGGCCAGGCGCAGCGCGAGCGCCGTGGCGGCCTCGCTCTCCAGCGCCAGGTCGGCGAGCACGTTGCGCATCAGCGGCTGCGCCAGCAGCGGCTTGCCGAAGGCCCGGCGCTGCGCGCAGTGGTGCAGCGCCAGCGACAGCGCCTGGCGCATCAGCCCGGCGGTGCCCAGCGCGCAGTCCAGACGGGTCAGCGCGCCCATGGCCAGGATCTGCGGCACGCCGCGGCCCTCCTCGCCCACGAGCCAGGCACCGGCACGCTCGAACTCCACCTCGGAGCTGGCGTTGGCGTGGTTGCCCAGCTTGTGCTTCAGGCGCTGGATGTGAACGGCGTTGCGCGTGCCGTCGGGCAGCCAGCGCGGCAGGAAGAAGCACGACAGCCCGCCGGGCGCCTGCGCCAGCACCAGGAAGGCGTCGCACATCGGCGCCGACATGAACCACTTGTGGCCGGTGATCGCGTAGCGCCGGCCCCAGGCGTCCTCGCCGTCGGGCTCGGCGCGCGTCGTGTTGGCGCGCACGTCGGAGCCGCCCTGCTTCTCGGTCATGCCCATGCCCATCGTGATGGCGGGCTTGTCGGCCGCGGGCACGCTGCGCGGGTCGTAGCGGCGGTCCGCGAGCTTGGCGCCGAAGGCCGCGTGCAGCGCGGCGTTGGCGCGCAGCGCGGGCGTCACCGCGTAGCTCATCGACACCGGGCACAGCACCGAGGGTTCGGCCTCGGTGAAGAGCATGAAGGCCGCGGCGCGCTCGACATGCCCCCCCGGCCCCGCGCTCCAGGGCGTGCCGTGCAGGCCATGCGCCAGCGCGCTGCCCAGCAGCGCGTGGTAGCTGGGGTGAAACTCGACCTCGTCGGCGCGGTGGCCGAAACGGTCGTGCGTGTGCAGCACCGGCGCATGGGTGTTGGCCAGCCGCGCATGGGCCTGCATCGCCGCGGCGCCGGCCTCTGCGCCCAGCGCGTCCAGCCGCGCGGTGCCGAGCTGCGGCGCCAGCGCCGCCAGCGCATCGCGCAGCGGGCGGTTGATGCGCAGCAGGTTCACGTCCGCCAGCGGTGTGCTCTGGTTCAGGACCTCGTGCGTGGCGCCCATCGTGGTCTCCTCGTTCAGGCAGCGGCCGGCCGCAGCATCTCCAGGTGCGGGATGCCGTCCTCGTCGTAGGGCTCGCTCGCCGGCGCGAAGCCCAGGCTGCCGTAGAAGCGCGCCAGGTGCGCCTGCGCGCCGATGCGGATCGCGCGGGCCGGCCAGACCTGCGCGGTGCGGGCCAGGCCTTCCTGCATCAGCACACGCCCCAGCCCCTGCCCGCGCGCCGCGGCGGCTACCGCGACGCGGCCGATCGACGGCTCCGCATACTTCGCGCCGGGGTCCACCACGCGCAGGTACATGTGCAGCGCACCGGCGGCGTCGCGCCCCAGCAGGTGCCAGGCGCTGCGGTCCAGCCCGTCGGGGTCCAGGTAAGGCACCTGCTCGACGATGAAGGCCTGGCAGCGCAGCGCGAGCAGGTCGTAGAGGTTGTCGACCCCCAGCTCGGCGAAGCGGCACCAGGTCCAGTGCACGGCGGTGCCCCGCTCTAGGCGAGCCTCACGAGCTGCTTGCCGAAGTTGGCGCCGTGCAGCAGGCCGATGAAGGCGGCCGGCGCCTGCTCGATGCCTTCGGCGATGCTCTCGCGGTACTTCAAGCGGCCCGTGGCGACCAGCTCGCCGAGTTCCTTCAGCGCCGCCGGCCACAGCGGCAGGTGCTCGCTGACGATGAAGCCCTGCAGCTTCAGCCGCTGCGTCAGCAGCAGCTGCGGGCGCGCCATCGGGATCGGCGCGCCTTCGTAGCCGGAGATCATGCCGCACAGCGCGATGCGGCCGAAGGCGTTCATGCGCGACATCACGACGTCCAGGATCAGGCCGCCGACATTCTCGAACAGGCCGTCCACGCCCTGCGGCGCGGCCTCGTCCAGCGCGGCGGCCAGCGACGTGAAGTCGCGGTGCGCCTTGTAGTCGATGCAGGCGTCGAAGCCGAGCTCGTCGCGCACGTAGGCGCACTTGTCGGCGCCGCCGGCGATGCCCACGGCACGGCAGCCGCGCGCCTTCGCGAGCTGGCCCACCGCGCTGCCCACCGCGCCGGCGGCGGCGTCGACGACGATGGTCTCGCCGGGCTTGGGCTCGATCAGGTGCACGAGCCCGACCCAGGCCGTGACGCCCGGCATGCCGACCGCGCCCAGGTAGGCCGACAAGGGAATGCGCCGCGCATCCACCTTGCGCAGCACGCCGGGCTGCGCGGCATCGACGATGGCGAACTCCTGCCAGCCGCCCATGCCGACGACGCGGTCCCCGACGGCATAGGCCTCGTGGCGCGAGGCCATCACCTCACCGGCGGTGCCGCCGACCATCACTGCGCCCAGGGCCTGTGGCGCGGCGTAGCTCTTCATGTCGTTCATGCGCATGCGCATGTACGGGTCCAGGCTCAGCCAGTGGTGGCGCACCAGCACCTGGCCCTCGGCCAGCGGCGGCAGCTCCACGGTCTCGAGGCGGAAGTTGTCGGCGCTGGCCTCGCCGGCAGGGCGCGAGGCCAGCACGATGCGGCGGTTGCGGGTCGGGATCATGCGGTGTCCTTGGCCGGCGGCGCGGCATGCTGCAGCGCCTTGGCGTGGCGGCCCTTCGTGGGCAGCGCGCGCAGGTACTTGAAGGTGGCGGTGCCGTGCGCGCACAGGTGGCCGGCGTCGTCGAAGACGCTGCCTTCGCAGAAGGCCAGCGTGGTGGTCCGGTGCAGCAGCGTGCCCAGGGCGCGCAGCTGCCCCTCGGCCGGGCGCATGAAGGTGGTCTTCATCTCGACCGTCGCGACCCCCGGGCCCTGCGCCGGATCGTGCGAGTGGTGGCTGCGCGCGGCATGCGCCATCGCCACGTCCAGCATCGTCATCAGCACGCCGCCATGCGCGACCTCCCAGCTGTTGAGGTGCGCCTCGGCGAGGTCCACGCGCAGCTCGGCCTTGCCGTCGCCGAAGCCCCAGAGTTCCAGCCCGAGCTGCTCGACGAAGGGGATGCGCAGCGGGAAGTGCAGCCGTCCGGACATCGGCGCCGTCACCCGCCGTGCACCGAGGACACCCCGCCGTCGACGGCCAGGATCTGCCCGGTGATGTGCTTGCCCGCCGCGCTGGCGAACAGCAGCACCGCGCCCTTGAGGTCGTCGTCGTCGCCCAGGCGCTTGAGCGGCGCGGCGGCGGCCAGGGTCTCTGCGCCGAAGGTCTCGAGCACGCCCTTGGTCATCTTGCTCGGGAAGAAGCCCGGCGCCACGGCGTTGACCGTGATGCCGTGGGCGCCCCACTCGCCGGCCAGCGTGCGCGTGAAGTTGACCACCGCGCCCTTGCTGGTGCCGTAGGCGATGAACTTGACGTCCATCGAGCCGCCGAGCCCGGCGATCGACGCGACGTTGACGATGCGCCCGCGCCGGTTCGGGATCATGCTGGCGCGGCCGACCGCCTGCGAGAACAGGAAGACGCTGCGCACGTTCAGGTTCATCACCTTGTCCCAGGCGGCCAGCGGATAGTCCTCGGCCGGCGCGCCCCAGGTGGCGCCGGCGTTGTTGATCAGGATGTCGATGCGGCCCAGGCGGTGCATGGTCTCGTCCACGACCTTCTGCACCTGCTCGGGGTCGGCCGCGTCGGCGGCGATCCAGCGCGCGTCGATGCCGCGCTCGGCCAGGTGCGCGGCCGCCTCCTCCAGGTCGGCCGCCTTGCGCGAGGTGAGCATGATCTTCGCGCCGGCCTCGCCCAGCGCCTCGGCCATCTGCAGGCCCAGGCCGCGCGAGCCGCCGGTGACGAGGGCGACCTGGCCGCTGAGGTCGAAGAGCTGTTGCACGGGGGTGCCCATCGCGGGTCTCCTGTTGGTCGAGGTTGTCAGCGGGGCGCGCCGCGACGCGAGCGCACCCAGATCAGCACGGCGCCGGCCGCGGCATCCACGACGCCGGCGATGATGAGGATCCAGCCCAGCAGCGCGTCGCTGCGCTGCACGAAGATGCCCAGGCAGACCAGCAGCAGCCCGCTGTAGATCAGGATCCAGACCAGCTTCTCGAGCGCGGCGAGGCTCATCGCGCTCAGAACCAGTCGGCGCGCATCTCGCGCGGCAGCGCCTCGCGGCGCGTGACGGGGCCCAGCCAGGCGGCGATCTTCGGCAGCTCGTAGGCGTAGAAGTAGCGCAGCGCGGCGCGCTTGCCCAGCGCCGGCGCGTCGTCGCGGCCGGTGAGCACCAGCGCGACGTCCAGCCAGATCCAGGCCAGCACGACGTGCCCGAAGGCCTGCAGGTAGGGCGTGGCGTTGGCCAGTGCCTCCTCGGGCACGCCGGTGGCCCAGGCGGCCTTGGTGGCCGCCCCCAGCTGCTGCAGCGCGCCGGCGAGCTGGTTGGCGGGTTCGGCGAGCAGCGCGTCGTGGCCAGCGCGTTCGATGGTGACCTGCATGCGCGCGGCCAGCAGCTTGAGCCCTGCGCCGCCGTCCATCACCACCTTGCGGCCCAGCAGGTCCAGCGCCTGGATGCCGTGCGTGCCCTCGTGGATCATGTTCAGGCGGTTGTCGCGCCAGTACTGCTCCACCGGGAAGTCACGCGTGTAGCCGTAGCCGCCCAGCACCTGGATGGCCAGGCTGTTGGCCTCCAGGCACCATTCGCTGGGCCAGCTCTTGGCGACGGGCGTCAGCACCTCCAGCAGCACACGCGCCTCGGCGGCGGCGGCTTCGTCGCCGGTGTGCAGTTCGTCCACCAGGCGCGCGCAGTACAGCTCCAGCGCCAGCGCACCTTCGGCATAACTCTTCTGCGCCAGCAGCATGCGCTTGACGTCCGCGTGCTCGACGATGGGCACCGGCGGCTGCGCCGGGTCCTTGCCGGCGCCGGTGATCGGGCGGCCCTGGGGGCGCTGGCGCGCATAGTCCAGCGAGGCCTCGTAGCCGGCCAGGCCGAGCATCGTCGCCGCCAGGCCGACGCCGATGCGCGCCTCGTTCATCATGTGGAACATGCAGCGCAGGCCGTCACCCGGGCGGCCGACGAGGTAGCCCAGCGCGCCGGCCTGGCCGCCGGGCCGGTACCGGCCCTCGCCGAAGTTGAGCAGCGTATTCGTAGTGCCGCGCCAGCCGCACTTGTGGTTCAGGCCGGCGAGCGCCACGTCGTTGCGCTCGCCGGTGAGGCGGCCCTCGGTGTCGACCAGGTGCTTGGGCACGATGAACAGCGAGATCCCGCGCGTGCCCGGCACCAACCGGCCGTCGGCGTCGGGGATCTTGGCCAGCACGAGATGGACGATGTTCTCGGTCAGCTCGTGCTCGCCGGCACTGATCCACATCTTGTTCCCGCGCAGGCGGTAGCGCGGGCCCAGCGGGTCGGCCTCGAAGTCCGCGCCGTCCGGCGTGGCGCGCGTGGCCACGTCGGACAGCGACGAGCCGGCCTGCGGCTCGCTCAGGCACATCGTGCCGCTGAAGCGGCCGCTGAACTCGTTGAGCGCGAAGACGCGCTGCTGTGCCGGCGTGCCATGCGCCATCAGCAGGTTGGCGTTGCCTACCGTCAGCATGCCGGCGCCGATGCTGACGCTGGCCTTCGCGAAGAAGGCATTCGCCGCGGCCTCCACCGTATAGGGCAGCTGCATGCCGCCGATGGCGTGATCCTGCGCGGCGCTGAGCATGCCGCTCTCGGCGTAGGCCTTCCACGCGTCGTGCGTGGCCTGCGGCAGGATCACGCGCTCGCCATCGAAGCGCGGCTCCTCGGTATCGACGAGGCGGTTGAACGGCGCATACTTCTCGCGCGCGATGCGCTCGCAGGTGTCCAGCACCGCGTCGAAGGTCTCGCGCGAATGTTCGGCGAAGCGCTCGCGCTCGAGCAGCCTGCCGACCTTCAGCCAGTCGTGCAGCAGGAAGTCGACCAGCGCGCGCATCGGCTCAGCCCAGGCGGAAGCGGGCCAGCGCGGCGCGGGCGATCGGCGCGCCCCACTCCTGCACGAAGTGCCCTGCCTCGGCCACCTCCAGCGGCGGCGGGCAGCCGCGGATGACGCCGTGCAGCGACCGCATCGCCGCCGGCCCGAGCACCGGGTCCTGCATGCCGATGGCCATGAAGCTCTCGCCCGCCCAGCGCTCGCGCCAGAAGGCCAGCGCCTCGCGGCTGGTGGCCGCGCCCGGCGCATCGTCGCGGTCGGGCACCAGGTTCGGGAAGGCGCGCACGCCGGCCTTGTACGAGACATCCGGGAACGGCGCGTCGTAGGCCGCCGCCTCGGCGTCGCCGAGCTGCGGGCAGGCGCGCTTCATCAGCTTGCCCACCGCCAGGTCGGGCTGGCTGGCGGCATAGGCGCGCCACTGGCGGAAGCCTTCCGTCACCGCGCCCGTGCCCAGCCCGGTATTCATGACGAGCAGCCGCGTGTACCGGTCCGGCGCGGCCATCGGCAGCGTCAGGCCGAGCAGGCCACCCCAGTCCTGCACGACGAGCAGGACGTTCTTCAGATCCAGCCGCTCGACGAAGGCCAGCAGCATCGCGCGGTGGCGCTCGAAGCTGTACCAGGAGTCGTCCACCGGCTTGTCGCTGCGGCCGAAGCCCAGGAAGTCCGGCGCCACCACGCGCAAGCCGGGGGCGGTGAAAACCGGCAGCATGTGCCGGTACAGGTAGCTCCAGGTCGGCTGGCCGTGCAGGCACAGCACGGTGGCCGGCGCGTCGGCCGGGCCCTCGTCCAGCCAGGCCACGCGCAGGCCCTCGAAGCCGGGCAGGTCGTCGGCGTGGTGCGGCGCCCACGGGCAGCCCGGCAGCGCCGCGTAGCGGTCGTCGGGGGTGCGCAGCGCGTTCGTCATGGCCGACGACGCCGAAGCCTCAGAGCACCTCGAAGATGCCCGCCGCGCCCATGCCGCCGCCGATGCACATCGTGACGCACACGCGCCTGGCGCCACGGCGCTTGCCTTCGATCAGCGCGTGGCCGGTCAGGCGCTGGCCGCTGACGCCGTAGGGGTGGCCGATGGCGATGGCGCCGCCGTTGACGTTGAGCCGGTCCATCGGGATGCCGAGCTTGTCCGCGCAGTACAGCACCTGCACCGCGAAGGCTTCGTTGAGCTCCCAGAGGTCGATGTCGTCCACCTTCAGCCCCAGGCGCTGCAGCACCTTGGGCACCGCGAAGACGGGGCCGATGCCCATCTCGTCGGGCTCGCAGCCGGCGACCGCGAAGCCGAGGAATCGGCCCAGCGGCTTCAGGCCCTTCTTCTGCGCGTACTCCTCGCTGACCACCACGCAGGCACCGGCGCCGTCGGAAAACTGGCTGGCATTGCCGGCCGTGACCACGCCGCCCGGCACCGCGGTGCGGATGTCCTTGATGCTCTCGTAGGTGGTGCCCGGGCGCAGGCCCTCGTCGGCCTTGATCGTGACCTCCTTGCTGCGCAGGCCCAGCTGCGCATCGGCCACGCCCATGGTCACCGTGCAGGCCACCATCTCGGCGTCGAACAGGCCCTGCTCCTGCGCCGCGCAGGCCTTCTGCTGGCTGGCCGCGCCGTAGTGGTCCATGCGCTCCTTCGGGACCTGGTAGCGCTTGGCCACCATCTCGGCCGTCTGCAGCATGGGCCAGTAGATCTCGGGCTTGGACTTCTGCAGCGCGGGGTCGAACAGCATGTGCATGTTCATCTCCTGCTGCACGCAGGAGATGCTCTCCACGCCGCCGGCCACGTAGACCTCGCCCTCGCCGGCAATCACGCGCTGCGAGGCCATCGCGATGGTCTGCAGCCCGCTGCTGCAGAAGCGGTTGACGGTGGCGCCGCTGACGGTGATGGGCAGCCCGGCGGCCAGCGCGATCTGGCGCGCGATGTTGCTGCCGGTGGCGCCCTCGGGGTTGGCGCAGCCCATCAGCACGTCCTCGATGGCCCCCGGGTCGACGCCGGCGCGCTCGACGGCGGCACGCACCGCGAAGGCGCCCAGCGTCGCGCCGTGCGTCATGTTGAAGGCGCCCTTCCAGCTCTTGGCGAGCGGGGTGCGGGCGGTGGAGACGATGACGGCTCGGCTCATGGGGGGTCTCCTTCGCGGGTTCAGGTGAACGACTTGCCTTCGGCGGCCAGCTTCGCGAGCAGCGGCGCGGGCTGCCAGAACGTGGCGTCGTCGTGCGGGTTGGCGGCGAAGCGCTTCATGGCCTGCACGACGTTGAACAGGCCCTGCGTGTCGGCGTAGCACATCGGGCCGCCGCGGTGCAGCGGGAAGCCGTAGCCGGTGAGGTAGACCATGTCGATGTCGCTGGCCTTGCTGGCGATGCCTTCCTCGAGGATCTTCGCGCCCTCGTTGACGAGCGCATAGACGAGGCGGTGCACGATCTCCTCGTCGCCGATCTTGCGCGGCGCGATGCCGAGTTCGGCGCGGTGCTTCTCGATCATCTCGACGACGACCGGGCTCGGGATCGCGTCGCGCCTGCCGGGCTGGTAGTCGTACCAGCCGGCGCCGGTCTTCTGGCCGTAGCGGCCCATCTCGCACAGCAGGTCGGCGGTCTTGCTGTAGCGCATGTGCGGCTTCTCGACGTAGCGGCGCTTGCGGATCGCCC
>CAZUPH010000111.1:0-13395 GCA_964621995.1 uncultured Rubrivivax sp. | reverse complement strand
GGCTCCGGGCGGCCCTCGTCCAGGCCGGCGGCCGCCGCGGCGGTCAGCGCCGCGGCGCGGTCGCTGCCCAGCTGCATCGCCACGCCGACGGCCAGGATGTCGATCACCAGCAGGTGCAGGATGCGGCTGACCATGGGCACCTGCGTGGCCACGTCCTCGACATGGTCCACGATCAGCGCCACGTCGGCCTTCCGGGCCAGCGGCGAGTGGCTGGCGGTGATGGCCAGCACCGTGGCGCCGCGCGCGCGCGCCGTGTCGGCGACCTCCAGCAGGTCGTCGATGCGGCCGCTGCTGCTGACGATGACGATGACGTCGCCGGGCTTCAGCACGCTGGCCGCCAGCGGCTGCAGCCGCACGTCGGTGATGCTGGCCGAGGGCACGCCGAAGCGCAGGAACTTGAACTGCGCGTCGTCGGCGACGACGCCGTAGTGGCCCACGGCGTAGAACTCCACGCGCGACGCGCCGGCCAGGATGTCGATCGCGCGCGCCAGCGTGTCGCGGTTGAGCTGCTCGCGCACCTGCAGGATGGCGCTGGCGGTGTTGCCCAGCACCTTGACGCCCAGCTCCAGCGTGCTGTCGTCGCCGGTGACCTGCGTGTGCGTCAGCGGCACCGTGCCGGACAGCCCCGAGGCCAGCCGCAGCTTGAAGTCCGACAGCCCCTCGCAGCCCAGCGTGCGGCAGAAGCGGATCACCGTCGGCTGGCTGACCTGCGCGGCGCGCGCGATCTCGGCGATCGGGTCCTGCAGCGCCTGCCGCGGGTGCGCCAGCACGTGGTCGGCCACGCGCCGCTCGGCCGGCGAGAGGCTGTCGCGCGCGCGCTGGATCTGCGCCAGGATGGCCGAGTCGCGGTCGCTGCGCAGCGTGCGCAACTGCGCCGCGAGGATGGCCGAGGCGCCGACGAAGGTGGCCTGCCCGGCGGTGATCACGTAGGTCGGGATGGGCCGCAGGTAGTCGCCGAAGCGGCCCTTGTCCTCGAAGCGGGCGCGAAAGCCGCTGCGGTCGAAGAACTCGCCCAGCCGCGGCACGATGCCGCCGCCGATGAACACGCCGCCGAAGGCGCCCAGCGTGACCGCCAGGTTGGACGCCGCGGTGCCCAGCATCGAGCAGAAGGCCTCCAGCGTCTGCACGCAGACCGCGTCGGCGCCGGCCAGCGCGCGGCGCGTGATCTCCGGCGCCGCCAGCGGCCCGGCGCCGGGGCCGGCCAGCGCCTCGTGGATCAGCGACAGCCCGGGGCCGGAGACCAGGCGCTCGAAGGAAACATGGCTGTAGCGGCGCTGGGCGTGGCGCAGGACCGCCATCTCGAGATCGTCGCGCGGCGCGAAGCTGGTGTGGCCGCCCTCGGTGCCCAGCGCGATCCAGCCGTCGGCGGCCGGGATCAGCCCGCTGACGCCCAGGCCGCTGCCGGCGCCGAGCAGGCCGATCACGCTGCGCTCGCGCGCGCTGCCGCCGCCCACCTGTCGCCGCTCGCCGGGCGCCAGCCGGGGCAGCGCCATCGCCAGCGCGGTGAAGTCGTTGACGACGACCAGCGTGGCCAGCTTCAGCCGCTGGCGCATCTGCTCGATCGAGAACTGCCACGTGTAGTTCGTCATGCGCACCTCGTCGCCCTCGACGGGATTGGCGATGGCGATCGCGGCATGCTCGATGGCAGCGGCCAGCGCCGGCGGCAGGCCATCCAGGTAGGCGCTGACGGCGGCGTGGAAGTCGGCGTGCTCGGCGCAGCGCAGCGAGGCGGCGTGGCGGAAGACGCCGGGCGCGGTCTCCAGCGTGAAGCGCGCGTAGGTGCCGCCGATGTCGGCAAGCAGGCGGGGGCTGTCGTGGTCGTTCATGGGCGCGGGACGGGGCTTCGGTGCAGCGGCACGACGGGCCCGCGCAGGCACGGATTGTGCGGGACCGCGGGCAGCCGCCTGGGTGACCAGCATGCCCAGTCGGTGATGTAATCAGACTACACGCTTTCCCGGGTCCCCAAACTCTGACAGCGGAAGTTCGCTCTCCTGCCGGAGCCTCTATTGTCCGTCGGCTGTAGTTTTGCTACCGTCCCGCGATCTGCCGTTGCCAGGCCCCGTCCGCCTGCCGCCGCCCCGACCAGCCCCCCCCACCGGGGACCGACTTGCCGCCACCCAGCCCCCCTTCCCCATGCACCCGCCCGTGACCGGCCACGGCCCGCCGCGCCCCTGGCTGGTGGCCGACATCGGCGGCACCAATGCGCGCTTCGGCTGGCTCGCCGCCGGCAGCGGCTGCGTCGCGCAGGTGCGCACGCTGCGCAGCGCCGACCATGCCGGCCCGGTCGCCGCCGCGCAGGCCTACCTGCAGGCGCTGGCCGCGGCGCTCGGCGCGGACTATGCGCCGCCGCGCGCCGCCGCCTTCGCCGTGGCCACCCCGGTCGCCGGCGACGAGATCACGCTCACCAACAGCGGCTGGTCGTTCTCGCGCGCGCGGGCGCGCCAGGCGCTGGCGCTGGACGAGCTGCTGGTGCTCAACGACTTCGAGGCGCTGGCGCTGTCGCTGCCGCGGCTGGCGCCGTCGCAGCTGCGGCCCTTCGGCCCGCCGCTGGCGCCCGGCCCGGGTGCACGCGCCGTCATCGGCCCGGGCACCGGGCTGGGCGTCGCCGCCATCGTGCCGACACCACAGGGCTGGGTGGCGGTGCCGGGCGAAGGCGGGCACGCCACGCTGGCACCGGCCGACGACTTCGACAGCGAGCTGCTCGCCGCGGCGCGCCGCGAACATGCCCATGTCTCGGCCGAGCGGCTGCTCTCGGGCATCGGTCTGCCGGTGCTGCACCGGGCGGTCGGCGCCGTGCTGGGCCTGCCGGCGCCGGCGCTGGCCGCCGACGAGATCGTCGAGCGCGGCCTCGCGCGGCACGACGAGGTCTGCAGCCGCACGCTGGACGCCTTCTGCGCGCTGCTGGGCAGCTTCGCCGGCAGCGTGGCGCTGGTCTACGGCGCCCGCGGCGGCGTCTACGTCGGCGGCGGCATCGTGCCGCGGCTGGCCGACCGCTTCTTCGGCTCGGCCTTCCGCGAGCGCTTCGAGTCCAAGGGCCGCTTCCGCCCCTACCTGCAGGCGGTGCCGACGGCGCTGATCACCGACACGCTGGCCGCGCTGTCGGGCGCCGCGCTGGCGCTCGAGCAGGCCGGCTGAACGCCCCGCCGGCCTACGCACTTCCCCTGACACCGGCCGCGTCAACCGCCCGCCGGCTGCCGCGTTGTGGGGAGGCTGTCGTCGCCGGTCTGGTGGTCCGGGGCGGCGACGGTGGACGCGGCTGCGCCGCGGCGAACCGCATCCGGGCACCGCACGACAAGGATTCCCCCCAAGGGAACGACACCATGAGCAAGCTCCTGAGCACCCTGATCCTCGCTGCCTTCGCCATCGGCGCCCAGGCGCAGACCGCCGCGCCTGCGGCCGCCCCGGCCAAGCCGGCCGCGGCCGCCCCCGCGCCGGCCGCCAGCGCCGCGAAGAAGGAAGAGGCCAAGAAGGCCGACGCCAAGCCGATGGCCAAGGAAGAGAAGAAGAAGTAAGCAGTCGCCTGCCTGCGCGGCCGGTGCCAGCCGGCCGCCGCAGAGGTGCAGGACCGCGGGCAGGGTTTCTCCCTGCCCTTTTTCTTTGGCCCGGGCACTTTGCCGTGCGTGCCCGGGGGCGGTCCCGGCTCAGGGCAGCTCGATGGGCCCGCTGCTGTCCATCACGCGCGGCGAGGCCGCGTCGCCGCCCCCCATCGCGTGCGGGGCCGCCTGGGCACCCAGCGCGCGGTAGCCGCCGTCGTAGTCCCAGGTCGTGACGTGCACGCGCGCGCCGGACAGCCCGCGCGCGCCGGCGCGCGCCAGCGCCGCCGCCGGCAGCAAGAAGCGCACCGTGTGGGTGTCCGGGTCGACGCCGATCTCCGCCGCCGGCGCCAGCGGCGTGCCCTCGGCGTCGGCGGTCGCGCCCTCGGCACCGAACAGCGCATTGCTCCAGCCATGCGCGCGCAGCCGCAGGTGCCAGCGCATGTCCTGCGGCAGCGTGGCGTGCTGCAGCGGCATCACGCGCGCGCCGCCGGGCGCCCCGGGCAGCTCGACGAAGATCGTGAAGGCCACGTGGTCGAAGCCGTTGGCCGGGTTCCAGCTGCGCGTGACGCGGTGCATCGCGAGGTCCAGCCGCAGCGCGCCGGCGGACTCGAAGACCTGCACGCGGCGCAGGTCCATCTGGCGGTTGTCGCCCCAGCTCGGGTCCGTCGGGTAGCGGTAGCGGCCGTCGGGGCCGTGGTCGTCGCCCGCCGGGTCCTCGCGCTCGGCCAGCAGCTGCCAGCGCCGCTCGACGCGCACGCTGCGCGAGGCCGCGGCGCCCTCGCCGCCCGGCCCGCCGGGCGCGGCGACATAGGCGCTGATGCGGTGGGTGCCGCTGCCGCCCGGCGTGCCCAGCGCCGCCGCCGGGATGCGGCCGCGGAAGCGGCCCTGGGCATCGGCCTGCACGACGCTGGCGCCGGCAAGGTCGCCGTCGACGACGAGGTGCACCGCGTCGCCGGGCCGCGCCGTGCCGGCGACGTCGACATCGCCATCCACCGGGCCGTCCGGCAGCGGGTCCAGTGCGAGCGGCGACGGGTCTTCGCCGCCGCCCGGCAGCACGGCATCGGCCTCGATGCGCCACACCGCGCCGCTGCGCGGCGGCAGCCGCAGCACCAGCCGGCCGCCGGCGCCGGCACGCTGCGCGGCGGGGCGCGCCTCGGGCCCGCCACCCAGCGCGTGCAGGCCGCTGAGCCGCGTGCCCGCGGGCACCCCCAGTGCCAGGCCGTCGAGCAGCACCTCGCTGTCCGCGGTGTTCATCACCACCAGCGCCGGGCGGCCGCCACCGGCCGGCGGGTCCATGCGCCAGGCGATCGCGCCGGCGCGTGCCGCCTCGGCGGCCAGCACCACCGGCGTGCCGTGCGTGAACGCGCGCTCGGCGCGGCGCAGCGCCGACAGCGCGGCGATGCGCCGGTACAGCGGATGCGTGGTGTCGTAGCGGTCGCGCCCGCCGCTGCCCCAGCCGGCGGCAAACATGGCCGCGCGCTGCTCGGTGAAGCCCTGCTCGGTGCCGTAGTAGACGACCGGGATGCCGGGCAGCGTGAACATCGCCAGCAGCGCCTGCTCCAGCGCCGGCACCGTGGCGCCGGCCAGGAAGCGGTCGACGTCGTGGTTGTCGACGAAGGTCGGCATCAGGTGCGGTCGCGCGTGCAGCCACATCGTCGCGGCGATGCGGTGGCCCAGCTCCGCCGGCGGGCGGCCGCGCGCGAAGACGTCGCCGAAGGCGCCGTACAGCGGGAAGTTCAGCATGCCTGGCAGCAGCGGCCGGCCGTCGGGCGCGCTCATCCAGCGCTCGATCTTCCGCGCCTCGCGGTCCTGGAAGGGCCGGTCGATGCCGAAGCCCTCGCCGAAGACCAGGAAGTCCTGCCGCCCGGTGCGCCGCGCGACCTCGGCGATGCCGGGCGCGGCCGGGTCGCGCGCGTGCAGGAAGTCGGCGAAATAGTCCGGCGGCACGTAGAACGCGGTGTCGACGCGGAAGGCGTCGACGCCGGCGGCGCGTATCCACCAGCCGTGGCTGTCGCGCAGCGCGCGGCGCACCACCGGGTTCCCGGTATTCAGGTCGTCCAGCCCCGACATCTGGAAGTCCGCCTCCTGCCGCGGGTCGGTGTAGTCGGCGATGTCCGGCGTCCAGTGGTAGATGCCGGCGCGGCGCTGCGCCGGGTCGCGCGGGTCGTTCAGGCTGAACGGCCACTGCGAGGGCCGCGCCGGCACCGAGCCCGGCTGCGGCGCGTAGAAGCGCGCCGGGTCGCGCGCGTCCCAGCCGCCGTCGTAGCGGAAGAAGTCGCCGGTGTGGTTGACCACGATGTCCTGCACCAGGTACATGCCGCGGCCGTGCAGCGCGCGCGACAGGCGCTGCAGGTCCGCCAGGCTGCCCAGGTGCGGGTCCACGCGCTTGAAGTGCTCGGCCCAGTAGCCGTGGTAGCCCGTGTAGCGTCCGCCCGGCCCCAGCCACTGGTTGGCCACCGGCGGCGTGATCCACAGCGCGGTGGCGCCCAGGCCCTGGATGTAGTCCAGCCGCTGGCGCAGCCCGGCGAGGTCGCCGCCGTTGTAGCGCGTGCGGTCGCCGGCCTTGAACTCGCCGGCGCCCTGGTCGTTGTTGGCCGGGTCGCCGTCGGCGAAGCGGTCGGTCATCACGAAGTAGATGACCTGCTCGCGCCAGTCCGGCGAGGGCACGTGCAGCGGGCCCTCGGGCGGCGCTGCCGCCGCGGCGCCGGCCAGCGCCAGCGCCAGGCCGGCGACGGCGATCCTCGAAATCCCAGGGCAGACAGGCATGGCGGCGGCAGTGTAGGGTTTCGGCCGCCGGTCCGGCATGCCGGCGAACCACAGCCGCGATGCCCCCCGTCCACGCCCGCCCCCGCCGCCGCGCGCTGCATGCGCTGGCGGCCGCCCCGTTGCTGCCCGCGCTGGGGGGACTGGGGGCCTGCGCCGGCGCGCGCCCGGCCGGGCAGGCGGACGCGCTCGCTGCCGGCGGCCGCTTCGAGACGATGGAGCTGCCGCCGTCGCGCCACGCCGCGCCCCGGCGCGTGGTGGTCTGGCTGCCGCCGGGCTACGACCCGCGCGGCGAGCCCGCCCCGGTGCTGTACATGCACGACGGGCAGAACCTGTTCGACCCGGCCCAGGCCTTCGGCGGCGAGCCCTGGGGCGTGCAGCATGCGCTGGCCGCGCTGATCCACCGCCGCGCGGTGCCGCCGACCCTGGTCGTCGCGGTCTGGAACACGCCGCTGCGCTGGCGCGAGTACGTGCCCGCCGAACCGCTGGCGACGCTGCCGGCCGAGCTGCTGCAGGTGATCGCTCCCGCCGGCTCGGAGGTTGCCGATCCGCGCGCGCTGGCGCTGTCCGACGGCTACCTGCGCTTCCTGGCCGAGGAACTCAAGCCGCTGGTCGACGCCCGCTACCGCACGCGGCCGCAGGCTGCGCACACCCTGGTCATGGGCTCCAGCATGGGCGGGCTGGTCTCGCTGTATGCGCTGATCCGCTACCCGCAGGTCTTCGGCGCCGCCGGCTGCGTGTCCACGCACTGGCCGGTGACGACCCGCCCGGCGCTGCTGCGCGAGCCCGGCGGCGCGCGCATGACGGCGATCGCGCAGCACCACCTGGACTTCGTACGGCGCCGGCTGCCGCCGGCGGGCCGCCACCGGCTGTGGTTCGACCACGGCACGCTGAACCTCGACGCGCTGTATGCACCGTTCCAGCAGCGCATGGACGCCATCCTGCGCGAGCGCGGCTACCGCCAGGGCGCGGACAGCCACAGCCAGGTCTTCGACGGCGCCGACCACAACGAGCGCTCCTGGCGCGCACGGGTCGCGCTGCCGCTCGGCTTTCTGCTCGGCGGGCGCGACAGGCGCTGATGCCGGCATGTAGTTTGGCTACAACTTGTCCGCCCGCCTCATACGGGCGCACCGCGTCGGTGCAGAGCCCGCCCCCAAGAGGGTCGTAGGGCCACGCCAGGGGCCACAGACCGCCTCGGACGCCGGTCCGGCGCACCGGACTAGGGTTTCCGAAGGTATCCCGGTCATCTAGTTTTGGTACAGAGTTGTGGCTGCGGGCCCAGCGCCCCAGCCTGACCGGGAAACGCTGTCCAGCGCCGAACCCGGCGGGCACCCGTGGTTCCAGCGAGTCTGTAGGAGACAAATCCATGAAGCATTCGACCGCCCGGCTGCGCCGGGTCCAGAGCCTGCCGCGCGCCTTGCTGCGGGTCTCGCCGGTGGCCGCGGCGGTGGCGGCGATGTGGGTCCCGGCCGGCTCGGCGCTGGCCCAGGGCAGCGGTGCCGCGGCCCCGTCGGGCGAGGTGGTCACCGTCACCGGCATCCGGCGCGGCATCGAGAGCGCGATCAGCGTCAAGAAGAACGCCGAGGGCGTGGTCGAGGCGATCAGCGCCGAGGACGTGGGCAAGCTGCCCGACGTGACGGTGGCCGAGGCCATCTCGCGCCTGCCCGGCCTGGCCACGCAGCGCAACAAGCAGACCGGCCGCGCCTCCAACATCAGCGTGCGCGGCCTGTCGCCGGACTTCAACGCCGCCACGCTGAACGGGCGCGAGCAGGCCTCCACCGGCGACAGCCGCGGCGTCGAGTTCGACCAGTTCCCGGCCGAACTGCTGGGTGGCGTGCAGGTCTACAAGACGCCGCAGGCCAGCCTGTTCTCGCAGGGCCTGGCCTCGACGATCAACATGTCCACGGTGCGGCCGCTGGACTTCGGCAAGCGCACGATCGCCGGCCGCCTCACGCGCGACAAGACCGGCATCGACAGCGGCTTCGGCGAGGGCCAGGGCGACCGCGCGACGCTGACCTACATCGACCAGTTCGCCGACCGCAAGCTGGGCGTGGCGCTGGGCTTCACGACGCTGAAGGACAAGGGCGCCGACCAGCAGCGCTTCAACGCCTGGGGCGGCTGGGCGCCGGACGTCACCGGCTGCACCAGCACCTACGACGCCAACGGCGTGTGCCAGGGCACCGAGATCACGGCGCGGGCGCCGGGCGGCTTCACCTCGGACATCGAGAAGACCAAGTTCGAGCGCGTCGGCGGCATGGCCGTGCTGCAGTACAAGCCGAACAAGGACTTCGAGCTCAGCGCGGACTACTTCTACTCGGAAGGCGACTTCAAGGTCAGCAAGAAGGGCCTGGAAGGCGCGATCGGCGGCAACAGCGCCGGCGGCTACGACCCCAACGGCCGCTTCTACAACGTCGTCGCCGACGCCAACGGCAACTTCACCAGCGGCACGGTGGACAACTACAAGGGCGTCGTGCGCAACCACGACGAGCGCATCGAGGACGACCTCAACGCCTGGGGCCTCAACGCGCGCTTCAAGCTCGGCGAGTGGACGAGCACGGTCGACCTGTCGCAGAGCAAGGTCAACCGCAAGGGCACGCGCTACGAGACGACGGCCGGCCTGGTGGGCAACGGCAACCTGCCGCAGTTCGCCGCCGCGCACCGCGCCAGCACGATCAGCTGGCAGGGCTTCACCGGCGGCAACTTCGACCAGGTCCGCTACAACACCAGCCTGAACTACGCCGACCCGGCGGTGATCAAGCTGACCGACCCGATGGGCTGGTCCGGCGGCGAGACCTCGCCGCAGGCCGGCTACGTGGCGCTGCCGAGGGTCAAGGACCAGATCGACGCACTGCGGTTCACGACGAAGCGCCCGCTGGCGTTCGGCCCGGTCATCGAGGTCGACATGGGCGTGCAGATCGGCGAGCGCAAGAAGACGCGCACGGCGGAAGAAGGTCGGCTGGTCATCAAGGACAGCGTGAACCTGGTCACCGGCCAGGTGCTGGACCCGTACGCGTTCAAGGACGTGCCCAACCCGGGCAGCGTCGTCGCCGGCACCGTGGGCATCCCGGTCATCACCTGGGACCCGCAGGGCTCGCTGGGCACGATCTACGACCTGCCGCCCAAGGTCGACCGCGACATCCTGAACAAGGACTGGGCGGTCAAGGAGGACATCCAGCAGGCCTACGTGCAGGCCAACCTGGACACCGAGCTGTTCGGCCGCTCGGTGCGCGGCAACGTGGGCGTGCAGGTCGTCAACACCAAGCAGACCGGCAGCGGCTTCGTGCTCGACCCGGCGACCTGCACCGGCAATACGCCGGCCACCTGCCCGGCCACGCGCGTGGACATCCCGCACTCGTACACCGACGTGCTGCCGACGCTGAACCTGACGATGGACCTGCCGGCGGACTCGGTGGTGCGCCTGGCCATCGGCCGCGTGATGTCGCGCGCCAGCATGGCCGACCTGCGCGCCAGCTCGACCTTCGGCGTCAACGCGGCGGCGGCGAACGGCCCGCGCATCGAGGGCAGCGGCGGCAACCCCTACCTGGAGCCCTTCCGCGCCAACAACTTCGACCTCTCGTTCGAGAAGTATTTCGGCAACCGCGCCTACATCGCCGTCGCCGGCTTCTACAAGGACCTGCGCACCTACGTGTACCAGCAGCAGCAGGCGGTGGACTTCAGCCGCTACGGCGTCACCCTGCCGCCCAGCTTGAACCCGATCGGCCTGTTCACGCAGCCGGCCAACGGCACCGGCGGGCGCATCAGCGGCGCGGAGTTCACGGTGTCGGTGCCCTTCGGGATGTTCCTGCCGGTGCTCAGCGGCTTCGGCGTGGAGCTCAACCACTCGACCAACACCAGCCGCGTGTCGATCCCGGCCTCGGGCCTGAACACCAACGACGTCGGCGTCTCGCAGCTGCCGCTGCCGGGCCTGTCGAAGAACGTGACCAACCTGCGCGTGTACTACGAGCGCGCCGGCTTCGGCATCAGCTGGGCGCAGCGCAAGCGCTCGGAATTCCTCGGCGAGATCAGCGACTTCCAGGACAACCGGCAGCTGACCTTCATCGCGCCGGAGACCACCCAGGACGTGCAGGTCTCCTACGAGTTCCAGCGCGGCATGCTCAAGGGCCTGTCCATCCTGGCCCAGGGCCGCAACCTGACGAACGCCGAGTTCAAGCGCTACAGCGGGACGCCCGACAACGTCGTCGAGCGCGTCAAGTACGGCAAGACCTATACGATAGGCATCGGCTACAAGCTCTGACGCCGCGATCCTGAACGCGTCGGGCCCCGCGGCCGGTCTTCCGGCCCCGGGGCCCGCGCCCTTTACCGCCCCGCCCGAGGCTGCGCCATGCCCAGCACCCCTTCCTTCACCGAGCCCCTGCAGCGCGTCGTCATCGTCGGCGGCGGCACCGCCGGCTGGATGGCCGCCGCGATGACGGCCAAGGTGCTGCAGGGACGGGTGCAGATCCGGCTCGTCGAGTCCGACGAGATCGGCACCGTGGGCGTCGGCGAGGCGACCATCCCGCCGATCAAGCTGTTCAACAAGATCCTCGAGATCGACGAGGACGAGTTCGTGCGCGAGACGATGGGCAGCTTCAAGCTGGGCATCGAGTTCGTCAACTGGAAGGCGCTGGGCCACCGCTACCTGCACGGCTTCGGCAGCTTCGGCCAGGAGCTGTGGACCACCGAGTTCCACCAGTACTGGCTGAAGATGTGGCTGGCGGGCAAGGCGCCGGACCTGGAGCAGTACTCGATCACGCGCATGGCCAGCCGCGCGAACAGGTTCATGCGCCCGGCCGCGGACATGCCGAATTCGCCGCTGGGGCAGATCGTCTACGCCTTCCACTTCGACGCCAGCCTGTATGCCCGCTACCTGCGCCGCTACGCCGAGGCGCGCGGCGTGCAGCGCATCGAGGGCCGGATCCGCCAGGTGCACCTGCGCGCCGGCGACGGCTTCGTCGACGCGGTGGAGCTGGAGGACGGCCAGCGCATCGACGGCGAGCTGTTCATCGACTGCTCGGGCTTCCGCGGCCTGCTGATCGAGCAGGCGCTCGCCACCGGCTACGACGACTGGACGCACTGGCTGCCCTGCGACCGCGCGGTGGCCGTGCCCTGCGCCAGCGTGCCCGAGATCACGCCCTACACGCGCAGCACCGCGCACCGCGCCGGCTGGCAGTGGCGCATCCCGCTGCAGCACCGCACCGGCAACGGGCATGTCTACTGCAGCCGCTTCGTCAGCGACGACGAGGCCACCGCGACGCTGCTGTCGCACCTGGACGGCGAACCGCTGGCCGAGCCGCGCGTGATCCGCTTCACCACCGGCAAGCGCAAGCGCATGTGGAACCGCAACGTGGTCGCGCTGGGGCTGGCCAGCGGCTTCATGGAGCCGCTGGAAAGCACCAGCATCCACCTCGTGCAGGCCGGCATCGGCAAGCTCCTGAAGCTGTGGCCGGCGCGCGACTTCCGCCAGGTGGACATCGACGAGTTCAACGCGCAGATGGACTTCGAGTACACGCGCGTGCGCGAATTCATCATCCTGCACTACCACCTGAACCAGCGCACCGACAGCCCGTTCTGGACCGCCTGCCGCGAGATGGCGGTGCCCGAGCCGCTGACCCGCCGCATGGCGCTGTGGAAGAGCCACGGCCGCATCTTCCGCGAACACACCGAGCTGTTCACCGAGGTCAGCTGGCTGCAGGTGCTGCACGGCCAGGGCCTGGTGCCCGACGGCTACGACCCGCTGGTGGACCTCTACCCCGAGGCCGACATCCACCAGTTCCTCGAGGGCATCCGCAGCGTGATCGGCAAGTGCGTGGAGGTGATGCCCAGCCACGCCCGCTTCATCGCCGAGCACTGCGCCGCGGCGGCGCGCTGAGCCGGCGCCGCGCCGGCGGACCCGCTCAGCCGCCGCCCGGCGCCGGCGCTGCCGCGCCCTGGGCGTGGTACCAGGCGGCCGCCTGGCCGCGCGAGCGCAGGTCCAGCTTGTCCAGGATGTGCGCGACGTGGCGCTTGACGGTGAATGGCGACAGGTCCAGCGCGCGCGCGAACAGCTTGTTGCTGTCGCCGCGCGCGATCAGCGCCAGCACCTCCAGCTCGCGCGCCGTCAGCGGGCCGGCGGGCAGCCCGGCCGGCAGGGCTTCGGCGGGGGCGGCCGGCGTCGCCTCGGGCCCGGCCCCGGGGCCTGCCGGCCCGCGCAGCAGCGCCGCCCAGCGCTCGAGCGTGGCGCGCGCCGGCGCCGGCAGCCACGCGGCGCCGCCGTCGAAGACCGCCACCTCGGCCAGCACCGGCGCCGCGTAGACCAGGCCGCGCGGCCCGTCGGCCTCCTGCGCCAGCAGCGGGCGCAGCCAGGCCGCGGCGCCGGGCGCGTCGAGCCGGCGCAGCCGGCACAGCGCCAGCCGCGCGCGCAGCTCGTCCGCGAGGCCCAGCAGGTCGGCCGCCGCCTCCTGCTGCAGCGCCTCGCGCCAGGTCGCCACCGCCTCGTCCTCGCGGCCCTCCAGCCAGCACAGCGTGCCGCGCAGGCCCTGCAGCGGCACGCTGCGCGCCGCCGCGGCGTCGGGCAGCGCGGGCAGCAGCGCGGCCAGCTCGTCCAGCCAGGGGCGCAGCTGCGCGGCGTCGCCGCAGCCGGCGGCGACGCGCGCGGCGGCGAACAGGTTGCGCCAGCGCCCCCACTCGCTGTAGCGCTGGCCGTACTCCTGCACGCTCGTGCGGGCTGCCTCCAGCGCCTCGTCGCGGCGCCCCTGCGCCAGCGCCAGCACCGCGTGCAGTGCCAGCGACTGGTGGCGCCGCGAGCGGGTCGGCCGGCCGGCCCAGGCGGCCTCCTCGTCGGCCTGGGCCAGCGCCTGCCCGACATCGCCCAGCCGCCCCTGCCACAGCGCCGCCCAGCCCTGCGCCAGGAAGGCCAGCGCGCGCAGCGGCACCGGCCGGTCGCCGGCGACCGCCAGCGCCCCGGCGGCCCAGCGCGCCAGCGGTGCGGCCATGCCGCGGCAGGCCGTCTGCTCCGCGGTCGGCACCGTCAGCGCCCAGCTGGCCAGCGCCGGCTGTGCCTCCAGCGCGGCGACCAGCTCGCCGAAGGCGCGCACCGTCCCGGCCTGGTCGGCGCAGG